>JALTFR010000049.1 GCA_027006785.1 Thermoplasmata archaeon | reverse complement strand
TTTCCCTTTATCGGGGTGTTCTGCAAGCATCCTATGGCATATAGGATTAGTTTCTCTTCATCATCTAAATCATACTTCATTGCATCAGACCTAAAGCGCCTAGAATATTTAACATCTTCTCATCCGCCCGTTTTCTCTCCTCTTCCGCCTCTTTCAGAAGTCTTGCGGCATCTTCCAGTTCAAGTATGTTCTCCTCCTCTGCTGTTGAGACATAGCGCGAGGGGCTGAGGTTGTAGTCGTTCTTCACCGCTTCATCCTTCGTTATAATCTTACTGATTCCCTCCTCTTCCTTCCAGTTCAGGTAGATGTCGGAAATCCTTTCTATGCTCCTCTCGTCCAGATAGTTCTTCGGCCTCCCCTTCTTGTACAGCTCAGAGGCGTTGATTAGCAGTATCTCATCCTTCCTCTTCTTGTTCTTATTGATGACAATTATCAGGCCTGCGGATGTGGTATTGTAGAATAGGTTGTCTGGAAGAAGTATGACCGCCTCGATGAGATCGTTCTCAACGAACGCCTTTCTGATATCCCTCTCCCTGCTCTTTCCCTCGTTGCCGCTTCCACGGGATACAGCCCCAGTGTCAAGAACCACGGCCATCTTCCCATCGTCCTTCAGGGATGCGAACATGTGCTGGATCCATCCCCAGTCCGCGCTGCTGGAAGGCGGATATCCGTGAACAAAGCGGTTGTAGGGGTCGTTCTCGTATATTTCCTGTGGAAACTTCTGGTTCCACATAGGGTTGGCGGTCACCAGATCGAACTTTCTAAGGGAACCGTCCTTTTCCGTGAAGGCCGGCCTCTTCATGGTGTCGCCCAGTTTTATCTTCGCCTCCATGTCGTGCAGGAATATGTTCATCTTCGCCATCGCGTAGGTGGACGGCAATATCTCCTGGCCGTAGAACTTCAGGGGCTTCACGCTGGCATCCTCGCCGTATTTCTCCCTGAACCTCAGGTGTGCCTTTATCAGAAGGCCTCCGGAACCTGCACACGGGTCATATACCTCGTCACCCTGTTCCGGGTCAAGTATGCGGGCCATCAGGATGGCAACCTCTCCCGGGGTGTAGAACTCCCCCGCGCTCTGCCCCGAACCCTCTGCGAACTTCCTTAAAAGGTATTCGTAGGCCCTTCCGAGTATGTCTGGCTCCACATCGTTTATTCCGAGCCTGTGCCTTCCCAGTACTTCTATGAGGGCTTTCAGTTTGTCATCGGTGATTATCCTCTGCCCGGACTCTGTGGCGTTGAAATCCACCCTGTCTATAACTCCTTGAAGCGGAGGGTTCTCTCTTGCTATGGAACGGACAGCATCCGTCAGATACTCCCCCAGTCCCGTCGTATGCTTTCTTATATTTTCCCATCTCGCCTTTTCAGGCAGGTAGAACCTCACGAGGCTGTGGTCATCTTCAAGTATCTCCTTTGCGGTCTCCATCCCCCCGAATTCCTCAGAAAGGCTCTTGAGTTCGCCGTCAAACACATCCGAAAGCCTCTTAACGAAGATTATCGGCAGTATGTAGTCCTTGTACTTCGGAGCATCTATGTCGCCCCGTATCACACAGGCAGCTTCCCATAACCAGTTTTCCAGCGTTTTTATGTCAAGTCCTTCGGGCATGGATTTCCTCCTTTACTCGTCTTCCAACGGACTGAGGTATAAAAATCCATCTATCAGTCAGCTTTTTAAAATCAATCTCATCGTGTTCCGTGAACCTCACCGGCCACGCCATATCCTACGAATGGAGGGGCTTCGACCCTGTGCTCGTCGTCTATGATGGAGAGTTGCATGAGCTCCATCTGGCTGATGTGGAGCGCATTGACATTCAGGTTGGAAAGGAGATAAGGTGCATCGGAAGATTTGAAGATGGAGAGTATGTTCCGTGCCCTAACGATGCCGTGCTCACCGGAACATGGAGGCAGTGCCCGGACTGTGCGAGGCCCAGGATACCTGACCTTTCATGTGTCTTCGAGCCGAAATGCGATGGCTCCCTCTGTGGCGTGGAGTTCTGCTCAAGGCCTCATGTTGTCTATCTCGCCATTACCGGGAACCTTCTGAAGATAGGGATGACCTCTGAGGAAAGACAGAGGCAGAGATTGATAGAACAGGGCGCTGACGCATATGCGATACTCAGGCATGCGGGGAACCGGCTGGAGGCCAGGAACGAGGAGAAGAGGCTGAGCGCTCTCCTGAACATAAGACAGGCCCATTCGAAGAAGGACACGCTTTCCCAGATGAGAAGGAAAGCGGATTATGATGAAATGAAATACACCTTCTCGCAGCTTATGGGAGACATATTTCCACTGGATGCCACCCCGCCCGGTTTTCATGTTCTCAGCCAGTACCCTATAGAACTGCCAATTCGCCGCGTACCGTTCCTCCGGCCAACGTCAGGAAGGCACTCAGGCAGGGTTCTGGGCCTGAAGGGAAGGTTCATGATATACGATGCCCCCGGAATATATGCCGTTGATATGAGCGATATCGTGGGAAGAAGGGTAAAGATGTCAGTTAATTTTAAATGATACCACGATTTATGCAATCTGATGAGTAAGGCGAAGACGGATAAGAAAAGCGAAAAGAAGAGCACGAGGCGCAGCATCAGAGCGCAGGCTAAGAAGGACCTGCACGAGATGTATCACTATAACAAATTGAAGCTCTTCTTCTGGACACTGATAATCGTATTTGCCATAATCTTCCTGATATTTCAGTCCGGACTTCTGGATGAGTACTATCCACCCCCTGAGGAATTCGACAGCCTGAACCGGCTGATTACCGCCTTCATCGCGATAGCGCTTGTAAAGCTCTCACTCGCCATCCTGCACCCGATATATACCACATATGCCGGAAAGAAAGTATTTCGCAGCTATGCAGCTGCCAAGCAGTCATGGAGGCTTCTCACATACATAATCTGGATAGGCACGCTCGTTGGTGTCGTGGCATATCTCGTGGGTTTCGAGAACCTCGCCCTCTCCCTCGGCCTTATCAGTGCTGCATTCGTCTATGTCATGCAGACCCCCATCATGAACGCGATGGGCTGGCTCTACATCGCATATTCCAAGATATACCGCATAGGCGACAGGATACAGGCGGATGATATCATGGGAGATGTTGTGGATATAACCCTCATGCACACCAACCTCAGGGAGATAGACGGCTGGATAAACGGCGATATACTCACGGGTAGGGTCGTGGCGGTACCGAACAAGAGGGTCTTTGAGGGCGGGATAACGAATTACACCTCTCAGAGCCCGTACATCTGGGATTCCGTGAAGGTGGCGATAACCTATGAGAGCAACCACCAGAAGGCGAAGGACATAATCGAGGAGGAGATGATGAAGGCCGTGGGTGATGATGTGAAACGGCTTCCGAGAGAGATCCAGAGGATGGCGGACTTTCCGGAACTCGCTGACCGGTTTATCACGAAGCCCACTGTGTTCATGCACTTTGCAGATTCCTCCGTCAACATGGAAGGGATATATGCCTGCAGGTCTGACAGGCGCTCCTTCATTCACTCTCGGATAACGGAGAACATACTCCGCAGAATATCCGAGGAAGATGATGTGACCATAGCATATCCGCATATGCACATCATACAGGACAAAGAGGCGAAGGGAAAATGAGCCCTGACTACACGGAAAGAGCCGTCACCGCCATACATGAGCTCAGGAAATGGGAGCAGAAGAAGGCGGACCTTGAGAAGATACTGGCGGCCATACGGAGAAAAAAGAAGGACATAAAAAAGCAGATAGCGGAGATAGATGCAGCGCTGGACAGCTATTCTGAAGAGCGCCCGGGAGTGGACGGATCCACAGGTTTTCCGGCAGGGAGGCAGTGAAATGCCGGAGACAAGGGAGATGCTCCTGGAAAAGAGGCGGAAACTGGAGGATGATCTGATAAGGCTTGATGAGCATGAGAAGGCGGTCCTGAGGGAAATGGATATCGTGGATGAGCAGATAGAATACTACAGAGCGCTCATAAAGGACATGAAAAAGGCGATATCTCCGCCATTGTTCACAAGGCTCATGAATGCGATAGGGGGAAGATGATGCATCTCACGAGAGAGCAGGAAGGTATGCTTGCAGGAAAGGAAGGCGAGGCTGTCAGAAAGGCAATGGAACTCATCGTTGCCCTGGGAGACATATATGGTGCGGAGCGCCTCATTCCTGTGACATCGGTGCAGGTCTCAGGGGTTTCCTATAAGACGATAGGCGATGCAGGCCTTGATTTCATAGAGGACTATGCAAGGATAATGAAGAAAGAGGGTAGAAAGGTGAGGGTTAAGACCACAATGAACCCTGCCGGCATGGACCTTGAGAAATGGGAAAGGATGGGTGTGGATAAAGGCTTCGCAGATAAGCAACTTAGGATATTCAACGCATATGTTTCAATGGGCATAGAGCCATCCCTCACATGCACGCCGTATTACTTCGTGAATGTGCCGAAAACAGGGGAGCACATAGCATGGGCCGAATCCTCCGCAGTGTCCTATGCAAATTCAGTCATCGGAGCACGAACCAATAGGGAAGGTGGGCCATCCGCACTCGCATCCGCTATAACAGGATTGACGGCGGAATACGGGCTTCATCTGGATGAGAACAGGAAGGCGGACATCATTGTGGAACTGGACTTTGAACCCGAACCATATCTCTATGCGGTCCTGGGCAACCATCTGGGCTCGATGCTCACGAAGATGGGAAGAAAGGTGCCGTATTTCAGGGGAATAAGGCCAGATGAGGACAGCATGAAGGCCCTCGGGGCTGCGATGGCCGCAACAGGCTCGATAGCGCTCTACCATGTTGAGAATACGACGCCTGAATGGAAGGATGCGATAGATGATAAGCTTGAAACGATACACATCGGAAGGACAGAACTGATGGAACACATCAAGGGAATGGACATGGGCTGTGAGCCCGAGCTCATTGCAATAGGATGCCCGCATGCATCGGAGTCAGAATTGGAGCGCATCGCAGAGCTTGTTAAGGGAAAGAAAAAGAAAGAAGGAAAGGAGCTCTGGGTCTCGGTCTCAAGGGCTGTTGCAGAGAGGAATCCAGAAGCCGTAAGGGCTATAGAGGACTTCGGCGGCCTCGTTCTTAGGGACACCTGCATGGTCGTATCCCCAATTGAGAACAGGTTCAGTAGCACAGGGGTCAATTCGGGAAAGGCAGCCTACTATCTTCCGAAGGAGTCGTTCTGCAGACAATGTGTCCGATTCAGGCCGCTTGAGGAACTGGTCATGATGGCGGTGGTGCAATGAGGCTCTTTGGTCGTAAAATATCAGGAGGAAGGGCAGAGGGCGATGTGATAATCGAGCCCGGCGCAGTGTCATTCCTGGGTGGTGTTGACCCGAAGGAGGGTGTCGTGGTGGACAGCGCCAACCAGGTGTCGGGGCAGAGCATCGCTGGAAAGGTCTTCGCATTCTCCGGCGGAAAGGGAAGCACCGTGGGTTCCTATGTGATATACCGCATGAAGAAGGCGGGAACCGCTCCGGCCGCCATAATAAACGAGAAGGCGGAGACGATCGTTGCGACAGGGGCTATAATCTCGGACATACCGATGATAGACGGCATAGACATCAGCCTCCTTCGGAACTGTGACAGGGTTGTGGTGAACGCGGACGAAGGATATGTTGAGATACCCGGTGTTTCGGTGAAGGATGCTATAACTGTCATCGTTCGCAGAAAGGACAGGGTGCTCATACTGAAGAGAAGCCAGAGCGTGGGCTCGTGCAGGGGGAAATGGGCCGGCGTGTCAGGGCACATGGAAGGTAACGAAGCCGAAGAGGAGAGGGCCATGAAGGAGATAGAGGAGGAGACTGGGATGAAGGCACGCATCATCAGAAAAGGAGAACCGATACTTGCAAGGGACAGAGCGCTCATCTGGAGGATACATCCCTTCCTGGCGGAGGTGGAAGAGAGCGCAGAGCCTGAGATAGACTGGGAGCACAGCAAATACAGGTGGATAGCTCCTGAAGAGGTCTATGACTACAACACGGTTCCGAAGCTTGATAAGGTGATGAAGAATTTAGGGATACTATGAGGGTACTTTTCATCTGCACGCACAACTCGGCACGCTCCCAGATGGCCGAGGCCTTTGTCAACCATCTCTCGAAGAAATGGCAGGCGGAGAGCGCAGGTACCGAGGCCACAGAGGTTAACCCGTATACCAAGAGGGTCATGGAGGAGATCGGCATATCTCTGGAAGGGCACCGCTCGAAGTCCATAGAGGAGTTCAGAGGGCAGAACTTCGACTTGGTGGTCACGGTCTGCGACCACGCGAAGGAGACCTGCCCCTTCTTTCCGGGAAAAAGGTACATGCACATGGGATTTCAGGACCCTTCCGAGGCTAGGGGAAGCGAGGAGGAAATAACGCAGGTCTTCAGGAAGGTCAGGGACGAGATAAGGGAATGGGTGGAAAGGGAATTCGTTTAAACCCTCATCTGCTCTTTCAGCGCTTCCAGCCTCTTTCTCATCTCAAAGTACTCTTCGTCCGATATCTCGCCTTTCTCATGCCTTTCTTCCAGTTTCATCAGTTCCACATCTATGGCATTTGCCTGTGAGTTCAGAGCATCGGCGATGCTCTCGCCCTTTTCTTCCTGTTTTTTCTTCTTCCTTCCTAACATCTCATTCCTCCATCCACATCTCCAAGGCCTCTTCCTCCATGAAGTGCAGGTTGCCGGGAACCACGATGCAGTGAAGCGGTGGTCCGAAGTCACGGCGGAGGGCTTCCTTTGCTCTTCCGCACCATATTCCCGGCTCATCCGAGCCTGCCCTGGATATCGCACACACAAGGCTTTCATCGTTGAATGTCTCATCTCCAAGGTTTTTTCCCATCTCGAGCAGGAGTTCAACGGCCTCTGCAGGGTTCATGTACCTGCCTTCCTCCTTTATGTCAAGGAGAAATAAGGTGTGAAGTCCAGTTTTGAGGTTGTCCAGCATCACTTTGTAAGGAGTTGTCGGCCGGAAACCCTCTTCTGGATATGGGATTGAGCCTGTCTTTCCGAACTTGTAAGCCTGCAATCCGAGAAGGCCAGGGGCGGCGGCGATTATGGACTGCCCATGAATGACACGGGTTTCGATCCCTTTCTTCATCGCCTCTATTCTCAGGTCAACATGGGTCGTGGCAACCATCGGGTCCCCTGCTGTGAGGAATACCACATTCCTTTCCCTCGCTTCCTCTATATATTCCCTTCCTCTCTCAACATCATCCCTGCTCAACGGATGCACCTTCTTTCTGAAGAAGTCCTCCATCTCCTTTATGCTGCTTCCCATGAGCCTCGAAGTGTAGCTCTCAAGGTAAACGATGTCTGCGGAGCGCACGGCCTCGAGTCCTCTCACGCTTATGTCCTTCACGCCGTAAAGCCCCAGTCCTACGAATGTGAGCATGGCCGTATATCGCTTCGGTTTAAAACTATTCTATCCTTCTCTCCCAGCCGCACCTCGAGCATGATATCCTGTTGCCCTTTATCTCGAGAACTCCGTTGCACCTCGGGCATGCCACAGTATCGGCGAACTCCTGCAGCCATGCATCCCTTATCTCAGGGTCGGTTTCCCCTTCTATCCGCTCCAGCATCTCCTTCGCCTCATCGCTGTGCGCCAGTTCCCTCAGGCCTGCGGTGCTTATCGCCCTAGCCTCCTTCTTTTTGAACCCGATCTTCGCGGATGCGGCACCCACCAGCATTCCTGCGATAAGCCCTCCGATATGGGCCGTGTGTGCCACATTGTCATTGGTGGTGAATGCGTACGCACCTTCCATCAGAAGAAAGACTATGGCCACGACGAACACGGGAACCCTTCTGAGAAATATCGGACCCAGGAACATGGGTATCTCATCCCTCGGGTAAAGGGCGACGAGCGCTCCGAGAAAGCCTGATATGGCCCCTGATGCGCCGAGGGCGGGCGTGTTCCCTGTGCTGAGGAGCGCATATAGGATCGAACCGCCTATGGCCGAAGGAAGGTAGAGGGCAGCCATCCTGCGGGAGCCCTGCTTTATCTCAAGTGGAAATCCGAGAAGGAAAAGGAAGACAAGGTTCATGAAGATGTGCATCGGGGCTATGTGCAGGAACGAGGATGTCATGGTGGTGTAGAATCGGTATGTCGTCAGGTCCGATGGAAAGAAGATGAGGTCGAGGACCGTGCGATAGGCCAGAGCGCTCTTCCCAAGAAGGTCTGCGCCGAGTATGGCAAAATAGACCATGAGGTTCCCGATGCTAAGTGACACCGTGCCGTACCTGTTGAAAATGAGAGGATAGGCCAGCGAGGCCCCCATCACGAGGATAAGGAATATGGAAAGGGTTTCCATGTCAGAGATAGTCCCTGATGGTGTCCGCCAGCCTCTTGACCCCGTCCTTTATCTCCTCGTCCGAGGAATAGGTGAAGTTGAGGCGCATGGCGTTCTTCACGCTCCTGTCCGGATAGAAGGCCTCACCTATCACATAAGCGACTTTCTTCTCCAGTGCAGTCGGGAACATCTCCTTTGTGTTTATGCTCTCCGGAACCCAGACCCAGAGGAACATTCCACCTTCCGGCTTCGTCCATGTGACACCTTCCGGCATGCTGTCCTCCAGCATATCCAGCATCAGGTTCCTCTTCCTTGAGTAGAGCTTTCTTATCTCGGGTATGTGCGCATCCACCATTCCGCTGGAGAATGCCTCCGCGATTATGTGCTGTGAGAGCGTGTTGGTGCAGAGGTCAGCGGCCTGCTTGGCTATGACGAACTTCCCGATTATCTCCTCATCGCCGATTATCCATCCTGTCCTCAGGCCCGGAGCAAGTATCTTGGAAACGGTGCCGAAGTAGACCACCCTGCCGTCCTTATCCATCGCCTTCAGGTTCGGGAGTTCCTTTCCCGCATAGCGGAGCTCTCCGTAGGGATCGTCCTCAACTACAATGACATCGTGCTCGGCCGCTATCTCAAGCAGGTGCTTCCTCCTCTCCTCGCTCATCGTAACCCCTGATGGGTTCTGGAATGTGGGTATTGTGTATATGAACGGCACGACCTTTCCTTCGGCCTTCAATTTCTTCATCGTCTCTTCCAGAAGGTTGGTGTCAAGGCCGTCCTCGTCCATCCTGACACCGACTATCTCTCCCCCGTAGGGCCTGAAGGCGCCGAGCGCTGCCAGATATGTGGGGCCCTCCACTATGGCCACCTTTCCCGGCTCCATGTAGAGCTTTCCGAGAAGGTCAAGGGCCTGCTGCGAGCCGCTCATTATCGTGATGTTCTCCATCTTCGCATCGAAGCCCTTGAGCTCGCTCATCCTCTTCGCGATGGCCTCCCTGAGCTCCGGTATTCCCTCCGTTGTCCCGTACTGCAGGGCCTTCGTGCCCTTTTCCGTGAGTATCTTGTCCGTTATCTTCTTCAGCCCCCCCACAGGGAAGGACTCCGGGTTCGGCAGCCCGCCTGCGAACGATATCACTCCCGGAACGCTGGCGTATTTCAGCAGTTCCCTTATTTCGGAAGCTTTCATCGAGCCAGTCCTTTCGGCCAGTAATCTTGAAAAGTCCGTCATCTTTTCACCTTGCCCCCTCAAACACATATCTGCTTTAAAGTTTATCCCGTGATGCGCTCTCACATCCTCTCTTCCTCAGGTATGCAGTCCTTCAATTCCTCGTGGAGCGCTCTCACCCTTTCTGCGGCCCTTTCGTCACCTTTCTTCCTCAAGCGCTCCGCAAACTCCTTTATTCCTTTCTCGCCTTCTCCCGCATAGTTGTCCGCCTCGGCCACGATCTTCTCCTCAAGGCTCCGGGGTATGTAGTCCTTCGGCGGAAGCCCGAGGTGCTCCGCGCCTTCTCTATCTATCCCTGCTCCGATATGTCGCTCGACGATGAGCACCAGTTCCTCGGGATATCCCCATTCCCTGAGCAGGCCTGCACCGACAATGGCGTGCTCTATTCCGTGCGTCCTTCCCCTTCCTATGTCGTGGAGGAGGGCTCCTGCACGCACCAGTTCCACATTCGCCCCGCAGCGCTCCGCCATCTTAACTGCGAGAGATGCCACCTGTTTGACATGCTCTATGACATTGTCCTCGCATCCTGCCCTTCTCAGAAGTTCCATGCACTCATTCTCGTCCGGGTACATTCTCCCTCACCGTCTTTCCCCTCGGATTCGGCACTATCTCAACCTGTGCTCCCTCGTAACTCCTTTTAAGCCCTTTTCCGTCAAGGAGCCTGTCAAGGAACACAGCAAGGGCGGCCACCTCCGAATGCGGCTGGTTTCCAACGGCCACATTGAAGTCCGCCATCTCGTAGAAATCACGGGGGACCTTCTCGGCACCGACGATAACCAGCACATCGTCCTTCGGTATCTTCGGCAGGGCATCGTCTATGTGCTCGCCGTACATGGTGAGATGCACCTTCACACCCTTCCATTCCCTGACCACCTTCTTCCAGCTGACGCCTGTCCTTATCTCGAATGGCCCGCCGAAGCGCTCCACAACGGAGTTCACCGTGTCCTCCAGGACCTTATCTTCCGTATCAACATAAACGATATCTGCGCCGAAAGCCCGGGCTGTCAGAACCACATGAGTGCTTATCCTTGAATCCCTGGGTATTCTGTGCCCCCACCTGAGAACCCCTATCATTCTATCTTCACCGGGTCAACGGTCTGTCCCCTGTACATCACGCGGGATGAGCGGCGCACAAGGGTCTTCACCATGGTGTCTGACATGTAGTCGTACCTCTCCTTGAGCGCATTGATGAGATCCCCGAGGTATATGCCGTCCTTTCCAACAAGCTCGACCATGTAGTCGTCTATCTTCTGGAACTCCTCCTCGGGAAGTATAGTTGCCAGAAGCACATCCCTCATGTCCATTATGGAGGATGAGAGGTCAATGTGAAATCCATCATAGAGTATGTGATACGCCTTCGTTGGCTCCACCTTTCCGGGAACTGGCCTCCACTGGCTCTCAAGAAGGTGCATCTTGTCGAAGAGCTTCAGGGCATCCACGCCGTCCTCTCCGTACTCTTCCTTTATCTGCTCCAGCGTCTTCCAGTTCTGGAGAAGGTCGGTAAAGAGGTTCTTCTTCAGCTCTGTATCCAGACATCTGAGGGCGTAGACGAGCTCCGTCGGGTCCGTTATCAGCTTGACTCTTGCCATGTTACCCACACCATATCGCACTTGAGCATATAAAGATAACCCTCAGGGACACTGATAAATACCACAAGCGATTCACCGATATGTTCGAAATCACAGAGGTTCAGGCCAGAGAAATTCTGGATTCAAGGGGAAATCCCACGATAGAAGTGGAGATTTTCGCGGGAGAGTACATGGGCAGGGCATCCGTGCCCTCGGGCGCCTCAACAGGAAAGAGGGAGGCCGTCGAGCTCAGGGACGGGGATGAGAGGTTCCATGGAAAAGGCGTTAGAAAGGCCATAGAGAACATAGAGAGGCACATAGCACCTCGCCTCATAGGGATGGATGTACTTCAGCAGAGAAAGATAGACCTTATGTTGATTGCTCTTGACGGAACTCCAAACAAATCAAAACTGGGAGCCAATGCCACCCTTGGAGTATCCCTAGCAGCAGCAAGGCTGGCCTCATATCTACTGGAGATGCCTCTTTACAAATATCTGGGCGGAACGAACGCACATGTCCTACCAGTCCCATTCATGAATGTGATAAACGGGGGAGCGCATGCAGGCAACGAGCTTTCCATTCAGGAACACATGATCGCACCTGTGGGTGCAGAGAATGTCAGGGAGGCCATAAGGATGGGCTCCGAGGTCTATCACCAGCTGAAATCCGTGCTCAAGAAGAAGTACGGGCCGAACGCAATTAATGTCGGTGACGAAGGCGGTTTCGCTCCACCGATGAAGGACATAGAGGAGCCCTTCGAGGCGATAACCCAGGCCATAGATGAGATGGGGTACTCTGACAGGGTGAAGATAGCCATAGATTCGGCTGCCAGCGGGTTTTACAGTGATGGAAGATACACCGTTCAGGGAAAGGAGATGAGCGCCGGTGAGCTTATGGACATATACGAAGAGCTCGTTAACAAATACCCGATAATACTTCTTGAAGACCCGTTTGCAGAGGACGACTGGAATGCGTTCATGGACATAACTTCGAAACTCGGAAAGAGGATAGAGATCGTGGGTGATGACATTTTTGTCACCAATCCGGAACTCATCCGGCAGGGCATAGAGAAAAAAGCTGCCAACGCCGCCCTGATAAAGCTCAATCAGATAGGGACTGTGACCGAGACAATAGAGGCGGTGACTGTGGCCCAGAGAGCAGGATGGAAGACTCTTGTTTCCCATCGCTCAGGAGAGACAGCGGATGATTTCATAGCGGATTTCGCGGTTGCCATGAACACAGGGCAGATAAAGTCCGGCGCTCCCTGCAGGGTTGACAGGGTGGAGAAGTACAACCAGCTGATGCGCATAGAGGAAGAGCTCAAAGAGACTGCAGAGTATGGTTATTGAGACAAAACCCATTATCTCTTTTATTCGAGATTGTCTGCAAACATACCGCATTTTTTCAAAATTTCTGACGCAGTTTGTTAGAAATCCGTGCCAAATAGTATAAATAGAAGAATGGAATGCAAGTATGAGAAAAATGGCAGGCAGGTCTCTTCAGCATCGTCGCGGTCTTATTAACGGCGCTCCGGACATAAACAATGGCATAGACGAGAAAGAGTTGAGGAGGCACATAGACCGTAATACTTATCTTGCCTTTGCCGTGGCTGGCGTCGTTCTAGGGTCGCTCATTGGGCTCTACCTTATAGGGTGATGTCTCATGATAAGGGCATTCATAGCTGTTGAGGTTCCAGATTTTCCTGCGATCAGAGATTTCATTGGTGACTTGAAGAAAAGTCCGGCACGTCTGAAGGCGGTTGAACCGGAAAACCTCCACATAACCCTGAAATTTCTCGGAGATATTGCGGAAGAGAAGGTCGTTGAGCTGGCAGATGCTCTTAAATCCATAGAAACTCCTGCATTCTACTTTGAGCTACGTTCAGCAGGGGCATTCCCTGACATAAGGAACCCGAAGGTGATATGGGTGGGCGTGAAGGAGGACGGTTCTCTTTCATCCCTTCAGAGAGAGGTCGAGGAGATATGCGCATCCCTCGGTTTTGAGAGGGAAAAAAGGGAATTCTCGCCGCATCTGACCGTTGTGCGTCTGAAGGATAGAAACCCGAAGGGAATAAGGCCTGTTGTGGAGCGCTACTCTGAAGTGCATTTCGGCACAGTTGAGGTGAAGGAGATAAAGCTTAAGAAGAGCATCCTGACACCGCAGGGGCCGATATACTCAGACATCGCATCCGTCACTCTCCGACATCCTTAAAAGCCTCTCGTGTTTAGGCCGGAATATGACGGTTGTAGAGGTCAGGATAGAGCTCAAAAAAGGCGTTGCCGACCCAGAGGGAGAGAACACCCGTAAAGCTCTTGAATTGCTCGGTTTCGATGTTAAGAAGGTCAACAGCATAAAGGTATTCGATATAGATGTGGGTGAAAAGGACAGCGCTAGCGCTGTGGAAGAGGTGAAGGAGATGTGCAAAAAGCTCCTTGCCAACCCGGTCATCCACAAGTACAGCGTAGAGGTCAAGAGGGACTGAGATGGAGCGCTATATCAAAAAAGGCCGATTCCACGAGGTGGTTCTCAAGGGCGCCACGGATAAAGACCTGAAGGAGATAAGCGAATCCATGGGCCTTGCTCTCTCAGTTGATGAGATGAGAAGGGTGAGGAACCACTTTAAAAAAGAGAGAAGGAACCCCACCGACGCCGAGCTTCAGGCCATAGGTCAGGCATGGTCCGAGCATTCATGCTATAAATCCTCAAAGGCGCTCCTCAAGGAGTTCATATTCTCTCTCAAGAACGAGCAGTTCATAGCCAACGAGGATGCCGGCCTGATGGAATTCGACGAGGAACACGCCTATGCGGTCGCGATAGAATCGCACAACCACCCTTCGGCCATAGAACCCTACGGGGGTGCTGCCACAGGCGTGGGCGGAATACTCAGGGACATAGCCTGCATGGGTGCCCAGCCCATTGCTCTCATAGACCCGATATTCTTCGGCCCCCTCGACAAGAAGTATGAGGAAATTCCTAAGGGTGTCAAGCATCCGAGGTACATATTCGGAGGCGTTGTTGCGGGAATAAGGGATTATGGGAACCGCATGGGAATTCCAACGGTAGGTGGAATAACTCATTTTCATGATGGATACACCGGGAACCCTCTCGTGAATGTTGGATGCGCGGGAATAGTGAGAAAGGAACAGATAGTTCACAGCAGGGTTGGGCAGGCTGGAGACATATTCGTTCTGGCCGGAGGTCGCACAGGAAGGGATGGAATACATGGCGTTACCTTTGCTTCTCTTACGCTTGACGAGAGTTCCGAGGAGGAATCCAGAGGGGCTGTCCAGCTGGGCGATCCGATAACCGAGGAGCCGCTCTTCCACGCATGCTTCGAGGCCAACGAGAAAGGGCTTGTTGAGGGAATGAAGGACCTCGGTGGTGGCGGGCTGTCAAGTTGCGCTGGGGAGATGGCACTGGATGCAGGGCTTGGCGCTGAGATAGACCTTGAAAAAGTTCCTCTCAAAGAGGATGACATGGAACCATGGGAGATATGGATATCCGAATCGCAGGAAAGGATGATGCTGGCGGTCAGGCCCGAGAACCTTGAGGCAGTACTGCACATATTCGAGAAATGGGATGTCCTCGCAACGCCCATAGGAAGGGTGGTTGAGGGCAGCAGGATACTTGTGAAATACGAGGGGGAACCGGTTATAGATCTTGACCTGAACTTCTACACCGCAGGGCCTGTGTACAGCAGGGAATACAGGGAACCGAAGCGCCATTTCGATGAAATAATGCCACCTGAACCTGATTACGAGGATGTCTTCCTGAAACTACTTTCACACCCGAACATATCCTCAAAGGCATGGGTCATAAGGCAGTACGACCATCAGGTCAGGGCATCAACTGTGAAAACTCCCATGCAGGGAATTCCGGGACATGAGACCCATGGCGATGCCGCGGTGATTAAGCCTGTGGAAGGCTCGTGGAAAGGACTTGCTCTTTCAACAGGTGTTGCTCCGAAGGTCTCGGAGATAGACCCGTACTGGGGTGCGTGGCATGCGGTTGATGAGGCATATCGCTCCCTCGTGGCTGTAGGTGCAAGGCCCCATTCATTGTCCGATTGCCTCAACTTCGGGAATCCCGAGGAACCGGAGAGGTTCTGGGAGTTCAGGGAATCTGTCAGAGCGCTCGGCGATGCCGGAAGAGAACTTGGAATTCCCTATGCATCCGGAAATGTCAGTTTCTACAACGAGAGCCCGGCCGGGGCCATAGCGCCGACCCCGACGGTGATGGGCGCCGGGATTATGGACGACATAAGGAAGAGCGTGAGCACGGATTTCAAAAGGGAAGGAAGCCACATCTATGTCATAGGTCTGGCCGGAGATGAAATGGGCGGAAGCACATACTATGAGATAGCGGGAGGAAGTTCCGGAAGGGTTCCGAAGGTTGACCCCGAATCCCTGAAAAAAAGGGGCGATGGCATTCTGAATGCCATGGATAAAGAGCTTGTATTGGCCGCACATGACATAAGCGAAGGAGGACTCGCTGTTGCCCTGGCCGAGATGTGCTTCGGTGGAAGGATAGGCGCGGACATAGGCATAGGGCCGCTCGGTGAGGCAAGGGCCGACATACGTCTGTTTTCAGAGGCTCCTTCGAGGTGGCTGATAGAGGTTCCCGAAGGAAAGGGCGAGGAATTCGAGGCAATCGTGCCGGATGCAGTGAGGATAGGCCGTGTGGGTGGAAAGCACATCGGAATATCGGATTACGAGCACCTGCTTCTTGAAGTCGAAGAGGAAAAGGCCTATGATATATGGAAGGATGCCCTTTCCAAGATCATGGGATGAAAAGCCTTAAATACTTTATTTCACTTATTTTTTATCATGCTGAAGGGCAGACATAGGCTCAAGATCTATGCGGAGGATTTCGCATCCTACTTTGCAGTGGGTCTGACCCTTGAGCTATTCGGCATGCTTTTTCTGGAATTCGCACCCTTCGATTATTTATCATGGCAGCAGATTTTATGGGGAGCGCTCTCCATGGCCCTTGTGTTTGCATTTGTGATGACTCTGTATGTCAGCGGAGCCCATGAACGCATACTTGAAAAGATGGTAAGCCTCACGGGAGTTCAGAGGATATAGGCGTTTTTCCAAGGCCTAATAGAAAAATATAAATAATGTATTTGCTATATCCGGCCAGCAAGGAGGACGAACATGACGATGAAAGAGATAGGCATAGAGGGTGCCAAGAAGATAGCTGCAGAGAAGGGCCTGAAGCCTGCGAAGGTGAAGGGCACTACTCACATCCAGTTCACCCGCGGTGGGAACGGCAGGCTCGAGGAGATAAGCTGGGACGAGTTCGAGTCCATAATGAAGGAGCGCGGCCTGGGCATATATGAGAGCGGCGGCTGGATGAAGATAATGCAGAAGAAATAAACCATTTCCTTCTATTTTTTCTGAAAATAAGCAGGTTTTTTAATGGGTTGGCTACTGTCCGATGGATGCCGACGATAAAGATGAGCAGGGCGGACCTTCTTTCGCTCTCAGGAGCCAGCGAAGAAGACCTTGAGAAACTCCCGATGATGGGTGTGCAGCTGGAGAGCCTTGAAGGGGACGAGATGGAAGTGGAGATAGAGGCCAACAGAGCGGATATGTTCTCTGTGGAAGGTATAGCCAGGCACCTGAGGGGATTTCTCGGAATTGAAAAGGGTTTCAGGGAATATCCTGTGGACAGGAGCGATTTCATCATTGAAGTGGATGAGAGCGTGAAGGATGTGAGGCCCTACATCGGCTCGGCATACATAAGCGGCCTTGAACTCAATGATTTCATGATAAAGTCCATAATGGCCATACAGGAGAAACTGCATGCGACGGTGGGCAGGAAGAGGAAGAAGATAGCAATAGGGATACACGACGCCTCGGGGATTGGCAGGCACATAATCTACAAAGCGGTAAGGCCTGATGAGGTGAGCTTCGAGCCACTGGGAATGGACGAGGAACTGAACCTTGCGGAGATACTTGAAAGGCATGAGAAAGGAAGGGATTACGCATGGGTTCTTGATGGAAAGGAGAGATACCCGATACTCATGGACAGCGATGGAAATGTGTTATCATTCCCGCCGATAATCAACGGAAACCTCACCCTCGTTACAGAGAAGACGAAGGATGTCTTTCTGGATGTGACCGGCACCGATAGAGCGGTGGTCGCGCAGGTCGTTTCCATAATAGTTTCCATGTTCGCAGACAGGGGCGGGAAGGTCCATTCGGTTGAGATAAGATATCCCGATGGAGCGATCGTTATGCCGGACATGTCCGGCCATGAGATGGAACTGGGACCCGACTATGTGCGCTCCATACTCGGCGTTGATATGAGCGTTGAAGATATGGTGGAGATGCTGGAAAGGGCGAGGTTCGGAGCAGAGCCGGGAGATAAGATAAAGGTCAGGGTGCCTGCATACAGGTACGACATACTGCACCTCATAGACCTTGTGGAGGAGATAGCCATATCCTACGGATATGACAGGTTCGGCGATATTCTTCCGAAGAGCGTCCTGTTCGGGACAAAGGGGGAGATGGAAGGGCTGAAGAGAGCGGTGAAAGAGAGCATGATAGGCCTCGGGTTCAACGAGATAATGACGCTGACGCTGACGAACGATGATGAGCAGTTCAGGAAGATGGGTATGGAGCCCGAGCCTGTGATAGAGCTTGAGAACCCTGTCACAGAGTTCCACACATCCCTCAGAAAATGGCTTCTTCCCTCCATGATGGCGATACTCAGGGAGAACAGGCACAGGGACCTTCCGCAGAGGATATTCGAGATAGGCATAGTTGTCGGAGGGGACGGTAGGAATAGATACAGGATGGCGGCGGCCATAGAGGACGATAGGGCATCATTCACAATGATAAAGTCCATAGTCCAGAGGCTCATGTCGGACCTCGGTATAGATTTTGAAGTGTCCGAGAAAGAACACCCCTCATTCATATCCGGAAGGTGCGCGTCCATCATCTCGGATGGAAAGGAACTGGGTTTCTTCGGGGAAATACAGCCATCAGTGATAACCGCATTTGAACTGGAGCATCCGCTGAGCGCTCTCGAACTGTATCTTGAAGAGACACAGAAATGATGGTAAAGTATTATTACCCGAATCCTCTTCGGCCAGTATGAACTCTTCAGAGTATATGCGGCTTGAAAAGATGTTCTCTCCTCGCAGCATAGCAGTTATAGGGGCTTCAAAAACACCCACCAAAATAGGGCATGCAACGCTTTTGAACGTGCTGGTAAGCGGTTATCCCGGTAAGGTATATGCCGTTAACCCGAAGGAAAAAGAAATAATGGGAATTCCCTGTTATCCGTCCATTCTGCAGGTTCCGGACAGGGTTGATCTGGGCATAATCACGACCCCTGCAAAAACTGTCCCGAATATTGTTAGGCAGTGCGCGGAGAAAGGACTTGCAGGTGTAATAATCATATCTGCAGGATTCGGAGAGATTGGAGGAGAGGGAAAGAAGCTTGAGGATGAGCTCTGCCAGATAGTGAAGGAGACAGGGATAAGGATAATCGGCCCCAATACCATGGGATACAAAAATCCAATAGATGACCTGGATGCTTCCTTCATCTTCGGTATGCCTGATGCGGGAGACATAGCTCTTGCAAGCCAGAGCGGAGCTCTCTGCATCGGTATGATACACCATGCGAATCAGGAAAAGATAGGGCTTTCAAAGGTCATAAGCGTGGGTAACAAGATAGATGTAAGCGATGCTGAAATAATCTCCTTCCTCAATAAGGACCCTTACACAAAGGTCATAGCAATGTATATCGAGGGCATAAAGAACGGGAAAAATTTCATAGAAGCTGTTAAACAGTGCGACAAACCGATTGTGGCCATAAAGTCAGGAAGAACCAAGGCTGGTGCAGCTGCGGCTGCCACACACACAGGCTCTCTGTCCGGCTCTGATAAGATATATGATTCTGTATTCCATCAGCTGAAGATACACAGGGTAAAGGATACGCCGGAGCTATTCGATGTGGCCACCGTGCTATCAAGGCAACCTCCTCTCAAGGGAAAGAGGATAGGCATAGTCACCAACGGAGGTGGGGCTGGCATACTTCTGTCCGATGCCCTTGAGATGGAAGGCCTGGAGGTCGCTGAGATAACCGATAGAACGAAGGAGAGGCTGGCAAAGGTCCTGCCCCCGATAAGCACGCCCCGTAACCCTGTGGATGTCATAGGAGACGCTGGATTCTACCTCTATGAATCCGCCAGCAAGATACTTCTCGAGGACGAGAATGTGGATGGCATAATAGTGGTGTGTGTTCATGCGGGCTATGCAAGGCCCAAGGAATATGTGGGTGCTCTGGAAAAGCTTGTACGGGAGCACACAGGATGCGGAAAGCCCATTCTCGGTTGCTGGATCGGGGGTGAGGAGATGGCCACGGTTATAGCGGACCTTAAAGAGGAAAAAATCCCCGTGTATCCGTCCACCACAAGGGCAGCAAGGGCAATGGCCGCACTATATCAGGAACATCAGAGACTGGAAAAACGGAAGAAACAGAGGAATTAATGGGTATTAAACCGAAACCAGTTCCGTTCCATATTTCTTTATGTACCTCTGAAGATATACAAACCACCAGGCATAGACTATGGCGGTACCTATCAGGAATATGGCAGTGGATATCACGAAGTTGTCCTTTACATCGTTTTGGAAGCTAACTGTCAGCTTTCCGGTGGCATTGTCATTTGGAACGATGAGAACAACATATTCATCGAAGTTCAAATCGGGAGGTATTATATTCAGGGATTTGGACACACTCTGATTTATGAACCGGAGTCTGGAACTGAAAGAGGGGTCCTTGATTCCTTCATGGTAATAGTCCTTGTACATGAGGTAACAGTTGTATGTTCCCGAACCTTCTCCTGTTATCTCAACAGAATGATATATCAAGCCGAAACGGTCCAGAGATGTCATTTCAAATGTTATGTTTGAGCCATTGATTATATACTCCGAGGTGGTAGTGCTCTTCTCCTCAAGGAACTGCTCTGAAATCGGGTTCGCCACGATAACCAGCAGAACTATTGCCGCCACCATCACTTTAATCGAGGTCTTTGATGCCTTCTTTGAGGTGAAATAGGCTGCAGCATCGCTATCCTGATTCCTTATCTCGAGGTCTGTAAAGAAGAAAATCTCAAAGAACATGGCAAAGAGCATTATATAGACAACATACATGAAATATTCCAGAGGCAGATAGAATGGTTTCAAACTCGCACCCTGGGTGAGCGCAAGAAAAAATCCTATACCGACCATGATGGCAATCTGTATGGAATAGGCCTTAATCGCCATGGAACGTATCCTGTTCAGGTAAAAAGCGCTTCCGAGAAGGTCGGCCGAACTTTTCTTCATGCACCCATATCTCTCTTTAACTTAAAAATATTGTGTCAGGCCATGTCCTTCCAGGAAAGAATCGGCTTCTTAACAGCGAGCACATCGTCCACGCGTCGCACTGCGGTGTTGTGGGGCGCGCTCTTCACCACTTCTGCGTCCTCTTCGACCTCCTGAAGAACCTTTATGAAGGCCTCGGCGAATCCATCCAGTTCCTCCTTGCTCTCGCTCTCGGTAGGTTCTATCATTATGGACTCATGAACAAGGTGTGGGAAGTATATGGTGGGTGCATGATAACCATAGTCCAGAAGGCGCTTTGACAGGTCCAGTGTCCTCAAACCCTTCTCCTTAAGTCTTTCACCGCTCAGCACGAACTCATGCTTTCTGAGTTCCTTGTGCGGCATATCGAGATGTTTCGACAGTATGGCCCTGAGATAGTTTGAGTTGAGAACGGCCCTCTCGCTCGCTTCCTTCAAACCGTCTCCACCGAGCCTCTTTATGTAAAGCCATGCCTTCAGGAACACCGCGAAGTTGCCGTAGTACGCCCTTACTTTTCCTATCGTATTTGGGATGTCATAGTTGAAGAAGTATCTCTCACCATCATAATCCACAACAGGTACAGGAAGAAAATCCTCGAGCCTCTCAACAACACCCACCGGCCCTGAACCCGGGCCTCCGCCACCGTGCGGTGTCGAGAATGTCTTGTGAAGGTTGAAGTGCATCACATCGAAGCCCATCCTTCCCGGACTGGTCTTGCCCATTATGGCATTGAGGTTCGCTCCGTCGTAATAGAGAAGGGCGCCTGCATCGTGGACCATCTTCGCTATCTTCACCACATCCTCCTCGAATATTCCGAGCGTATTCGGGTTTGTGAGCATAAATGCCGCAGTTCTTTCGGAGAGCGCAGCTTCCAGCGCCTCTAAATCCACCATGCCGTTCTTCGATTCTATCTCAATGACCTTGAATCCGTTCATGGCGGCGCTCGCCGGGTTCGTTCCGTGAGCGCTGTCCGGCACTATCACCTCGTCCCTGTCGTTCCCGTGGAACTCGTGATATGCCTTTATTATCCGAAGACCGGTGAATTCCCCGTGTGCGCCGGCTGCAGGATGAAGTGTAACTGCATCCATTCCGCCTATCTTCGCAAGGGCCTCCTGCAATTCATACATTATCTGAAGAGCGCCCTGAAGGGTCCTCTCATCCTGATATGGATGTATGTCCGCAACTTCGGGCCATGCACTTATATCTTCGGAGTACTTGGGATTGTACTTCATTGTGCATGAGCCTAGGGGATAAAAGCCAGTATCAACGCCGTAGTTCATCTGAGATAGCCTGAGAAAATGCCTCACGACCCTGTTCTCTGATACCTGTGGTATCTTCAATTCCTTTCTGGCAAGGCCCTCCGGAACATTCAGATCCACATCCGGGAAGTATCCATTATCCTCTCCTTCCAAAATCTCGTTCAGCAGCGGTTCTTCATAACGGGCCTGCCTGTACATGATGACACCGTATCGGCATTGCCGGATGGATTTAAACCTTGCTGGTTCCTTCTGCCCGCAATCTTTATTAGGAAAGCAAAAATGGCACAGTGATAACATGGCCCGCATGGTAGAGATAGACGGAGAGCGCTACGACCCCAGGGTTCTGGTGGCAATAACCGGAGAGGAACGACCTGATAAACTCAAGAAGTGGGAGAAACTCCTAGCTGATGTAGTGAGCGATTCAAGGCAGCTTGCGCTCAGGCTGGATGAGATAGTTTCGCTAAAAAAGAGCAGGGAACTGAGGCTGGCACTCGTCCGCCTGCAGATAATGGCGGACCTCTACATGTCGGATGACATGAACTTCTACCAGGGATGGACCTATGTGGGGGAGACCGTGGAGCACCTGCTGTACGGCTCCCTTGCGCTGGAAAAGGGATTTGAGGACAAAAAGGACAAAAAACCCAAGAAAAAGGAAGATAAGAAGAAAAAGGAGGAGTCAAAATGAAGATAGGAATAGCATCTCTAGGGAACGACATGGAGTCAGAAATAAGTGATAGGTTCGGAAGGACACCGTATTTTATCATATACGACCTGGACAAGGATGACTTTGAGGCAGTTATAAATGAAGTCGGAGGTGGAGGTGCAGGTGTCAAGGCAGGAATGACGCTGGCCTCAAAAGGAGTTGAGTATATGATAACAGGCGGCGGAGTTGGACCAAATGCATATGAGGCACTGAATTCGGCAGGAATAAAAATAATTGCTCATGTAAAGGGCACGGTAAATGATGCTGTTGAAAGATTTAAAAAAGGAGAACTAGAGGTAAGTCAGGAAGTCCTCGTGGAAGGAAAGCACGAGCACTAGAACCTCTTCCCCATATACCACGAAACCCTTTCATACCCCAGTTTTCTGTAATATTCTCTGACACCGACACCGCTCATGACGAGCGATCCATCGGTGCCCCACTCGTCTTTCGCTATCCTCTCAGCCTCATCCACAAGTTTCCTTCCATAGCCCTGGTGCTGCCATCTCCCCTTCGATTCATCTCCGATGGGAACCTGTGAGCCGAAGACCTTCAGTTCCCGTATTATCGCACCATATTTTCGGGTCTCTTCAACCCATGAATCATCGGGAACCCTGCGCAGCCTGACAAAGCCCACAAGTTCCATGTCCGGACCTTCGTATGACAGAAACACTTCCTTTCCTCCGGAGGCATCGTATTCCCTGCGCACCAGCGAGACATCCTCAGGGCCGACATCGGAATCCACATGCCCTATCTCTCTGCACCGTATGCACCTGCACCTCTTCCCCCTTTCCTTCATCAGTTGATGCACATATCCCCTCAGGTCGCTCCTCTTAACACCTGCAACGATGTACTGCGTTGGAATGTCCCTCTGAATACGCTGTATCCTCACCCACGGAGGCACGATTTCCTTCACTTTCATCAGGAGTTCTGCTGCTTTCTCCGTGTCCAGCGGTTCATACTCTCCGCGCTTCCACATCTCATAGAGCTCGGTGCCTTCCACAACAAGTGTTGGATATATCTTCAGCATGTCCGGCATGAAGTCGGGGTCGGTGAATATCCGCCTGAAGGATTCCAGATCATTTTTCTCATCCGAGCCGGGAAGTCCGGGCATCATGTGATAGACTATCTTCAATCCCGCATCCTTCGCGAGCTTGGTGGACTTTATGCTCTCAGCAACTGTATGTCCCCTTTTCACCCTTTCCAGAACATCGTCGAAGGTACTCTGTATCCCAAGCTCAACCCTGGTGGCTCCCAGTTCAAGAGAGTTCCTTATTTCTTTTTCCATGAACCAGTCCGGCCTTGTCTCAACGGTCAGCCCTATGCATCTGTGCCTTGCGCTCTCATTCAGCCTCTTCGCCTCTTCAAGGCTCTCCGATACAGAGCCGTTCATCGCATCGAAGGCGCCTTTAACGAACACCCTCTGATACTCATATGGTCTTGCGGTGAACGTGCCTCCCATGATTATCAGGTCTACCTTGTCCGTGGGGTGCCCTATCTCCTCCAGTTGCTCAATTCTGTTCTTGGTCTGCATGTATGGGTCGAAATGGTTCTGAGCAGCCCTCATGGCAGCGGGCTCATGGCCGGTATAGCTCTGCGCCGTTCCCTTATCAGGGCCTCCAGGGCAGTATATGCACTTTCCGTGCGGGCATGGATAGGGGGAGGTCATTATGGCCACAACTGCAACGCCGGACAGGGAGCGCGTTGGCTTTATGCGGAGCACTCTGTAGTATTCCTCTCTTTTTTCCTCGGGAATCCTGTGCAGTATCTCTGTGTTGGACGGAATACTGTCAAGGTGGTATTTCCTCGCAACCCTCACCTTCTCCCTGTTCAATTCCTCTTTGCTCCGAATATCGCCCGAGATTATGCGCTCCGCAAGTTCTTCGAGTGCGTCCACGCTGTGCAATGGGGTTCCGATTTAATCTTTTCCCGCCTTCACAAGCGAAAGGTTAAAAAAGGTGATTGAATAGAGCGCCAGAAACACCTAAAGAGAGGACTTTAAATGAAACGAAGCTCCAGAGTTTGGAAAAAAAGAGGCCAGATGCGCTGGAAATGGCGTAAGAAGAAGATGAGAGAGCGTAAGCGCGCCCAGAGGATGAGAAACCGCTGAGCTCTCCGGAGCCCGTTATCACATGGGGGCATAGGCTAACCAGGCAGACTGGCGGGCTCCAGTTACATGGATGATTGCCAACGGGTATGCTCCGAGGGTCCTTGGCCAGGCCCCGATGATGATTAACTGGAGCGATGACCTGTAAATACCCTGACATGCTCAGGGGATACCCGCTGATCTGGGTTCGAATCCCAGTGCCCCCACCTTCATTTTTCAAGCATCTTCTCTATCAGTTCTACGGCTTCAAGAAAGCCTTTACCGTGTCTTTCTTTGGTTATGTGGTCAGCGCTCTCCTTCGCCTTTTCGGATGCGTTCGCCAGAGCTATCCCGTAGGCGCATCCCTTCAGCATCCTTGCGTCGTTGTCCCCATCGCCTATCGCTATTATCTCATCGGTCGAAATCCCTATCAGGTCGGATAGAAAGCGTATACCGTCCATCTTCGTCAGATGGTTCGGCATTATGTGTATCGCATATCCCGAGCTTTCAACAAGGACATCGTAGCCCCTAAGTATCTCTTTCACTTTCTGAACCGGTACATCCTGATAGAATCCGACCTCGCTCTCCCTCCATCTGTCAGTGAAGAGTCTCTTAACATCCACTTTTCCCTTCAAAAACTCAAATGCCTCAACGGCCTTCTCCTGCTCCGCAAGCACGAAGACCTCTCCGTCTGCATACACCACTCCGCCGTTCTCAGCCACTATCGGCCCTCTGGCACCTGTGTAGAAGGATATGGCATAAGCTATGGGCAGCACATTTCCGGAGCAGATGATGACATCAAGCCCCAGTTTCTTAAGCCTCCTTATTCCATTTATGGCCTCAGGGCATATCAGGAGATTGTCATCCGTTATCGTCCCGTCAACATCCATTGCCACGGCCCTATATCTCAAAGACCCACCCCATGTATTCTATGCCCGCATTTCGGACACTTTCCCTTTTTGATGTTGTACTTCGTGATGGAGAAGCCCTGCCTCTCTATGAGCAACTCCCCGCATTCTGGACAGTATGTGTTCTCCTTGTCCGTTATCATGTTGCCCAGGTACACATATTCCAGTCCCTCTTTTTTGGCTGTCTCGTATGCTTTCATCATGGTGGTGTATGGAGTTGGCCTGACATTCGTCATCCTGTAGTCCGGATGGAACCTTGAGAAATGGACAGGGGTCTCGGTGCCGACATACTCCGCCACCCATCTTGAGAAGCGCTCTATCTCGCCGGGGTCGTCGTTCTGTCCCGGAATTATCAGGTATGTGAGCTCAACATGATATCCCAGTTCCTTTGCCGCGACAACATGGTCCAGCACCGGCTGGAGCTTCGCGCCCACTATCTTCCTGTAGAATTCCTCTGTGAATGCTTTCACATCTATGTTCATCGCATCCACATACTTTCTCAGTTCCTTCATGGGCTCCTCTTCCATGTATCCGTTGGTGACATAGACCGAATACATGCCCTCTCTCTTCACAAGCTTTGAGGAATCATAGGTGTATTCATACCAGATGGTAGGCTCGTTGTATGTCCATGCGACGCCCTTCGCACCGTATTTCTTCGCCAGAGCAGGAATATTCTCAGGTGGAACATGCTTCAGATATGAAAATGAGAGGTCCGCCTGACTGATATCCCAGTTCTGACAGTGCTGACACCTGAAATTGCAGCCCACGCCTCCGAATGAAAGGACACCGGTTCCCGGGTAAAAATGGAAAAGCGGTTTCTTCTCAATCGGGTCCACCGCGATGGCCGCAGGTTTTCCATATGACAGGGCATACAGTTTGTTCTTCCTGTTCTGCCTCACACCACATATGCCCACCTTTCCCTCGGGTATCGGGCACCTGTGGGAACATAGCTCGCACCTGAGCATGCCCTTGAACGGGCTGTAGAACATGGCCTCTCTTTCGCTCACGGACTGCAATCCGCTTGTGGATTTAAAGATTGAGCACATCAACCTTTAAATAGTGGTAAGCCTCAATGCATTAAAAAACGCAAGAAGGGAAAAGAGATGAGTGATGTAAAGAGCTTTGAAGATTTAAATCTCAGTGAAATGACTTTAAAGGCCCTGAAGAAGAAGGGCTACAAGGCACCCACGCAGGTGCAGATAGAGACCATACCTCCTGCCATGAAGGGCAAGGATGTGCTCGTGCAGGCCAGAACAGGCTCCGGAAAGACCATGGCCTTCCTGATACCCATATTCGAGACCATTGAGGGAGATGCCGGGGTTGAGGCCCTTATACTTGTTCCCACCAGAGAACTTGCCCAGCAGGTGGCGGACGAGGCCGAGGCCCTTGGCAGAGAGTTTAAGTTGAACACCATGGCAGTATACGGCGGTGCGGCGATAGACCCTCAGATAAGGAAGCTTCCGAAGACATCCATAGTGGCAGGTACTCCCGGCAGGGTGATAGACCTGATAAAGAGGGGCGCTCTCCAGCTGGACAACCTCAGGTTCTTCGTTCTGGACGAAGCGGACAGGATGCTTGACATGGGATTTCTGGACGACATCAAGTGGATAATGTCCAGAACACCGTATGAGAAGCAGATGATACTGTGCTCAGCAACGATGCCGGATGAGATAGTGGATCTGGCAAGGAAATACATGGACAACCCGGATACTCTGAAACTCTCGCAGGATGACATATCCGCCAAGGGAATCAAGCAGTATCAGATAAAGGTCGGAGGAATGAATAAGCTCGCCAAGTTATCCTCCCTTCTGGACAACGAGCCCGGCAAATACCTGATATTCTGCAGGACGAAGATAGGCACCCAGAGGCTTGCCGACCAGTTGAAAAAGAACGGCTACAAGGCGTTCGCAATACACGGAGATATGAGTCAGGCCGCAAGGACAAGGACCATGAACGACTTCAAGAGCGGAAAGATAAACATACTTGTGGCCACGGATGTTGCTGCCCGTGGAATAGATGTTGAGGGAATAACCCATGTGGTGAATTACGATGTTCCGCTCTATCCCAAGGACTATGTGCACCGGATAGGCCGCACCGGAAGGATGGGGAAGAAGGGCAAGGCCATAACATTTGTGAGCAGAGATGAGCAGGAACCATTCTCAAGGATAGAGCTTTTTGTTGACAGAAGAATTCCTGAACTGAAGCTCAAGCAGAGAGGCAGAGTCAGGGAGCGCATGGACTATCGGGAGTATGCGGATGTCTTTGGAATGGTCACCCTTGAGTTCGAGCTCAAAGAGGATATGAAGAGGCTGGAACTGATAAGAGCACTCGAAAAGGTAGGGATAAGGGACGAGGACATCGGAAGGGTTCATATAAAAGGAAAAGAAGGAACCATAGAAATGCATTATGGGAAGGCACACCGTGCGGTTACTTCAAAAATATTCAAAAAAATAAGAGTTAAGAAGAACTGAGGATCATTCCTCAGAACTCTCTATTTTAATGAGTTTTATGTGGAAATTCAGTGCCTTTCCGGCGAGTGGATGATTGAAGTCTATCTTCGCTGTTTCTTTCCCAACTTCGGCTATGGTGGCAGGTATCTCCGTTCCGTCTTCGAGCTGTGCAACAAGCATAATACCGGGTTTTATATCGCCTTCAGGCAGTGTTTCGCGGGGCACCTCTTCTACGAGATTAGGATCGTGTTCACCGTAAGCATCCGCCGCTTCTATTCTGAAATCCTTCTCTTCACCTTCTTCCATGCCCAGAACAGCATCTTCGAATGCAGGTATTATCTCTCCGGAACCTATGACAAATTCCAGCGGTTCTCCACCTTCGGAACTGTCGAAAACATCTCCATCGTCAAGAGTGCCTTTATATTCCACTGCGACCTTATCTCCTTTCTTTACGGACATTCTATCTACTCCTTTGTCGAAAACAGTACGTTGACGACGTTCGCTCACTTCCACTCAATTATTTAAAGATTTTGCTTCATCTTTTATGTTTTATTGATGTGTCATTTTGCGAAAATTCCCAGAAAACCTTTAATACCAACAGAACATCTAATTTTTCGATGGAGATTCTGGAGAAATGCGAATCAGTTATCAAACTGGGCCCAGATAAAGAAGTCGATGAATATGCACAAAAAGAGATGATAAAGAGAGTAAAATCTCATCTTCAGAGCGAAAAACCCCATCTTTCCAGTGTTGCTTTCTTTATAAATGGGGAGTTGTATGAGAATCTTCTGGACGCCATGGTCGAGGTGGATGAAATAGACACCATAGAACTGAGGTTCATAAAACCGGTTCTCAATGAGAACTGGGATTTCAACCGACCGACAAAGGTAATAAAGGTAATAAAAGGCGGTCTCGGAGGTCTGGCTTTCTTTAATTATGATGCGAAAGCCATTGATAAGTGGGCAAAGGCAAGTGAACTTATAGAGAAAAGAGCAATGATACGGGCATTTCCAGTTAATTTCTATGTTCCGCGTTCCATCGCTACGATGTCAAAGTATGTCCTGGAAGATCCTCCGCGTCCGCTCATACCAGATTTGTGGACCCTCGAATCAACATGGGAGAAGATGAGAGAACTCGGAACACTGCCCATGACACTCCGGGTATGTGCATACACAAAAGAAGAGCGTTTTTCCTATGACATTGATGTTATACGTGGAAAGCTGTTGAGGGATTTCAGAGCGGGAAGGATACCTGTTACAAGAAAAAAGATGCGCTCTCCCGAAGAATATTTCTATTTTGACAGAATCTATGCCTCTGAGGACATGCCGGACCTCACAAGAAACATATTCGAAAGCATCTTTGAATCAGATGGAATGAACGTCAGTGATATATCTCATTTCTTCAAGATAACCACTGATATGGCAAACAACAACCTGAAAGCTCTGGTGAGAAGAGGACTTCTCGATACTCAGGGACAGCCTCCGTTTGAAACATATATGGTCACAAAAGAGATACTTGAAAAAAAGGCGAACTCACTGCCCTGACTCATCCTTGCGCTTTTTCTCCTCATCCTGCATTTTTTCCAGGTTCTCATCTTCACGGTCTTTTTTTCCGGGAAAACTCTCTCTCAGCCTGCTGTAATGCATAATTACCTCAAAAGCTGCGAAGAATATGACCGCACCGATTATACACGGGCGATACTGAAAATCCATGGGTGTTGTATAGGAATACTTCTCAGGTCCGTATTTCGCATACATATCCGAGAGATTGTTCGCGCCGTAGTCCGTCACATTTATCCAGTAATAGAGGGTGCTGGTATCGTATTTTTTCGGGATGCTTGCCTGCCAGAGGCCGTCGTTACTGTTGTAGGACATGCGCATGTGAGAGCTGTTGCCCTCTTCGGTGATATCCTGCTCAAAGGCATAATAGATGTATACCGATACGTTTTTTACCGAACTGTATTCGCTCAGATGAACGTAGATGTTTATGGTGCTGCTCCCTTTTTCAACACTTACATCAGCTATATGTACCGCAGATACAGGAGGGGAGAGAATTATTGCCAGCAGGAGTATTGCAGTTATTCCTCTTCCATACGAATGAGGTCGCCTAATGTGAGTCCTCTCCTCTGAGCGCTCTTTTTCTGAACCGCTACCGGCTCGCTTCTCACCATTAATTTTATGCTGAGAGCTTTTTCAAGTTTCTTTCTGACGTTCTCATCAGGCACAAGGTCTCCGTGCTCTATTTTTGATATAACGGAATGCTTCTCGTTTATCTTCTTTGCAAGCTCTTCCTGGCTTATTCCCAGTTTCATTCTCGCATTTCTCACCCTGTCTGCAAACTCAGGATCCAGAACCATCTCGCTTTCAAGGACATCCCTCTCTCTCATCCTTTTTTCCCGCATTTCAAGCCTTTCCTGCACAGTGCTCTTCGTATCATACTTCATGGCCTCCTTTTCGGATACAGGGGTTCCGAATTTAGCACATTCATTGCAGACATTCAAAACTGTCCCTTCTATCAGGACCTTCCTGAGGTGAGGGACATCCTTTCCACACATCTCACATCTCATTCTCTCCCTCCGTTCATATCTCTATTTTTCCCTTTTTGAGCAGTTCTTCCAGAGCCTTGTCTGCATATTTGTCCTTGTTGGCCTCCAGATTCTCTCTGGCCTTTTTATTGTGCTCGTCTATGGTCTTCTTCTTCTCCATATATTCCTTGCGTTTTTCACGTTTCATGGCCAGTATTTTCTCACGGTATTCCATTGCCTTTTTGTGATACTCATCAGCAGCCTTCTTTATCTCGAGATATTCTTCTCTTTTCTCCTTCTCTTCCGCAATAAGTACTGATATCTCGTTGAACTTTTCCATGAACTCCTTATGTGCTTCATCAATCTGTTTTGAGAGTTCCACAACTTTTTTATGCTCCTCATCAGCAGCCTTGAAAAGCTCATCTATTTTGTTGTCCAGTTCGGCTATCTCCCCTTTGATATTCTCCTCTTCCTGAGCGACTTTTTCAAGTTCATGCATCCTAGCCTTCTTCTTCTTTATCTCATCAAGCAGCTTATTCTCTTCCTGAATGCTTCTAGTTCCCGAGGTCTCGTATTCCTCTTCCATCCTTGCAATCTCTTTTTTGAGGCGCTCCACCTCTTCCCGTGAGTTTCCGAACTTTCCCTTCATACGGTTCTTTTTAACCTCAATATGCTCTCTTGCCTTGGCCTGAAGTTCGTTCCTAAGCTTCTTATGGTCTCTCATCTTCTGGATAAGGTCCTGTTTCCTTTTCTTTATCCCATCCATCTCGGCCATAAGCTCCTTTCTCTTTTCGATTATCATCTTTCTCTCGCTGTTGATAAGCCTTGCCTGAGCGTTGAGTTCGTCCCTTCGAGCTATCATCGCATTGTACTTCTCTTCGGCACTGCGTATCTCAGAAATTCGCTTTTTAGTCGCCATAGAACCACGCCTCTATTTGGGATAACTATTAAAGATTTTGGTGGTGATTACCCTCTTTACCGTCAAAAGCTATTTAAAGAATAATGGCTATACCGTACCGGATGCACTCGGATATAGCCTACGACATCTCTGCTCAGAGCGAGAGTGAAGATTCGCTTTCCCTGCCATTAGTCGGCATCATCTATGGAAATGTCGGAACTACCGAATTCAAATGCAATATAATCGGACCTGTTGAACAGACCGAATACGTTCAGATGAGGCACGAAAAGGTCGGATGGGTTCTGGGTCAGGTGGATACGATTCAGAGAAAGACGGATCTCTCTCTGGAAAAGGCCCAAGAGATGGCAGAAGGGCAGGAAATGGACATAAAGGAACTTGTATCTGCAGATATAAGCGTTATAGGTTACAGAGATGACAGGGGACTTCTTCAGGTTCCTCGCACACCCTTCAAGGCAGGAGAAAGAATATACCGTGCCAGCGAAGATCTTATCAGAGAGGTAATCGGCCTGAAGGACAACCCGGAGAAAGGAGCATATGTGGGTATGCTGAATGGCCATGATATAAAGATATACCTAGATATAAATACGATAGTTCAGAAGCACATGAGCGTTCTGGCAAAGACCGGAGCCGGAAAATCGTACATCACTGGCGTCATAATCGAGGAGATGATGAAGCACGGCGTGACTTTACTTATACTCGACCCGCACGGTGAATATTCTTCCATGAAGGACCCTGCAAAGGATACTGGCGACCCCCGGTTCGATGTCTCTCCAAGGAGCTATTCAGACAGGATGATCGTATTTTCTCCGGATACAAAAATAAATCCTGATGCACGCCCTCTTAAATTCACCCTCTCAAGCATGGATGCCCGCTCTCTTCTGGAACTTATGGGCCTTAAAGCGGGAAGCAACCTCAAGCCTCTGAGAGCTGCGATCGATTATCTTAAAGGCGTTAAACCCGCATACATGATAAAGGACATAATAACTGTTCTTGAAGCGGATGAGGAGCATGATTACGGCATTCTTGTCAATGCACTGGATTATCTGGAGGATATGAACATATTCGCACCACAGGGAACCAAGATATCCGAGATTGTCCAGCCGGGAAAAACAAGCATAATAAACCTGAAAGGCACACCTCCCGAGATTCAGCAGCTTATTGTCAATCGCATAGCCACAGCCCTCTTCGAACTCAGAAAGATTGGAAAGATTCCTCCGATGATGATGGTTGTTGAGGAAGCCCATAATTACTGCCCCCAACAGGGAAAAGTGGCATCCTCCGGAATAATGAGGACCATTGCGGGAGAGGGAAGGAAGTTCGGCCTCGGCATGGCCATAATAAGCCAGAGGCCTGCTAAGGTGGACAAGAATGTGCTGAGCCAGTGCAACACACAGTTCATTCTGAAGGTCACGAACCCGAATGACATAAAAGCCGTGGTTGATTCCGTGGAAGGGCTGACATCCGGAATGGCCGATTTGATACAGCACATACCCCTTGGGGTGGCCATAGTTACGGGCGGAGGGATATCCATGCCTCTTTTTGTGGAGGTCAGGCCGAGAGAGACCAGGCATGGAGGCGAGAGCATAAAGATTCTGTGAGCTGTGAGAACCAGCGCAGCAGGTTCGTTGAAAGCAAAGTTTTATATGATAAATGTGTGTCGGAGGCTTCATGTCCGAAGAACAGGCCCTGAAATCCGCAGCGAGATGGTTCTATCTGTTAGTGCTATTTCTGGGAATAGCTTTCTACCTTTCATGGGGCATACTGTATGGTGCCTGGACAGATGTCGGTGTTTATGCGATAACCATAATCCTTGTGCTATTCGGGCTTTTCGGTGCCGCTCTTTACTTTGGAAGAAATGGGGACGAAGAATAGGTCAAAGCAAGTCGAAAAGCAAGTATTTAAAAAATGATTAATGGGTTTATTTGAGATATGCGGTTTTATTTCCTTTATTTCTCCTTTATTTCTTTTACTGTGCGGCAGGAGGTCCGGGAGATATACGGTTCACGTCCTCTGGTTGGGTGGGTGCTGGCCGAGATATTCCTGCAATGCTGGCACCGGCCGGTTCATCCATAGATGCTTCCACGGCCTGCTGCGGTGCAACAGGTATTTCAATAGCGGGGGCATCCAGCATGGTGGGGTTCTCTGAAGAAATCTCGGGTTCGAGTTCCATATTTCTGAGCATGTCCTTGACTATCTCATCCATCACAGCCTTCCTTGCGGCAGCATGAATCTCCTCTATCTTCTTCATTATCACCCGGTTCAGGATGGCGAATGCCTTATCCGACGGGAGGCCCATAAGTTCCGGCTTGAGAAGGAAATCGTTGTCCATTACCGCTACTGTTGCGCCTGTGTTTTTCAGCTCTTCCAGTATGGATTTTGCAACGCCTCTTCTGGAGGATTCCATGCTGAACGGAAGAACAGGTATGGCGATTGTTGCTTTTCCTGCCCTGACCCCCATCTTTGATAGCTCCACAATGAGCTCCGAGCCTGTTCCTCCGCCGAGCGCTGCCACGGTGACAATCACAGGGTAATTTCCTATCTGGACCTCCAGACTTTCCCTAGCCTCGTCTATCATCTTTCTGGCACGTCTACGGCTTCCGTCGGCTCCTTTCGGGCCGCCTCCCGGGCCGTTTCCTATGACGATCTTCTTTCTCGTAGCGGTGAACCGGCTAAGTATGGATGAGTCGGAGTTTATGACTATTGTCTCAACACCCTCCATCCTGTTTAGGCCATTTTTGGCCATGTATTCAACTATGTTCCCGCCTGCTCCTCCTGCTCCTATCACTGCGACCTGTTTCCCTTTAAGGGCCTTTTCGTACTTTCCCGAATTCAGGAGCGCCCACGCTTTTTCCATAAATTCCTTTTCTTTCATTTCGTATCACCTCGGGCTGGATACCCCAGTAGGGGCGAGTGCATCCCATCACTCCCTAACAATGTCCATCACCTCTTTTTCCCTCGTCATATTATTCTGCATGCTTTCAAGGACCTCGTTCAGAGACTTTCCCACATATCTGTTGGCCTTGCCTATTATCCATTCAGTTGCAGCTTCCTGAAGGACACCGTCGAGAGCGCTCACCTTCACATACCCTTCGGTGTCCAGATATTCCATGGCAAGTGCTGCCCTCCATGGGAGCTCAACACATATCTCCGAAAATTTTCCCGGTTTGATCAGGGACTTGTGTTTTTCCATGTAGAATTCGACTGCGTTCCTGACAAGCTCTGATCTGTTGCTTATCCCATGGACTTTCATGAACTCGTCCATGAGGGACAGCGTCTCTTCCGGCAATCGGACAGTCACACGTTCGTTAACCTTTTCTTCCATATCAGGCCACTCCGGGGGCTTATTTTAGGACATTATTAGGACTTCTCGCCTATTTTGACCCTAATAAATGATATACGGTATTTAAGCTTTTTGTTTTGTCCTATTTGTGTATGACTAAGCACAAATATGCTTTTCCTGAAAAATTGAGATTCAGGCCTGAAAAACGTTAAATAGAGCAAAGAGATGGGAATAACATGAACCAGAAGGTGAGGAGCGCTCACTTCATATTCGACGAGTCAGTGAAATATTCTGACCTCTCTCCTGTGTATCCGGAATTATTTCGCAAGTTCCTGGAAGCGAGCAACCAGATGCCCGAAGACCCAGATGTCGTGGAGATATGGATAGAGAGAGATGTGCAGGACCTTAAAAAAGGAAAGAAACCGGAAGGTTTTCTCAAACAGAACGCAATAAAGATGGTTTTCCCGCAGAGAGACGGCTTTGTAGAGTTTTACATATACATGAAAATAAAGAATGATGAGATACCCGCAATAGCCAGAAAACTGGAACCGACTCTGAAAAAAGCGGGGCTCAAATATCATATAGAATATGACCGGATGTTGAGATTCGCCAATTCAAAGTGATGTTATGGTCAACATAGCTGCTCTTGGAAACCCGGAAATAGCCTCTAAAATAGGTAAAAAAGGCACCGTGAGCGACATTACCATGTACAATTACAAGGGCCAGGAGGGGGATATCACCTTCATGTACCCACACAGATATCCGGACAGGATACCGCCACTTCTTTATTCGGTCAACCTTGCTCATGGTGCACTGATAAGTGTTGAGAGCATAGACCGGACACTCGGCGAGGAAATGGTGGCTCTGGACCTCAGAGGCATAGATCAGGGAATCTTTCATCTGAAGAACTACATCATGCCGGAACAGATAAAACCTCTTGTAAAGGGAACCGCCCTTGAGAACTACGAATTCATGAATGAACCGATTGAGATACGGGAGAAGCTGGCAGAATACAGTATGCCTGCGATATCGGATAGGACACTGATACCCGTGGATCATTTCTTTCCTGTCAAAGGGGTTGGAACCGTGGTTCTGGGAACGGTTCTCGGAGGAAAAGCGGAGGTACATCAGGAGCTTCAAGTATATCCTTATGAGCGCAAGGTCCAGGTGAGGAGCATACAGGTGCATGACCGTGACAGGAAAGAAGCAGGGGTCGGGTCGAGAGTGGGCCTTGCATTGAAGGGCATTGATGTGGACGAACTCCAGAGAGGAATAACCCTTGCCGACCCGGGAAGTATGGTAGTCGAATCAAGATTCAGAATAGATCCTGTTCTCAGCCCGTACTGGAAAGGAGAGATAAAGGAGGACATGGTCATTCATCTCTCATCCGGAACACAGTTCATACCGGGAAGGATGATAGAGGATAAAGTTATAGAGACTGAGAGAAAAATGGCCTTTTCACCGGGCGAAAAGGTGCTGATGGTCTATCTGGAGTCTATGCCCAGAGTGGTCGGGATCACGGAACTTAAGCCCCTTGATAAGGAGTGATTCACAGTTCCTTTCTATGAACAGGGCCTCTCGGCTTTTCCTCTTCGAATACCTCGGCAGTGAAGGAGAATATCTTTGTCTTTCTGTCCTTCCAACAGCCGGAGCGCAGACCTGCTTTAAGACATGAATAATTGAGGAATGTTTCGATATCCCATTTTTCATCTACAGGTACCTGCGGTAGAAGAAGACCTCTGTTCACCCCATTCTGAACCACAAGACCGTCTCTCCCTATCTTTATCCTTTCAAAGTACTCCTTGGGGCGCTTTACTTCTATAAGTCTCGGAGAAGTAAGTATAGATACTTCCACCACGACCCTGTCGAGTTCCTCCTCACCGAGCGGATAAAACCTTGGGTCCCGGGTCGCTTCCTGAGCGCTCCGGACTATTGATTCTTTCAGTGGAAAATACGGTCCCGGATATCCGATGCATCCTCTCAACATCTTTTCCGGATATGTGTTTATGGTTGTAAAAGCCCCTGCCGGCCTATCAAAAGAAGCAGGAAAAGCTATCTCTGGCATGCGCTCTCCTCTGACAAATGCCTCTATGGTCGCCCTCGCCGCCCGTACGGCAATCTCTCCTTCTTCATCGTTGTACATCGGCATCGAGATCATAGACTCTTTCAGAAGATATAAGTCTTCTGGGACATTTCAGTGTATTTGCTTTCCAACAATTTCATCGGCTATCTGCAGAAATTCCTTTTTTCGGGACTCCGGAATGGTGCATCCGGATGCGATATTGTGTCCCCCACCTTTTCCACCGACTTCGGATGCGGCCCTGCATACTTCAGTAAGGTTCAATCCTCGAGATATGAGGTGTCGTGTCCCGCGGGCAGAAATCTTGAGCATGCCACCGTCCGCTTCACTCAGACCGAAAGCCGGTTTTTCCTGATTAAGCAGGTATTGCATCCCTATTCCTGTCTGAGCGCTCGAGACTTCCCTGCTGTATGCCCAGAACCACTGGATGTTTTTCATCTGACGCGCTCCGCTCTTTTCAAGGGTCAGAAGAGAGTTCATTATTTCTGCCCTGTGCTTTGAGCGTATCTGCTTCGATCTCAGTATCGCTTCTTCATCACCCATGCCCGCTGCAACGGCGATCCCCGCATCCTCCCGTACGGCAGCGTCGAGGAATGAGGATATGTCATCTATCCTGAGAGCGCTCGCAACATGGGTGTATCTCCACACTATCAGTTCATCCGCCACGTCTTCCCTGCACCCCTGCTCTATAAGCTTAATCATAAGCATTGATGCCAGTTTTTCCTCGTCTCTTTCGTCCAGTTCAGAAAGTTTCGTCTCAGGGTCAAGCCCCATATCCTTAACAAGTTTTTCAGCCTTTTCCACCCTGCCGCTTATTCCTCTGAAGAATGGGCTGTAAGAAGCAGCAATGGAGTCTTTAATAGGGAGGTCTGGAAGATTCAATCCCTTGGATACATTCAGAACTCCGTTTTCCACGCCCAGCTCTGCAATATTCCTGTTTATCCCTGTGAAACCACCTATGTTCTGCCTGTCCCCCGTGCTTCCCGAGAGAGAAAGGTGAGCAAGGTTCATATTATCCTCATTCAGAGCAAGAGCGAAGAGATAGGCCATGGTTGAGCCAGACGCCTCCCGTGTTCCATCTATACCGTAGCGATGAGCGTTTATCTCCGTGAGTTCGAATTTTCCATCTAGAGGGGCATGGTGGTCCAGTATTATGATGTCAGGACCGAGTGACTGCAGTCTGTCCGCATCTCCGCTTCCTATGTCCGAGAAAATGAAAAGGGAATCCTCGGATGAACGTATTCTTTTCATAACATCTTCGCTTATTTCACCGATTATTCCTATCTGAAATGGAACGGATGCTCTCGAGAGCGCGAGACCGAGTATGGATGCGGAGCTCACGCCATCAGCGTCATAATGTGAAAAAATATGGACGGGAGAGCCGGAAGAAAGGGTTTTTTCAGCGGCTTTTTTCAGGTCGTCCACCAGTTGATCCGGCAGGGAGAGCCTGAACATATGCCACCTTTACTTTATCTCCAGCTCGGCTGTTTTAATGGAATATTTCCAGTCAGCAGGAACCTTCCCGGTCTTCTGGTAGTACCTTACGAGGCGCCTTATCTTTGACTCCACCAGTTGAAGACCTCTTCTGTTTGATGTGTCCTTCGGGTTCTCCTCAAGGTGTTTTTTGAGATTGACAGCCTTTTTCATGAGAAATGAGAGGTCCTCCGGGAGTTTTCCCTTTATGTCGTTTTCATTCAATATCTGGGTAACACTCTTTCCAGTAGCCAGTTTAACGTTTGGAATTCCGTACTGGTCCCTCAGTATAAGCCCTATCTTTGCAGAGGAGTTGCCCGCTTTGGAAAGCTCCACTACCTTTTCCTCTACCTCAGCGCTGCTGTAGGGCACCCAGTCAGGGTTTTTATTGACGAAGGGTCTTCTCGAACCGGACCTACCTTTTCTTCTTGCATGCATTCTTGCCATGTATATATGCCTCCGTTCAGGCCTTTCTGCCGCATTATCGCTTCTTATACTTAAAGTTAATCTTTCAGAGATGCGAGAAACTAATAAACAGGTCGTGTATTTATGGCTGTGAAACTCATCCCGGAGATAACGGTGAGAAACGGAAAGGTCATAGAACCTGGAACCGGAAGGATGCTCGAGGCCGCCCCCCTCCTTCGCAGCATAGAGTCTGAAATGAGCGGGTATGAAGAGGAAACTGTCTTCTACATAATAGATGAGGATGGCATGGAAAAGAACAGATTCGACATAGACCTTATAGAGAGACTCGGAGAAGAGTTCAGAATATGGCTCAAAGGAGGTTTCAGAAGAGCCGAGTTCCTTATGGACGCCCTCGTACTCGGGACTGAACTGGCCGTTATGGACAGCAGAACTCTCATGTCCCTCGAAGAACTGGAAAAGGCAGTATCCATGAGCGATAGCGTGGCGTTCTCTCTAGAGATGGATTTTAAGTCTGGATGGAACAGGGTGCCCCAGACTCCGGAAGAACTGGCTCCGATTTTGAACAGCTTACCATTGAATTCGATAATACTTACCTGTGAAAGAGAAAAAATAATGCCCCCGAGCATCTTTCAGAGAAAGCTTTTCTCCCATGGATGCGGAAAAATTGAGGGGTCTGACGGAATGATTCTTCCCTATAATCTCATTCTTCTTCGTCATCAAAAGGATTGATGCCTTTTTTGGGGCGAATGTTCTCTCCATAGAGATCTCCATAACTGGTGCTGAGTATGAAAGCACGGGCCATGGCAAATATTTCAGGGTACTCGTCCAGAGAGCGCTCTAACTGATGTGCCTGAAGTGTCTTCAGGAATGCTCGTGCAAAGGCGTTCCTCGATTCTACCATTGCCTTCTCTTCTTCTCTATTTCCTATGTGCATCACCCCGAAGGGGTAAATGGTTTCAGAGTAGTTCCCGGTTGACCAGAAAGTCAGGTTTCTCACCATTCAGGACCTTAAGAACCTGTTCTGCCGTTGTAACTCCAGCTCTTATCTGTGCCTCTTTGGTGGATGCGCCCAGATGAGGTGTGAAATATACGTTATCCAGCTCGAAAAGAGGGTTGTCTCCGGGAGGCTCCGTCTCAAAGACATCGAGAGCAGCACCGGCTATTCTGCCTCCCTTCGCAGCTTCATACAGGGCTTTTTCATCTATTATTCCGCCTCTAGCACAGTTTATGATATATGCGGTGGGTTTCATAAGGGAGAACTGCTCCTCAGATATCATGTGCCTTGTCTCTTCGGTTAAAAGGGCATGTATGGTTATGAAATCCCCTTCTTTGAGCACACCTTCCAGCGTCCCGGCTTTGGCCCCCAGTTTTTCTATTACTTCCTTCGACATATATGGGTCATATGCTATGCAAGACATTCCGAATACCTGAGCCAGTTTCCATACTTCCTGACCTATCCTTCCGAAACCGATGACCCCGAGGGTCTTTCCCTGAAGTTCTATTCCCAGAAGTTTCTTCTTCTCCCATCTTCCTTCTCTCAGGCTACGGTCGGCATATGCAAGGTGGCGGGCCAGAGAAAGCATGTGACCGAATACGAGTTCAGCCACTGAGTGGGTGCTTCCCCTCGGGGCGTTGACTACCATTATTCCCTTCTCAGTGGCCTTTTTCACATCTATGTTGTCAACGCCCACACCGGCCCTTCCTATGACCTTCAGGTTCTTTCCTCTTTCTATGACCTCGGACGTGACCTTGGTCCTGCTCCTCACGATTATTCCGTCATATTTCTCTATTATGGAGAGAAGCTCTTCCGGAGTTGGTTCGAGATAGTCCACATCCGCCTCTTTCCTCAGCACTTCCAAGGCCTCTTCGGCCAGCTTATCAGACACGAGTATCTTCATGGCAATCAACCGGAGATTTGGGCATGAAATAAAAAACTGTCGCAGAGATTTGCCCTATTCGTTAAAGATGCTATCGAATGCTATCACTGAAGCAAAACCTGCGAGAGCTCCGGTTATAAACCTTATCAGGTTCGTGCTTTCATATGGCGTTATGAGCTGTATGGTGCCATCCAGACCCATTGGAACTATCAGTAGAACGATGAGGAGGAACGACATTCTTATGCGGAAGAATACGAGGAAAAATGCGGTCAGACCGATGAAGAGGAATATGGATGTGCATCTGGCACAGACCGGCATCTGATTGTTATGAAGGAAAAAAGAACGGTTGGCATGTTGATGGCACTCCCAGTCGCCAAAATAATATATGGCCCTTGCCACAGGATTGCTGAGGTTGTTTATCTCTGCCTGATGGTCTATGGTGTTTGCCTTTCCGTTGTTTCCCAGATATATCGTTCCCGGGGGTTCAAGATAGGGGGCGATTATAAGAAGTGCGGCCAGAAAAAGAAGGGATAAACTCACTATTATCCTCATTAAAGAGGGCTTCTTTCTTCGCTCTACAGAGGGTATCAGCTCTATCTTTATTCTCTCTTTCCAGTCTATATTTTTAGGCTTATAAGGTTCATCCATAGGTCAAATTCCTCCACAAACTGTACTGCATCCTGTATGTCTCCTATTTCTTCGGGACGTGTATGGGCATCTGTCCCTATCGAGACCATAACATCCGTATCCGAAAGAATACGAAAGAAATCCACTGCGAATCTGTAAAACGGCCTTCCGAACTTTGAATTTCTCTGAGAAGGGCATAGTTCCACGAAAATCCCATGGTCCTCAAGTACCTGAAGGAGCGCATTATAGTCGATATCCCTGAAATTGACATTTATATCGCTGTGTGCCAGACCTATCGGAACCTCAATTCTGTCGAATACATCGAATAGTTCCCACAGGTGCATGCCACCCCAAACATCATCGTTGACATACTCGAAAAGAACGATATCCATGGAATTCAGCAGGTCATAACGCATCCTGTGGAAGTCCGTCCTTCTCGAAGCATCTATCTCAACACCGCTAAGCACCCTTATGCGATTCCTGTACTTTTCTTTCAGTTCTTCCATCTGAGTTATGTAGTTCTCAAGAACCTCATCTGACATGGATCTTGTTTTGCTTGTGAGGTAGTGATCTGTGATGGCAATATAGTTCAGTCTGTACTCAATTGCTTTCTTTATTATGAACTCCGGAGTGAAAGAACCATCTGAGAATGTACTGTGGTTGTGAAGGTTCATCCTCACAAATTCGGAGATGTCACTTGAATATTTTGATGTCAGGTTATCGGTTTCTGCAGGGTCCATCGCTGTGCCATACGGGATAGGGATATAAGTTTAAGGGTTGAAAGGCTGAAAAGGGTAAGCAAAGACACTGCACTTCTTTCAGAAGTCCGCGCCTCGCCTGACGGCTCGGAAGGGCCAAATAATAGAGACGCGGAAAATATGTGAGCGAGCAGGCGAACCCGATTTTCTTTCCCATCCGGTGGCTTTCTTTGGAGGGTGAGCCAGCGGAGCGAACAGAAAAGAAAGGGCCCGAGACGGACCTGCCGGGATTCGAACCCGGGTCAGGGGCTCCGGAGGCCCCCAGGATATCCAGACTACCCCACAGGTCCATAAGCTTGCTTCTACACAGGTGCAGTATAAATGGTTTTCACATGAAGTCGTCCAGTGTCATGCTCCTGCTTCTCTTCCTGAGTTCCCGCCCATCCTTTTTGCTTTTGTCTTCCTCCTTTTCATCTTCATTTTCTTTGCTAGAAGATGGAGCGAAGGAATCGAATAATGTGGCCTGCCCAATTCCCCTCATGAGCGCCTCTTCATCCCAGCCGTAAACCTCAGTGACCCTCGCAAGAGTTGATGCGACCCTCCTTGCATAGTAGTACCAGTCAGGCCTTGCCTTGAATTTTTCTCCATCTATATATGGTTCCACTTCCTGAGGTATTCTCTTGCTGTTGGTCACAATCCATGAGACCTTCATGCCGGGAACGAAGTCATAGCCTCGTTTCATCATCTTCTTAGCGGCCTGCACGTTGGCCATCCTGTCAGGGTCCTTGTAGTGCCTGAACTCTTTGCAGGTGCGTGATATGACCAGACTGTCTATGGGAACGTTTCCCGTGGCGACGCTCTCAACTATCTCCCTGGCCTCCTTCACAGCCTCTTCAGACTTACCTTCCAGGACAAGCTCGAATATTCGCATGAGCGCTCTGCTCTGGAGGTCAAAGGAATCCGTGCGGCGTATCTCATATCCCCTGACTATCATATCCTCCTCAGGCCATACTATCTTTCCCACATACCTCTTCTTCGCGCCGTGTGAGAACAACGGATCTATCACCTTCTCGAACTCAAGCAACAGGCCGCCACGGCTGAACTCCTCGGAGACCTCCTTTCCAATCCTCACCGCCGCTTCAAGCCCTTCCTCGGGCGACTGGAAGAAAACGCTGTCCGTGTCCGAGTATATCACATTATAGCCCTTCTCCTCCAGTTTTTCAATAACTGTCTTTATGTTCTCCCTGGCAAAGGCGGTTATGCTGGCGCCTATGTTCTTGTTGGTGAACCTGTAGAAAGATGAGGCGAAAACGCCGTAGAACGAGTTCATCAGCACCTTTATGGCGTTCTGCAAACCATTATAGTATTTTCTCTCACCCTCGTCCCTTGCGGCCTTCATCTTCGCCTTTGTCTCATCCCTCTCCCTCATCAGTTTCTCCAGTATCTCAGGCAGTATACCCTTCCTGACCTCAGGGGCAAGGAAGCGAACTCCTATCGGGCTGACTATGGTGCCTTCGGGATGCAGTGTGGTGAAGCAGATGTTCTTGGAGATTATGGTGGAAGGGTACATGCTCTTGAAATCGAGGACTATCACCCAGTGGTAAAGCCCGGGCTTGATGGAATGCACATATCCCCCTTCTATTTTCCCGCTCTCTCTGGACCTGAACTTCATCTGAGGAACGCCTATGCCCCTGCGGTCAGCCTCCCTGATGAATATGGAGTCTATCATGGTGGATGTGTTGCCGTTCAGGGCATCGTCCACAGGAAGCTTGGAAACCGTTGCCACATCCATGGCCTTCTGAACCGTTCCTATCTTTTTCAATATCTGAAGTGCGAGATACGCGTCCTGTATGCAGTACTTGATGACCTTCTCCGGGTCATCCTTCCATTCCTGATCCATGAGCTTCGGGTTGACATCGTCCTTCTTCTCCCCGAGCAGCAGTTCTGCCACATGCCCCAGTGTCTCTTTTTTGGGATGTACATCCTTTTTCACCGCCCACCAAGCATCCGCTATGATTCTTCCATGGCACCTCCAGAAGCGCTCATTTATGGCACTGATGCTACTCCCGTCCCTTCCAAGCTCTGGCTTTCCCATTTTAAGCTCTTCCATCCTCTCGACTATAAGGGGGATATCATAGCCCCCTATATTATAGCCTGTGATAATGTCAGGGTCCTCTTTCTTTATACGTTCGGCAAATTCAGCCAGTATATCTCTTTCATCCCCTGAGAAATGGAGTTTTTTCATCTCTCCCTTGTATTCTATCGCCACCCCTATGGTGTATATTTGCCTTGTTTCGATAGAATTCTCTATGTCGAAGCTCAGGTACTTCAGGTCGGGTTTTATCGGGTCTATGTTCTCAAATGCCTCTGCTTCAACCACAAGATCTGTGGTGTATTTCTCCAGTTTCACCTCCTCTCCGCTCACCCTGAAACTTGAACCGATGTCCATGTCGTAGATGAACCTCTTTGCGAATGGTATGTCCGCTGCCAGAACCTCGCACTTCCTCTCGTACCTTCTCCTGAGCTCGGGTACCTTCCACGGATGCCTTGTTATGACCTTCAGGCACCTCCTCTTCACGAGCATCTCCGGTGTCGGCACTTCAAGGTCCACCCACTCGGACGCAACATATTCCTCCTGCCTTTTAAGGTCCTCCACAACATCTTCAGGGGGCTCTGAAAGGTAGAAATAGGGTAGAAAATCGTGGTATCTAACGGTTATCGACCTTCCGTCAGATGTCCTTCCGAATATCTCTATGACCGCCACGTCATTCTCTGTGGAGTAGGAGGCGCTTATCGCCCTTACATCCCATGAATCCATGACTCCCCATGGGTGAATGATATAAAATACCTATCCTTCAACAACGGTCCCATCGAACCTTCTTCCCTTCATGGCCCTTTCAAGCGCCTCAAAGTCCCTTCCGTTCAGGACATACAGGGTAATCGCGGAGCGCTCCGCTATCTTCGCTGCCATCGGGTCTATCACTATGTTTGAGCCAGCGCCGCTGCTCCCCCCTTCCATTATCAGTTCAAGAAGCTCTCGATGGCTCATCTTCTCTATTTTTTTCGCATCAGGCACCTTTTTCGGGTCAGCGGTGTAGACGCCGTTCACTGATGTGGCATCTATGAGCGTATTTGAACCCACCCTTTCAGCGAGCATCGCGGCCACTGCGTCTGTTGTATGTCCCGGATGTGTCCCACCCATGACCACTATCGGATACGATTCAGATAGAACCATCGCTTCCTCGAAGGATGAGGGCACCAGAGGCGCAGAATGTGGGTTGAGAGCGCTTATCAGCAGGGCTGCGTTAAGTTTGGTCGCCATTATTCCTATCTCGTCAAGTAACGACTCGTCCGCTCCCAGTTCCCTTGATTTCCTTATGTAGTCTCTGGCGGTGCTTCCTCCGCCTGCCACGACAAAAACCCTTCTTCTGCTGGATTCCCTTATGAGCATGCCTGCTAGTTCCTTTATGAACTCTGTCTCGGCGCTCGCCAGTATTGAGCCGCCTATGGAGAGAACCAGTGGCTTCATGGCTCTGCATATGGCTTTCTGAAATAAAGCTTTGCCCCTATTTCTGCTCTATCACCTCGAAGACACAGTGCTCGTCGCCGTGGAACTGGCACTTCGTGTGTTTCACCACAGCGTTCTTCTTAGAGCTCTTTATCATTGCGTTGAGAGCGCCTTCAGTTATCCAGCACATCTGCTCGCTCCTGTCCTCGCATGTCTGGTCCGCGATGACCTGAAGCCTGTCCCCTTCCTTTATGATGCCTCCGTCGAAGACATTGATATATTCGCTACTCTTGTCCATGTCCTCCAGAAGCTTTTCAAGGGACCTTCTCTTTATCAGGTAGTTTATCACTATGTGGCCCTCCAGAGCGGAGTTGACCACATCCTGTCCCATCTTTTTGAAGGCCTGCTCCTCTCTTCCCTGAGCCTTCTCCGCTATCTTCTTGTGCAGATATCTCACCCATTCATAAGGGTAATAGCGGTCCACCTTTATCTCGCTTGGATTGAAGGGCAGTTTCAGGGATTCCACATAGGGTTTTCCCCATTTCAACTGGATGTATCTGAGTATTGCGTTTATGGAACTTCCTTTTACCTTACATTCGTCCATACTGTGAATCTCTGTCATACTGTTTGCGTGGTTATGCAAGTATATTAAGATTGCGTTCAAAATATGATTTTATAGTTTTAATATCTTGCAGTTTTGCACACGAGCCTCGCACTTAATGAGAAAAAAGGAATCAAACCATGAAAAAGGCCATTTTTACCAGAATAATGTCAGATTTCGGAAAAAACTTAATGAACCCCGTTTCGCTCTTACCTCTATGAAAGTGGCCATCGGAACCAATGACAGAAAGAGCCTCCACGACGAGCATGTGGGAGATTCCCTGTATTTCGCTATATATGAACTGAAGAAGGACTCTGCAAGCCTAATCGAATACAGGGAGAACACATCCCCTGAGGAAAGAATGCACGGAGACCCGAACAAAGCGAAGGCGATAATGGGAATCGTGAAGGGCACCGATGTTCTGGTGGGAAGGGCAATGGGCCCGAACTTCGTTAGAATAAGGGACGAAAGCCCATACCTTCCGGTAATCGTCAGGGGAAAGTACCGCACGATAGAAGATGCACTCTCCGCCCTCATGGAGAACTATGACCTGATCGAATCGGAACTCAACAGGAAGAGGTCAGGCGAGAAGGGCGGAAAGCCGGTGATAATAGAATAGGCTTTTAAACGGGCTGCAATGCCCTTGTGTGCTCGGAACCGCCCTCCTTATATTCGCCTCCATCATGTGGGGCCTTTCCAACATACTCCTGAAAAGGAGCATATCCAAGGGAATGTCACCGGAGAGCGCCAACGCTGTCCAGACATCCTTCAGCGCGATATTCATGGTTCTCATCTGGCTTGTGTTGGTCATATCAGGTACAATAGCATTAAAGGGCATCGGGCTCTGGCCGCTGACCTACCTCATAACAGGAACCCTTGTCGGCCTTGCGCTCGGAACCACCATATACCTTCACGGCCTGAGGCTGGTGGACGCATCTATGGCCTCGCCGCTTTCCCAGACGACCCCTTTCTTCGTGATGCTCATGGCCTCGCTGTTTCTCGGGGAGCTTATCGGGATATCACTCATCGGCGGAGCCCTGCTCATCTTCGCCGGTGTCATCATACTCGGAAAGAAGGAAGGACATACAGAGAGCACGAGAAAGGGAATAATCCTTGTTTCCATAGCACCTCTGTTCTGGGCGATGACCATAGTTCTTTACAGGGCAGCGCTCACAGACATTGATGTCTACACCGCCAATGCCATACGGATGCCAGTCCTCGGTGCCTTCATGTGCCTTTACACGAAGTGGAAGGATATCCCATGCTTTCCATCCCGCTCATCCGTCTATGACTCCGCAGGCGCAGGGCTGTTCAACTATGTCATAGGCGGAACGGCATTTCTCATGGGAATGGTGATGGTCGGCGCTTCATATGCCTCGGCACTTTCATCTGCAACTCCTTTCTTCACCATGCTCTTCGCAGCGCTCTTTCTCAAAGAAAAGGTCAAGAGGACATATGTGGTGAGCGCTCTCCTAGTTGTCGCCGGCCTCATCCTTCTTTCGCTCGAATAGTTTCACCCACCCATCCTTCACCGTTAAATACCAACTGTGCGATAAGGTGGCATGCGCTTCGTACATATTGCAGACACACACATAGGATATTCCGCTTACACGGCCATGGACCCTGAGACCGGGAGGAACCAGAGGGAGGTTGATATAGAGAATGCCTTCAGGCAGGCCGTTGACAGGATACTGGAAATAAGACCGGATTTCGTGATACACGCCGGCGACCTTTTTCACACAGTCAGGCCAAGCAACAGGGCCATCGGCTTTGCTATGGAGGAGATTGCCAGGATAACGGATGCGGGCATACCGTTCATCGTCATCGCAGGCAATCATTCTGCTCCGAGGATGAGGGAAACTGGTAGCGTTTTCAGGATAATCTCAAAGGTTCCGGGTGTCCGAGCATTTTACAGGGAGCGCTACGAGACCCTTGAGATAGGGGATACTATGTTGCACCTTCTTCCACATGTTCACGGGGGTGAGAGGTTCAAGGAGCAGGCAGGACTTATGCGGCCATCGGACAGGCACAGGTACAACATAGCCGTGCTTCATTCAGGGGTTGAGGGATTGAAGGCGTTCAAATATTCAACAGGTGAGGCCAACGAGGACCTGATAGGCATGGGGGAACTGCACGAGGGGTTCGACTACATCGCCTTCGGCCACTACCATGAGTTCACGAAACTCGGCGAGAGGGCCTATTATTCGGGCGCTACAGAAAGGCTCAGTTTCAACGATGTGGGGCAGAGCAAGGGATTCATAGTGGTGGATGTCTGCCCTCTTAAAGTTGAATTCCAGAGTCTGAACATACGTCCCATGATGGACCTTCCACCGATAGATGCGAAAGGAAAGAGAGCTCCAGAGATTATGGAGGATATTGTGGATCGTACGGAGCAGATTGTTGATGGTGCCATTGTCAGACTCAGAATAAACAGAATTGAGCGCGCCCAATACCTCTCTCTTGACAGCAGAAGAATAAAGGGACTTTTCTCCGGTGCACTGCACTTTGAGATGCAGGTTTCACAGGGTGAATCCACATCACCGGATATAGAGACGATAAGTCTTAGCAGCATGGAGCAGGATTTTGCAGATTTCCTGAACAAGGCATCAGTGGAGGGACTGGATAAGAAGCGGCTTATAAGCATGGGCAGAGAGTATCTGGCCAGAGCGGCTGAGGGGGGCCAGAAATGAGAATCAGCCACATAAGACTGAGGAATTACCGAAAGTTCAGGAGGGCAGAGGCGGAGTTCGGAGATGGAATAATAAGTATAAACGGTCTTAACGGTGCCGGAAAAAGCACACTCGTTGAGGCAATAGCCTGGGCACTTTACGGAAACGACTCACGCATATTGCGGGACAAAAAGGAGGGCATCAAATACAGTGGAGCTACATCTTCGGATATATGTTCCGTTGAACTTGATTTTGAGATGGAGGGAAATAATTACCATCTTGTGCGTGAGATGAGGGGGAAAGCCGGCACCGTGGTTGCAGAAATCTCAGCCAATGGAATGGTTCAGGCATCCACGAACAGTGCGGTGAATACATACGTGGAAAAAATACTCGGAATGGACGCAGATGGATTTATGATAAGCGTTTTTGCGCGTCAGAAGGAGCTCAACGCACTTACAAATCTCACGAAAGAGGCGAGGAAAAGGAAAATAGAACGGATGCTCGGTCTGGATGCCATAGACGATGCCAGAAAAATGATTTCCAGTGATAGAAGCGAGACAGAATCCGTTCTGAAAGGAATGCAGCTTGCACTATACGGTGACGACGGGAGGCCTCTGATCGAAATCAAAAGAAATCTGATGAAAGACCTCGAAAAAGAGAGGCAAGAACTCGGAAAAAAAGCATCTCTTCTGAGAAAAAAGCATGACTCGGTTCTGAATGAGCTTAAAATTGCCGAAGACAGGGAAAAAGAGGCTCGGGAATTGAGGGACCGATTCAATCGTGTATCATCTGAGATAGAAAAACTGAATATATCGATAAAGCATATGGAAAGCGAGATGGAAAGGGCCGAAAAAGAACTTCGTGACATAGAAAAGAAAAAACTCGAACTTGATTCTCTTAAAGATGCTCCGTCCATTTTAAAGAAAAAGAAGGATGAGCTAGAAGTTCTTAGAGATGAAATGGAGCGGTCCAGAAAAAAGAAAGACCTTGAGATAAGACTTGAGAAAATCATAAATGATATCCTTGAAGGTGAAAAGAAAATAAAATCCCTTGAAAATGACATGGATGACATGAGCTCGCAGCTTTCTGGCCGCGATGAGATGGAACTGAAAAAGAACCGGCTTGTAGAGGCTCTGAGGGAACTTGATGGAAAAAGGAGTGAACTTATATCACGCATGAACTCTCTTGATTCTCAGGTCATCGAATTAGAGAACAGCATAAAAGATATAAAAAATCTTGGTCCGGAAAGCCGGTGTCCCACATGTCACAGGCCGCTCGGTATCGAATATGAGGGGATACTACAGCATATGCGCGAGGAAAAAACTGCTCTTCTGGTTCAGAAAGAACAGATGAGGAAGCAACTTGAAGAGACCGGAAAAGAAATCGCATCACTTGAGATGGAGATTGCGACTCTTGAAAAGCTCCTGAAAGCTGCTTCAAGGGTTGAAATGAGCATATCTTCGATGAAGGCCAGAAAAGAAGCCGTGAAAGAGTCTCTTGAATCCATGAGAAGAGAGAAAAAGAGGCTCGAAGAGGAGATAAAGGCCATAGGCAAGCCTCCCTTCGATGAAGAGAAGTATGAGGCTCTGAAAAGAGAGGTTGAAGAGCTCGTAGAAAAGGACAGGAGATTCCAGAAACTGCTGGGAGAGATAAGCCAGGAGGACATGCTGCGCAGAGAAATAGAAAATATGAAAGAAGAGATATCTGAAAAGAGAACTGAAATTGAAATGAGAGAAAACGAACTGAAATCCCTCGGATTTTCGGAGGGAAAACTTGAAGATGCAGAAAATAGGAGAAAACTGCTCCAAGAAGAGGAAAGAAGGATACATGGAGAAATAATGGCATCCGAAGAGAAAATAAAGTCACACGAGCGTGAGGCGGAAGCATTGCTCCTTGAAATAGACAGGCTTGAGAAGGACATGGATACTATGAAAAAATATGAAGAAGATGTGCTATACCTTAAAAGCCTTGAAAAATACATGAAACTCTTCAGAGACGAGGCAATAACGAGAATACGTCCAACTCTGCAATCCCTTGCCTCTGATTTCTTCTCACGGATGACAGATGGAAAATACCCCGGCATAGAACTGGATGATGAATACAGAATAAAGATAATAGATGCAGGAATGGCGTATCCCATAGAGCGCTTTTCAGGTGGAGAATCAGACCTTGCGAACCTCTGCCTCAGGCTTGCCATATCCGAGGTTGTCGTTCAGGCCAGAGGGGGGAGAGGCTTCAATTTCATGGTCCTTGACGAGATATTCGGTTCCCAGGATGTGACGAGAAGGGAGAACATCATAAGGGCACTTCAGTCCCTATCGGGTCGTTTCTCCCAGATATTCCTGATAAGCCACATAGAGGGGATAAAGGAGAGCGCAAGCATGGTATTCAACGTTAAAGAGAATGAGGACGGAAGCAGCTCTCTTATTCCAGAATGAATCCAGCTTATCCTCAACCAATATACCTGAGGTCATCATTCTCACTTTCAAGGGAGCGCTCTGCAGCCTCTCTGAGGTTGTTCAGTATCTCTTCTGCCTCCTCGGACTGAGCTTCTAGGGCATCTGTAGAGACCTCTATTCCTGTTAACTTCATGAGGGCCTCCAGTACGTTTCTTGCGCTCCTCGCATCCACTATGTACCCCGATGTCTCTCCCATAAGACAGCCGCCGTCAACTCCGAACAGTTCCTTGCCGAGTCCCAGCAGGATTCCGCTGGCACCGATTATCCCGTTCGAAGGTTCTCCTTCGGAGAATATTATCCCTGTTTTTTTCATGAGCTCAGCCATCTCCTTTGATGTTGCGGCACCCAGAACACGGGGTTCTTCCAGCATCTTTCCGAGACCATATCCGCCAAGTGTATATATCCTCTGTATGCCGTATTCGCTGTTAAGAAAGTCGAGAAGAGTATAGGCCAGTTCGTATTGCCCTCTGGAATCCGCTCCCTGATATTCTCCTGCAAGAAAGACGAAATGCTCTCCACCTTTTTCATAATGGTAGAGATTCTGGGAGACCAGAGTGGCTATGCCATCATCATCCAGAAGTACCTGCGGGGGCAGGTTCTTGGAATATATCTTTAAAAAGTGCTCCGGCTTCAGTTCATCTATCATATGGTCAACGGCAAGTTTTCCAACATTGCCCACGCCCGGCAGACCTTCTATAAGTGTGACATCCTTCATAACAGGATCGCTTATTTTCTTCAATATAACCTCTTCCATGTAATCACTCCGTCTCAGATTTCTTCAGTTTTCTTCTGTAATCTCCATATCTGTCCTCAGGGGAGAACCTGGGCGGTATAGGTGATATGGTATGTTCTCCGCAATCCGGGCATGTGTCTTTAAGTGTGTATCTACCGCATGAAGGACATTTTCTCATGGCAGAGCGCATTTATTCACCTTTTCTGTCGAACTCCGCATGGTTGCCCTCTCCGAGGCTTTCCATGTACTCCAATGCAGCATCCGCAGCTGCTTTCATTATCTTTTCAGCGCTTTTGTAATCCTCTGCCGTGACAGTTATACGGTACTTGGGGGAGCCAATATAATAGATTTCTATGTTATCACCTGCAGAAGCAGCCCTGCGAAGGGCTTCACGTACCTTTTCCACGCCGTCCGGGTCATTTGATGAAATAATGAGGGCACCGCTTATCTTAACAAATGGAGGAGCTATGTTCTCCTTTGCCATTTTGACAAAGGTCGGTATCCAGTCCCCTTCGAAGCCCTCTTCCTGAAGGACATTCTCCTCCATAACCACAGCTTCCATTGCAGGATATATTCCGCCGAAAACCTCTATGAGGTCATAGCCGAAGTTCTCGTATGCTTGCTCGACATCCATACCCATCATATTCACCATGCGCTCGAAGAGCATTCTTCCACGTATCTCGTTCTTCCATTCCTGCATCTTCTTGCGTTTCTGAGCGTCAGTAACACGTTTCAGAGAGAGATTTATCTGATTTTTCGATTTATTTACATCAATAACCTTCGCAACTATCTTCTTTCCCTCTCTTATGTGGTCACGTATGTATTTAACCCACCCTGTGGTCACCTCTGAAACATGTATGAACCCCTCTTTTCCCGGGAATTCTTCCAGTTTTACAAAAGCGCCGTAATCTTTAACGCTACTTACTGTCCCTACGACAAGCTCACCGATATCCGGAAATTCTCTGAAAGACTTCATCAGGACATTTCCTCCAGAACATCCCCTTTTATCTCCGCTTTGCCGCCCTTTGGCTCCGCCAGAACAGCACCGCAAACGTTGCATTTCACAATACTGGCTGACCTGTCGAATATTATCTGTTCATTACCGCAATCCGGACATTTTACCTTTATGAATTTTCCGGCCATAGTATCACTCCTTCAATTCGAACTTCTTTGCTCTGAATGCAGGGGGCTGGTGGTATTTCCCGCATTCCGTGCACTTGTACCTGAGGTTGACCCTTTTTGTTGGCTTTTCACGCCCTTCGGGTTTTGGCCTTGGGAAACCGCGATAACCTGCGGTAACCCTTCTGAACCGCCTCTGGCCCCATTTGAGTTCACTTGCCCTCTTCTTCTTGACTCTCTCCACTTCATGGATCGTGTGCTTTTTACAGTACGGACAGTACCGCTTAACTTTCCTTGGCATCTTCATGGAAATTCCTCTTTTTAACGCTATGGGGTGCGGCTATTAAGAGGTAGGATTTAAGTTTTACCCTTTACTTTTCCCATACCTCTGGTATCTCTGCCGTCTCAGGTGGCCTTATCGTATAGTCATGCAGGAGATCTATTCCGGCAGCTTTTACCATGGCACTGACAGAGCAGTACTTTGTCTGAGAGAGATTGATAGCCTTTTCAATGTTCTTTACATCCTTTTCTTCACTTATGTTTCCATAGATTATGTAGTGAATCCATATCTTCGTGTATACCTTGGGATGCTCGTCGGTTCTTTCATAATCTATGCTTATGCGGAGCTTTCTGTAAGGAACCTTCATCTTATCCATGAGGGAAATGACATCCATGGCGGTGCATCCGCCCAGGGACATGAGGAACATCTCCATTGGTCTGGCACCTGCGCTGGAACCTCTGAACCTGTAAGGCCCGTCCATAACAACCCACGTATTGCTTCCTCTAGCCCTTGCTATGCTGGTCATACCTCGTGCCTGTACAACTTCGACAGCGTTTTTCTCTTCCATGAACAGAGAATGATAAAGGATTACTTAAATGCATCGTGCAGAGCTTTCGGGCAAATGTTTATAATAAGAACGAATATGCGCACAGTGCCGGTAGAAGAAAAACGGCAGAAAAATGAGATTCTGCCGGTAAAAAGACAGAAAGGTGAAAAAATGAACGGAAAAGAGTATGTGGAAAGCGTCATAGAGACGGTGAAGGCAAAGAACCCTTCACAGGCCGAGTTCCACCAGGCTGTTGAGGAGGTGCTGAACACACTTGTGCCAGTCCTCGACAAGGAGCCCAAGTACATGAAGCACAAGATCCTCGAGAGGATAACCGAGCCGGAGAGGCAGGTTCTTTTCAGGGTCACATGGGAAGACGATAACGGAGAGCTTCATGTGAACAGAGGAATGAGAATCGAGTTCAACAGCGCAATAGGCCCATACAAGGGCGGGCTCAGGTTCCACCCAACAGTGAACATAGGTATAATCAAGTTCCTCGGATTCGAGCAGATATTCAAGAATGCCCTGACCGGACTTCCGATGGGTGGCGGCAAGGGCGGTTCCGACTTCGACCCCCACGGTAAGAGCGATGCTGAGATAAGGAGATTCACAGAGAACTTCATGATGGAGCTCTACAGGCACATAGGACCTGACACCGATGTACCCGCTGGAGACATAGGCGTCGGCGGAAGAGAGATTGGCTATCTCTTTGGAACATACAAGAAGATAGTTGACAGATTCGAGGGAGTCCTGACCGGAAAGGGACTTAACTGGGGCGGCTCACTCATAAGGCCCGAGGCAACCGGATACGGAGCTACATACTATCTGATGGAGATGCTCAAGTCCAAGGGAACCGACCTGAAGGGCAAGAGGGTCGCAATATCCGGAAGCGGAAACGTGGCACAGTTCGCAGCAGAGAAGGTCACCCAGCTCGGAGGAAGGGTCGTAACATTCTCCGATTCAAGGGGTTCAATGTATCTTCCTGACGGACTGAACGATGACATATGGAAGGCAGTCTATGAGACCAAGGCCATAAAGCACGGAAAGCTTCAGGAAGTGGCTGAGAAGTTCAATCTCCCGTGGTATGCGGGAAAGAAGGCATGGGAAGTCGCTGCTAAGGAAGGACAGGTTGATGTGGCATTCCCGAGCGCAACTCAGAACGAGATAGACCTCAACGATGCAAAGCTCCTCACCAATGCTGGAGTTATGGCAGTCGTAGAAGGTGCGAACATGCCTTCAACTCTTGATGCCATACACCACTTCATGGACAACGGAGTCCTATTCGGACCTGCAAAGGCAGCAAATGCCGGCGGTGTCGCTGTTTCCGGACTGGAAATGTCTCAGAACAGCATGAGGCTCGCATGGACAAGAGAAGAAGTGGACCAGAAGCTCCAGCAGATCATGGTGAACATATACAACACCGGTGCGAAGTACGCAGAGAAGTACGGAGACCCCGGAGACCTCCTGATGGGATCCAACATCGGCGGCTTCGTCAAGGTCGCAGATGCCATGATCGATCAGGGCAACTACTAAACCCCCTTTCCCATTTTCCCTATTTTTGAGCCAAATATTTTATAGCGCAGGCGTACTCAGTGATTGTGGCATCACTTTCAAACATACGGCGCATATTCAACAGGGATTTCACCAAACTCTGGATAGGCCAGTTGATATCCAATTTCGGTGACAATTTCTTCTACATGGGTCTTATGGCCACGATACTGTATGTTCTTGACCTTGATGCAAAATATCTCGGTTTTCTCATGGTGATGATCGCAGTACCCACACTCATTTTCGGACCGATAGCGGGAAGTTATGTTGACAGATGGAACAGGAAGCATGTGATGGCCGTTGCCGATGTTCTCAGGGGATTCATCGTGCTCTCCCTCGTCTTCTACCATGAACTCTGGTACATCTACGGTTCCGTCTTCATGCTTGCCACGGTGTCGCGCTTCTTCTATCCGGCGCAGAGCGCAATAATACCTGATATCGTGGATGAGGATGTGTTGATGTCCGCAAACTCGTTCTCCCAGACGACATACATGCTGGCAACGATACTCGGGCCTGCGATGGGAGCAGCGCTCATCGGAATGTTCGGCTTGCGCTCCGTATTTCTCTTTGACGGGATATCTTTCTTCGTATCCTCGATGTGCATCATGTGGATGTCCTTTAGCGGAGAGGTTAAAAGAACTAATGAGAAGAAAGAGGTCTGGCATGAGACAGCGGAAGGTATAAAATTCTCATTCAGGCACCCGGTCATAAAAGGGGTCATGCTCTACATCTTCATACTCATACTTTTTTTCGGAGGCTTCGGGCCGCTTTATATGGTGTTCATAAGGGATGTTCTTCATATGAACCTATTTCAGATGGGAGTTCTGGAAGGGCTTCAGGGAGTTGGTTCATTGATAGGCTCCATAACCATCGGAGTGATGGGTTCCGCATTCTCAAAGAAGAGCATGGTATTCGGGGCAAATATGACTCTGGCAGGAATGGTTGTCCTCCTTGTCCTGTTTCCGTATTCATGGGTCGCATTCCAGACCCTTTCCTTCTTCGGTATAGCGATGGTGTTCTTTAACACACCGGTAACAACCCTGCTCCAGGAGAGCGCTCCCGACGAGATAAGGGGAAGAGTATTCGGTGCCTTCGGAGCCATAATGCAGATAGCAACCCTGCTTTCAATGGGTGTTGAAACAGTGCTAGCCGATGCAGTGGGTGTGAGCTCGGTCATGCTGGCGGTGGGTATTCTGGGGCTCCTCTTCGGTCTCTCATTCTTTTCATTCAAGAAGAACCGGGCAGTATTTGAACAGCAAGGTTTAAACGGTGAAAATAATCCTGCCTCATGAAACGCACTCCACTTTATGATGAACACGTCGCTCTCGGAGCGAAGATGACAGAGTTCGGCGGATGGGAAATGCCCCTGCAGTATGACGGGATAATAAAGGAGCACATGGCCGTCAGGGAAAATGCAGGCATATTCGATGTTTCCCATATGGGGGATCTGATAATAAAAGGAAAAGATGCCGGAAAATTTCTGAGTTATGTTACCACAGGTGATTTTGAAGGACTTAAAGAGGGAAATGCGAAGTACACACACATACTCAACGAAAAGGGAAAGATAAAGGATGATATGATTGCATATCGTCTGTCCGACGACGAGTACCTTGCAGTTCCGAATGCAGGTACAACACCCATGATAGAAGAGTGGTTCAGAAAGCATCTTGGAGGCTTTGAAATTGAAATGGAGAACCTTACTGACGAACTCGTATGCATAGCATTTCAGGGGCCGAAATCAAGGGAACTCATGAAAAAGATATCTGATGATGCCGCAGAGGTCAAGTTCTTTAAATCGGGATGGGCCGATCTCGGTCTTGGAACTGAGGACGCCAAAGGGCCCCTCTCACGCTTCTCCGAAGAATCTCTGGTATCTGGAACCGGTTATACTGGTGAGGACGGATTTGAGATAATAACTCTCCGGGAACAGGGAAAGAAACTGTGGAAAAAGCTTATTGAAATGGATATACAGCCCTGTGGCCTCGGGGCAAGGGACACCCTAAGACTTGAAAAGGGTTTTCTTCTTTCAGGTCAGGACTTCAATGAGGATCGGACGACACTTGAGACCGGATGGGACTTCGTGATAGACTGGGACCATGATTTCATAGGAAAGGATGCTCTTTTAAAGCAGAAAGAAAATGGTGATTACGATAAGTTCAGAGGCATAGTCATGGAAAAGGGGATAGCACGTCATGGTCAGAAGGTCTACCATATGGGAAAAGAAATAGGAACCGTTACCAGCGGAACAAAATCACCGGTTCTAGGAAAAGGGATAGCTCTGGCATACCTCAGCAGAGAACACGCGGAAAAGGGAAATAAAGTGGAGGTGGACATAAGAGGAAAAATGAGCGAAGGAGTGGTTGTTAAACCACCTTTTGTTTAATTTTAATATAATAAAAATAGTTTTGAATCAGTCAAACACGGAGCCATTAATTGCAAATCTGAAAATCATAGCTTTGAAACGATTTCTTTCATGGTTTTTATTATTTCTTCATCGGAAGCACCACTGCTACCCTTGTCTCTGGCAGCGACCAGAAGTCCTTTGATGCCTGCCGGCAATATGTAGAGCTTCATCTTGCCTGTCTCCGCAATCAAGGAATCAGGGCTTTCCTGACCCAGTTCCATCGCAGCTGTGCTTGCCGCGCCCAGAACCGTTGCACACATTATGCTGAATGTTTCCGGATATGTGCCGTCAGGGACCTCTACATATTTTGGCATGCCGTCTCTACTTATGAACCCGGCAGCACTCAATGAAAACCTTTTTTTCATATCTTTTATTATATTTTCATAATCCACCATATGATCACACTCCTCTTTTCTTAACGACAAATACGCATTTCGGGTCTCCTTTGCTCACACACTGCTCCTCTTCACAATCATATCTCTCCAGGTCAATGGCCTCGTAAATCTTTTTTATCATCCCTCTAAGAAGATGGCATGTTGTATGTCCGGCCCCCTCTTCAACCTCTATTGATCCTTCAACAATGGCTTTGCCATCCTTGAATTCCGCCTTTTCCACCCAGCCTCTTCCTGCCATGAGATTTGCTACAAGTTCAAAGTATTTCTCACGCTCGCCACCTGAGCTTTTCATGGCAAATTCGGATATGGACTCGCCGAGGACTTCCCCCTCCTTGAAAAAGAGGCCGTAACAGGCGTATGACATGACATTCTCATATATCTTCCTTATTCGTAAAAGCTCGTCTCTCGATATTCTAACTGTTCTCAGGCTCATCGGTATACGGTATCTATTACAAGTTTATAAAGTTTCCTTATTGCCGCCCCATGTAGGTAAGAAAAGCCTGTGTCAGTCGTATCTGTCTTTCTATTGCATCGATTTTGAGACATCTGCTTTCATTGAATCTGAAATGGCTGTAATCAACGGACATCAGAAAAAGAGGCTCCGGCTCTGCAATCCTGAAAATGACCTTCTCACCGGATAAGGCCCTTTTTACATCCTCCACGCTTCGCTCACCCATTTCAACCGAGAACATCGCGCCGACGAGCCTTCTGACCATCTGCCATAGGAAGCTCTGGGCCCTTATATCCAACACATAAAGCCCGCTATCCTCATGGAACTCTATGCTCTCTATGGATCGCACAGGGTTCTTTCCATCCTCCATCCTTGCGAAGCCTGAGAAATCGTGCTTTCCGATGAAAAGCTTCGCAACCTCCTTCATGGCATCGATGTCGTGCTCCCCGAAGAGGTGGTATCGGTACCACCTCATCTTCGCTCTTCTCGGGTCGAATTCCATGTCAACCTCAGACCAGCCGTGGAAGAATATGTGTTCCGTGTTGGCGTTCAGGGCCTTCGGAAGCTCCTCGGGCCTGAAGTTCGTGTCGAAAGCCACCACATTGGATATCGCGCTCACCCCTTTGTCCGTCCTGCTGGCGCTCCGAAACCGTATGTGCCTAGCATCTATCCTGTCGAGGGCCCTCAGTATCTCTCCTTCAACGGTCTTGACATTTGGCTGCCTCGCATAGCCGTGAAACCTCCTGCCGTCATAGCCGAAGCGGAGCGCGACTCTCATGCGCCTTCATCGGAATGCTCTATTAAGGGTTTTGTGCAAAAGAATATTTACCGAAAGGAGATGCAGGTGCGTGTACGATGATATCGCTGCCATCGTGGGCGTGCTTGCCCTGCTGTATGCGTCCTACCACGATATACGCACGAGGCATATCCCTCCGTGGGTCTGGTGGCCTGTCGGAATAACGGGAATCGTGCTGTACGGCATCAGAGCGTATCAATCCAACCCTGCCCTTCTTCTGATGCTCGTTCCACTGACAGGCATACTCATAGAGGCACTTGTGGAGCGCGGGGATGTGCTGAACCTGAAAACAGGGGAGACGGACATAAGGTTCCTTTCGCTCTATATCGTCTCGGCCCTGGCGTTCATCTACTGCTTCCTCTATTTCAGCAGCGATGTGCTCTTTCAGGCAGGCGCGATGGCTGTGCTGATAAGCATCCTCTACTTCTTCATGTACTACAGGGACATCATACACGGCGGTGCAGATGCGAAGGCCCTCGTCATGCTCTCCCTTCTGTTCCCGTTCTACCCGCACATCGCAGGATTTCCCGTATGGGATGCGCCGTATCCGGTCTCGATGCTCCTTCCCTTTTCTTTCTCAGTGCTATTCATGGCCTCGCTCATGCTCTCCCTCACTCCGATATACTTCCTTTTCATGAACCTCGCGAAGGGAAACAGGCAGTTCCCTGAGATGATGCTGGGCTACCGCATGAGCATCGAGGAAGCGGAGAAAAGGAAGGTCTGGCCAATGGTAAGAGTGGTTGACGAAGAAGTAAAAAGGACCCTGTTCCCGAGAAAGACCCACGAAGTATCCTGGGACGCGCTCCGCTCCGCCGGATTGACAGAGGTCTGGGTGACCCCGAAGGTGCCCTTCGTCGCCTGCATACTTCTCGGCTTCCTGTTCGTGCTGATACTGGGGAATCCGCTGTTCGCGGTGTTTTGAGGGAGAAACGATTCTTTCAAATATTCCCCTAAAGCTACTTCTCCTCCCGTTGATATGCTCTTTCTTCTTTATCAGGGTTTTCCTTACCGTTCTTTCCTCTCTTCTTTTTGAAAACCATTACTGCGACGATGGCAATCAGAACGACGGAGAACCCGATGCAGACATCCTGCGCTGATATTGAAGAGCCGGTAAGGTCTGCGTTGACATAGAGAACATTTCCAGTCGTCGCGTCTATCTGTATCTCGGCAGTGTGTGGGTTGTCGGGAACAAAACCGGAACCGGCCATCCATTGGATGTTTATTATACATCCATTTGTCCTGTTGTTTTCGCCCACAATTGCTATACGCTCTATATATGGGTTATCGAACCTAGACAAATACTCTTTTATTTCTTGGACATTTTTTGCAATCCTTACTGCTTCTGTTGTATCTATTGTCCAATTTTTTATGAATGCCGATTTAGTACTAAAATCATCTGTATATGATTCAACTTTTCCGTCCCACCAAACTTTTATAACTGCCCTCTCAGATAGGTGGGAGTCACTTCTGTATTTGAACATCCAGCCTTCACATTCTCCGTTGTCAAGGTAATTTCCTATTCCCACAACAGAATATAATTTAAGACTTTCATTAATTTCCGTTGCCCTTTCATCCGCGATATTTTTCGCATTCACCGCACTAATCCCATGAGTTTCCAATGTATTGATGTGTGACGAGAGCACAATGATGGCTATTATGAGGACAACGACGGCAACCCCTACAATGAATTTCTTTTCTATCATCTTCATCCGTCCTTTGTTGCAGTGTTAGTTTCTATATAAACTTGAGAACTACAGATACCGTGTTCTGGGTCTGCTTCTACCGCATCGAAGTATATATTTGATATGAGATAAGGCGAATAGAGATCATTTATATCATCTCCTTCCAGCGAAGAAAGGTCGACATTATAGAAAATATGGTTCTCATGCGTGTGCCCGACAAACACGGCCTCGACATATATTCCCTCTATGTGGTGGTTGTCTCTCTCATCTTTCATATCTCTCATCCCGTTCGTATCCTCTTTCTTCTTTATCAGGGTTTTCCTTCCTGCTCTTTCCTCTCTTTTTGAAAACCAGTACTGCAATGACAGCAATAAACACGATGGAGAACCCGATGCAGACATCCTGCGCTGATATTGAAGAGCCGGTAAGGTCTGCGTTGACATAAAGAACATTTCCGGTCGTCGCGTCTATCTGTATCTCGGCCCAGTGCGGGTTGTCGAGGAAGCCCCAATCGACCCATTCGATTTTCCAGACAGGGTGGCTGGAATTTCCGGACGAATGCAGGGAAAAACTATCGACCTCGGCATCGGGATACTTGTGAAGAAATGCCTTTATCTTCTCGTTCTTCATGGCTATGGAATAGGCTTCATCGCTGTCGATTGTCCATCCTTCTATTTTATGGGTACTAGTGGGTGCATTGAGCCATAGAATCCATGTTTTAGTTTCACCGTTACCATAGACTTTGACATTAAACTCATAAGTTCCGTTTCCATTCATGTTATTTTGATATGCGAATGTCCAGCAAGTAGCCTTTCCTTCATTGTCGATTTCTCCACATAAACCACCCCCTACTAAAGTTGCGGAATTGTTCCATTCAATTGCTATTTTATCTGCAGTAGATTTTCCGTCCATCGCAGTTATTTTTTCCGTATTCTGACCACCACCATGTTGAGTATAAATGGAAATCACAGAAAGCATTAATATAACAGCGAATATTGAAAATATCACAGTTCTCTTTTTAGAGTCCATGAAATCACCCGTATAGCTTTGTAGCGGTTGTTGTTTCAATATACAGAGCGTACCACGAGAAGGGTAAAGGAATACCCGAGGGCACTATGTCATTGCCTGTTGGATTATTCATGTTGTCTGTTGTCACATTACAAAATATCCAATTCTCATGCGTGTGTCCGACAAACACAGCCTCGACATATATTCCCTCTATGTGGTGGTTGTTGTATCCGTTAAGCCATTCTACAAATGGCCTGTCGTGGTCGGTTCCGTCTGCCTCGTTGTGCGTTGCCTTCCCTCCGTGGCCGACTATGGGCGCGTGGGTGAAGATGAAGGCGTGGGTTGTGCCAGCATCATAACCGCTGTAAGTTCCGTTCTCATTGCCATTTATCCCATTGATTTCGGATGCGCTCAGTAACTCACCATTCCCATATCTATTCATCGCTATAAGTAATTTTCCCTAAAAACTCCAGTAATCTTTGAGCTCCTTCTTTATCGCATCCGTTATTGCCTTCGTCAGGTCGTCCATCCTCTCATCCCTTGCCCATGACGGCCTGTCCCAGTGGTCATCTTCGTCCCATTCCATTCCCGAGAAACCTGCGGCAAGGGCATACCATCCGGGCATCGTCATCCTTCCGTATCCGCTCACAAGCATGTTCAGCATGGGCCTTCCTTTTGATATCCGGCGGGCCATCCTTCCCATATAGTTCAATCCCTTTAGCGTTATCCCAAGGTCTGTCAGAGGGTCGTCGTAATGCGGGTCCGAGCCTCCGTTCGTTATCACAACATCCGCCCCGAACTGCTCGCTTATCGGGACTATTATCTCCTCGAATGCGAGAGCGTACTGCCTGTCCCCTGAGAACCTTGGCATCGGTATGTTCACCGTGTATCCCTTTCCATCTCCGCCTCCGATGTCCCTTATGAAGCCCCTGCCCGGGTATATCGTCCTCGGGTCCTGGTGTATGGAGATGAAGAGAACATCCGGTTCCTCCCAGAATATGTCCATGGTCCCGTTGCCCTGATGCGCATCTATGTCCAGAATGAGAACCTTTTTTCCCATTGAAAGCGCGTGCTTCGCTGCTATGGCAACATCGTTGATTATGCAGAATCCCTCCCCGTAATCCGGGCCTGCGTGGTGGAAGCCCCCCATGGTTATCACATTCCAACCGTTCTCCATGGCTATATCCATCCCTTTCACCGCGGCGCTCACCATGTACCTCGCACCTTCGATCAGTGATGAGGATACAGGTGTGTCCGGTGATACCATACCACCTATCTTTGCGAGGGTCCTCAGTCTTTCAAGGTATTCTGGCTCATGCACGCTTTCTATAATCTCCCAGTCCGCCTTTTCAACACCGATTATCTCAAAGCGCTCCCCAGCGCCTTTTTCCTTCAGATATTCAGGGAACCTGTCGAACCTCTCGGGGTCGAAGGGATGACCCGGCCCGAAGCCGTAGAGGCTGAAGTTCGGGGAGTGCATCAGAGGGACCTTCATGCACGGGCATCGTACGGTGCTTATTTGTGCTTTGCTCCGTGAAAATTTATTTATAGCCTCCGCCCATGCTCATAAAAGGTGCATGCATGCGAATAGCGGTCTTCCACGATTATTTCACGGTCACCGGCGGCGGAGAGAAGCTGGTCCATATCATGGCGAAGGGTCTGGGAGCCGACATAATCACCACCGATATGGATGAGGATGTCATCAGAAGGCTGGGGGGCGGAGTTAGGTACATATCGCTGGGAGACAACCCTGAAAGGTCGCCTATGAAGCAGATGTCCGCCACAAAGAAGTTCGCAAAATGCGATTTCTCCGATGACTATGATGTTTTCATATTCAGCGGGAACTGGGCGCACTACGCCTCGAAGCACCATCACCCGAACATCTGGTACTGCCACACCCCCACGAGGGCATTCCACGACCAGTATGAGAACACGAAGAAGAGCCTGCCATTCTACGCAAGGCCCGCATATGTGGCATGGGTGAAGAGCCATTCGAAGAAAGAGATGAGGTCACTGAAGGAGATAGACCACATAGTAACGAACTCAAGGAACACCTTGGGCCGAATAAGGAAGTACTACGGCAGGGATGCCAGGGTAATATATCCGCCGGTGGATGTCAAACGGTATAAGAACCTCGGATACGGCGATTTCTGGCTCTCAGTGAACAGGCTTTACCCTGAAAAAAGGGTGGAACTTCAGATAGAGGCATTCAGACGGATGCCGGACAAAAGACTTTACATCGTCGGAGGCGTGGGAAAAGGGGACCACTCGGTCGAATATGCGAGGAAGATAAGGGAGAGCGCTCCCCGAAATGTGAGGTTCCTCGGAGAGGTGGAAGAGAAGGAACTCCTGAGGCTGTACGGAGGGTGCGAGGGCTTCATCGCCACCGCGCGGGATGAGGATTTCGGAATGACACCCGTCGAGGCGATGGCTGCCGGAAAAGGGGTCGTGGCGGTCAATGAGGGCGGGTTCAGGGAAAGCGTCATGGACGGTAAGACAGGCTATCTTGTGAAAGCGGATGTGAAGGACATCCTAAAGGCCGTAAAAAAGGTGGCCGATGACCCGTCGAGGTTCGAGAAGGCGTCGAGGGAAAGGGCGATGGACTTCAGCGAGGAGAGATTCATAGCAAAAATGAAGGAGGAGGTGGAAAGGGCTTGGAAAGCCTCAGAATCCTGATGAATGCCCCCAGCGTCCGCATGGGCGAACCCATAGCCCAGAACATACATCAGGAGGAATTCGTAAGGAACCTGAGGGATATGGGGCACGAGGTGCACCTTGTTACACGGAGCCAAAAGGGTTATGATGGCGACATTCACCGCATATTCTCCGGAGATGTCCCGCTCGCAAGGGTGATGTTCAACATGGATGATTATTTCACCATGGAACGGCTGATACTGGATGTAAAACCGGATATCGTGCACGACCGCGGCTATATCTTCGGAGGGATAGGCTCGTTTCTGGCGCGGAAATACAAAGTTCCCTCTGTGATGCAGATAGATGACGACTGGGTGCGCTCCGAATCCATGACCAGCCCCATCGCATCAACGAGGCCCTATGTCAGGCTGGCGGAATGGTGGACTCGGAAGATAGTGAACCTCCCCGACCTCGAGTTCACGGTATCTGAGACCCTGAAAAAGATGATATGGAAAAGATACGGCGTACCTGAGGGGCGGATAGGTGTTGTGCCCAACGGCGTGGATACGGATTTCTTCAGGCCAGACCTCGAACCTCTCGGCCTCAGGGAGAAATACGGGATAAAAGGCGTCATGGTCCTCTTCATCGGAGCTCTCGGCCCCTGGCACGGCATAGACAACCTTGTTCGAGCGATGTCCCTGCTCAAAAAGGAGAACATTACTGCCCTCATAATCGGCGGGAGCGCTGAGGACATCGAAACCTACCGGCAGATGTCCCGTTCTCTCGGAATGGAAAAAAAGCTCGTATTCACCGGCTTCATCCCTCATGAGCAGGTTCCACGCGCACTTGTGGAGGCGGACATCGCCGTCGCACCGTATCCGAACATGGAATTCGGCTTCTCGCCGTTCAAGATACTGGAGTATATGGCAGCCGGAAGGGCCATCATAGCCTCAGAGCTTCCGAGCATAAGGGAATTGCTCACCGATAAAGAGGCCGTTATCGTCAGGTCCTGGGAAGCGCAGGAACTTGCAAATGCAATAACAGGACTTGCAAAAGACGAGGAAAGGCGGAGAGAACTGGGCAGGCGGGCAAGAGAGAAGGCCGTGCGGGAATTCACATGGAGAAGGTCCACTGAAAGGCTGGTGGAGATATACCGGAGAGCTCTTTAGACAAGGTCCCTGTAGGCATCCAGTGTCCTCCTAGCGATCCTGTCCCACGAGTACTCGGTCCTTGCCATATTCCAACCATTCTCACCCATTCTTTTGAGCTTCTCCCTTGAGTCGTATGCCGTTAGGATGGCGTTTTTGAGGGACATTTCATCTCCGGCTTTCACAATAAGGCCTGTTCTGCCATCCTTCACCACCTCAGTTATCCCTCCGCTCGCAGAGGCGATGACCGGCTTTCTATAGGCATAGGAGAGCTGAACAACGCCGCTCTGATATATCTTTCTGTACGGAAGGACGACCACATCACTGGGTGAGAAGAATTTCGGCAGTTCTTCAAGTCCGATGTATCTTATGTGCCTCATCACATTCCTCTCTATTCCGAAATCTTTTATGAGGGCGTCGTATTTCGAGAATCCCGCGGGGGCCTTTCCTGCGATTATCAGCAAAATATCTTCAGAGCGCTCTTTCAATGCCTTTGCCATGCTCCTCAGAAGTATGTCTAGACCCTTGTAATCCCTTATAAGGCCGAAGAAAAGCATGACGAATGTGTCCTCCCCGATACCCAGCTCTTTTCTCGCTTCCGCCATGTCCAGCGGCCTGAAATACTCCGAAAGAAAGATGTAATTTCCGTGGGGTATGTGCCGTATGCGCTCCCTGTCAACACCGAACATCCTTTCAAGAGAACCCGTGTCCTTTGATGAGTGCACGATTATGCAGTCGGATTCCCTGTATATCCTTCCGTAAAGATGCATATCCCTTTTCTTCGGCTCGTGTGGGAGTATGTTGTGTGCTGTATAACACAGAGGCATTCGGGAAAACCTTTTCATCATGAACATGGCGGTAGAATCAATATGTGGGTATGGCAGCCACTGAACATGCAGGATGTCCGGCCTCTTTGTGGACGTGTCCAGGAAACTGCGTATGTTTCCCACCATATGCAGAGGTAAAGAGGAGCCGAAGACGCCTTTAAGCTCGAAATCCCTTGGAAAATCCGAAAGCTCGTATTTCGAAGGGCCACAAAGGGTTATCTCCTCGTATTTTGAGATGGCGTTAGCAAGGTTGTATGTGTAGTGGGCTATTCCTCCTTCAGGCGATGGGTCCACCATGAATATCCTCATGATACCTCACCCCTAAGATGATAGAACAGAAACAGCATGCCTACAGGCACCCCTATCAGGAACGAGATTATGCTGGCATAGGCTGCTCCTACCACATCGAACAGAGGTATAAGAATGATGTTGGCCACCACATTCACTCCTGCAGTCATCCATATGATTGAGGCATTGACATGGGGCTTTCCCATACCGTCTATAAAGGCGCCAGTGATGTTCCCGAAGGGCCTTATGATGCCCCAGAGAGCTAAAACCCTCAACACATCGGCGGAATCCGTGTACTTTCCGCTGTATACCATGTTCAGTATCTGTTCCGGGAACAGCATGAGTATCAGAGAGGCAGGAACGCTGAGCGCAAGGGAATATCCAACACCTTTCCAGTAGAGGGCAGACATCTCCTTCTCCCTTCCCTGAACGCTCAATTTCGATGCTGCCGGAAAGACCACCATGTACGCGGCCTGCGGTATGAGATAAACGGCGCTCGCCAGCACCCATGCGGAGCTGTATGCAGCAACTCCTGCGGCCCCTAGGAATATGCCCAGCATGATCATGTCCGTGCGGGTGTATAGTATGGAACCGAGGGAACTGGCCGAGGAGAAGAGGCTGAACCTGCCTATCTTCCTGTGCCATTCCGAACTCTTCTTCCACGGAAGCCCGTAACCGCTCAATTTCATCCCGTATAATGCGGATGAGAGGTTTGCGATGGAGAGTATGACCATTACATAGAGAGCGTTATCGAGAATGCCTGTGTAACCCAGCATGAGAAAGAGCAGCGAAATGGTCGCAAGTCCTAGAAGGTCTATGAAGAATATCTCCCTTATCCTGTACTCTGCCTGAAGACCCTGCTTGAAGAAGGTGTTCAGTATCATTGAGAATATCAGGACAGGCATGTATAGGAACAGGGGAAATAGTTCGGGTATGTGGAAAAAGGAAGGCAGGGTGAAAGCGAATATTATGCTGAGAATCGAAACTGTGAGGGCAGAGAGCATCTTTATCCTGAACGCAGTGCCCAGAACCTTCTCCCTTTCCCTTCCCTCTGCAGCGTACTTTATCAGGGCGTTGCCGGTCCCAGAATCGCTGTATATTATGAGGAAATTGTAGATGGATATGGCCAGCATTAGGGCACCGTATTCCGTCTCGCTTATCATCCTGGCTGAGAGGATGATATATACGAAACCGATGAGCGCCACGGTGGCCTTGTCCAGCAGGGCATAGGGCCCTTTCCTCAGGAGAATGTCCTTCATTCGGGGTGTTGAGCGCAGCATTCCATTTAATTCTTTTCATCGAAAAGCGAAAGGATTTATACCCTCTGTGAATTACGGAAGCGGAGAGATTACCATGAACCCGGAAGACAGACTATATACGAAGGAACACGAATGGGTGAAGATAAAGGGCAAAACAGCGAGCGTTGGAATAACCGATTATGCCCAGGACGAGATGACAGACATAGTATATGTGGAACTCCCTCAGAAAGGAGTCATCGTCGAGCAGGGAGAAGCGCTGTGCACCCTCGAGTCAGTGAAGAACGCAGAAGACGTCTACAGCCCTGTGACCGGCAAGATCATAGAGGTGAACTCCGAACTGGAAGAAAAACCTGAGCTGATAAACCAAGAACCCTATGGAAAGGGCTGGATAGTCAAACTTGAAATCCAGGAGGAACCTCAGGGGCTGATGAACTCTAAGGAGTACGAAGAGTATCTGAAATCTCTCTGACCCTTTCAAGCAATTCCTCTATTCCCTCCCCTTTCAGGGGAGATATCTTTATATTTTCATTCTCCCTTTTCATTATATCTAATTTCGTCTCAACCACCAGCACAGGCACATCCTTTCCCCTGCTTATGCTCTTCAGAAGGTTCTCCTGCTGCTCCACCGTGTACCCACAGGTCTCGCTGGGGTCTATAACGAAAAGAAGTATGTCGGTTATGTGGTCCAGCGCAGCTATCGCCCTTCTCTCAATGGCATTCCTCTCACCCAGAGGTCTATCGAGAAGCCCGGGTGTATCTATGAATTGATATACATCGTCTCCCTCTCTGACCTCCCCTATAACGATTCCTTTTGTTGTGAAAGGATAGGTGGCAACTTCCGGTTTCGCATTGGATATGGCCCTGAGAAGTGTTGATTTGCCAACATTTGGATAGCCTGCTATGACGACCTTTAAGGCATCCTCTCGCACTATGGACATCTTGTTAAGGGTCTTTCTGGCCTCTTTGAGTATCGAAAGATCTCCGTCAACCCCTTTTACAACCGATGAGAGCCTTCCGTAGACCTTCTTTCTCATGACCTTGTGGTTTTCTCTGTTTATCCGTCGCCTCTCACGGGATGCTATCTCCTGCACCTTGCGGGAAGCCCACATTACGGATGAAAGAGCCCTCTTTACCTCGGCTACGCCCACGTTTATATCCAGAATTTCACGATAGAAAGGGTGCATATTGTCTATGCTAGGAAACGCCTTCACATAGGTCATCAGAGTGGACGATATCGTGTCCGTGAACGAATTTATCCGGTCCAGAGTGGTTTCCATCCTTCCGTCGTACTTCACCTTGTCAGCCTTTCTGAAGGCCTTGTCCAGTATCTCATCAGCAGATAGTATTGTCGGTATTCTGTACATCGCTTCACTTCGCTATCATGGCCCTTATGCGGTCCGCCGCATTCTCGGCATGGTTGGCCACGTCTCCAAGTATCGAGACAAGATGTGTGAGATGCCAGATGTCGACAGGCCCTATCTTTCCCTCCATGGAGAATATCTTTTTTGTCAGTTCCCTCTCCACTATGTCACTATCGTGCTCAAGACGGTGAACATTATGTATGTACTCTTTGGTCTCTGCCCTTTCTTTCTCTGAAAAGGAGGTTTCCAGAACATGTTTCAGATTATTGACGGCTTTCTCATATTCGTGCACCGTAGCATTCACCACATTCTGCAATCTCTCAAACTCACTTCTTAACTCTGGAGGAAGTGGTTTTCCCCTCAGGTCTATCCATATGACCGCATCTTCAGCATAATCCAGTATGCTGTCCTGCTCACTCAGTGTCATGAGAAAAAAGCCCCGGTCAACAGGCATCCATATGCTCTTCGGAAGATGATTTCTCACATTTGCCTTTATCCTGTCCGCTTCATTCTCAAGATTTTCAACCTTTCTTTTCATGGTCGCAAAGTTCTCCATATCTCCGCTTGAAAAGGCATGAAGGGCGCTATCAAGTGAATCTACACATTCGCTCACCTTTGCAGCATGCTCGATAAGACCATCAAACGGTGATTTTCTCATAACACTCTCAATTGCAGGTTTCATTTTTTCACCTCACAGCAAGAAATAAGCCATTCCCATATATAAACTAATCGAAAGTGCAACTGCAAGAGGGATAGTTATGGCCCATGATATTATGATGTTCTTCAGAACCGTAAGGTCCACAGCACCGAGGCCTCTCGCAAGACCTACTCCGACAACCGCACCCACCACGGTATGTGTCGTTGATATAGGCATACCTAGCTTGGAAAAGACGAGAACAGTGGTTGCCACGGAGAAATCTATGGAATAGCCCCTGGTGTTCGTTAATTCGGTTATCTTGAATCCTATGGTCTTTATGACCTTATATCCCCATGTGAAAACACCAACGCTTATCCCGAATCCTCCGAGCGCCAGCAACTGCCACGGCACGGTTGTCTGCCCTACAACGCTTCCTGTCTGAATCGTCTGAAAAACAGTTGCCAGAGGCCCTATAGCATTGGCTACGTCATTTGAACCGTGTGCGAATGCCACATAGCAGGATGTCATTATCTGAAGCTTCCTGAATATCCGCTCCACAGAGACATATCTGTCCTTTTCTTTGCCCCATGACCTGCTTGCCCTGAGAACCAGATAATATCCTATTATCCCGAAGAAGAGACCTACTATTACAGATATTAAGATAGCAAGACCTGTCTTTCCAGATAGGCCGAGTTTGTCTCCGAGGCTTGTCTTCAGAAGCAGGGAAAGAGATATCACAAGGAATGTTGCACCTACATAAACCGGGCTCCCTCTGACTGCGCTCTTCACCGGGTCATCACTTGAAAGAACGAAATAAGAAATTATTTTGAAGACAATGTATGCGAGAAAGAGACCTGCAAGAGGGGAGATTACCCAGCTTAGAGCTATTTTTCCCATAACAACCCAGTCAACAGCTGATATGCCTCCAGATATCAAGCCGAAGCCCATGACCGCACCTACTATGAAATGGGATGTTGAAACCGGCATGGACTTCCATGTCGAAAGAGTGACACCAATCGCAGCTGCAATAAGTGCTGCCAGCATACCGATTATAACCTTGTTCGGGTCTCCGACGGCCTGAAGGTCAACTATCCCTTTTCCAACGGTCTTCGTCACATGAGAACCGAGCAGCACGGCACCTGTCATCTCAAGAATTCCCGCTATTATGACCGCCTGTTTGAGAGATATGGCCTTTCCACCCACAGCAGTCGCCATGGAATTGGCAACGTCATTGGCACCTATGTTCCACGCCATGTAGAATGCGGCTGCCGTTGCGATTATCAGAAGTATTATTGTTGCGAGCACGAGTGGCGCAAATTCACACGGCTTTTAAAGTCTTCTAAAAAAAGTTCTTATATCTGTGAGAATATCCACAGTTTCATGCATTTCTATGGTGTCTGAGAACTGAGGCGCCCGACTGTCCAGAAGCACTGCCACGCCTTTATCCGTCTCTGTTCTTATCAATCTCCCGATGGCCTGCAGCATCTTCCTCAGGGTCGGCGCTCTGACCGTGTATTCCCATCCCTTCCCGAACTTCATGTCATAGTACCTCAGCATCGCCCTCTGCTTTGCAGTCGGCTTGGGATACGGTATTCCGATGATCACCGCTATCTCAAGGCTCTCGGCCGGAAAGTCTATCCCCTCGCTTATGCGCCCTCCCATCACCGCCATCAGTACCGCTCCTTTCTGGCTCCTGAAACCGTCCACCCTTTTCATAAGGTCCTTTCCGGGCATTCCCCTCTCTTCGATGAAGACCATTTTGTTGAACCTCAGGTGCCAGCCGTCCGCCATGAATCGGTCCATCATGGCAAAACTGGGGAAGAAGACCGCCACATTTCGCTCGGGTATCGAAGCGATCTCGTATGATATATCCTCAAGGACCGGAATGTTCGCAGGGTTCCTTCTCACATCATCGTATCGTGTGGTTGCCGCAGGGCTGTAGAATATCCTTAAATTCCCGGGAGGAAAGGGGCTTTTAGCCTTTCGGAGCGATGTATCGAAGGACAATCCGATGGTGTCTCTGTACTCTTCCAGCGGTGAAAGGGTCCCTGACATGTGTATGCTGGCATGCGTCAGGTTCAGCACATCCGTGGCCACGGATGCGTCCATGCAGTACGCCTCTAGCCTCGCATTATCCCCTCCTTTTATCAGCTTTATGTACTCGCTGGCCTCAAGGTGCATCCAGAACATCAGGAAATCGCCAAGGATATATATGTATGAACGGGGCAGTTTTCCTTCCTCCTTCCTTTTCTCGCGTATGATATCCCCGAAGTTCATCAGGTTTCTCGCCATGAGTTCCATCTTTCTTGAGTTTATGCTCAATTCGGACATTATGTGCTCTTCCAGGGAATTCTCAGGGACGAAGGAGTCGTCCTCGCCGGGCGGTAGATATTCGTTTAGGAGAGCATCTATTCCCTCGCGCACCACATCTATGGCATCGGACACGGACACGCCATCCAGAACCTCTGGGTTTCCGTACCTTTCAACCTCCCCGTACGCATTGGCAAGGCTTCTCAGGCTGAGTTCGGCGGAAACAAGTTCCCTTGCGTATTCTGGAAGGTTGTGGGCCTCATCTACTATAACTACCAACTCCTCTATTGCGGTGCCCATCCATGTTAAAAGTGCTCTCCGTATGCCTGGTTCGAAGAAGTAGATGTACGGAGCGGAAACGAGTATTGCACCGCCTATCAGCGACTTGTTCGCTTCATATGGGCATATTCCTTCCCTGAGGCAGCGGTTTATGAATGTCCCTGCATCCGGGCTCTCCTCTGCAACCCACTTCCTCAGAGATTCAATGCCATATTCCAGCGTCCGGGCGTAGTACGGGCATGCCTCATCATCCCCGTTCTGAACCTTCTTCTTTCTTGCATTGCACACCTTTGCCAGTTCATCCGCGCTCCCATACCGCAGTTCCTCATCCGACATCGCCAGGGGGCACATGTTCGCCCTTCCCTGCAGGGCAATACCGTAGAACGCGGAGCGGTTATCCTTTTTTATTGCACTCAGTTCCAGCATGACCTGGTCCTGCTGGCTGTTGGTCCTTGTCAGGTAGAGCACCTTCTTTCCAGAGGAAAGGGCGTATTCCAGGGCGGGAAAAAGTGAGCTCACAGTCTTTCCTGTTCCTGTTCCAGCCTCCACTATGAGATGGGAGCCCGAGGATATGGCATCCGCTATCCACTGCATCAGCTCTTCCTGGCCTTCTCTCGGCGCATACGGGAATCTCACACGAGCACATCGGAATACCATTAATAAATGCAGAGAAGGGGTGGGTGAAAGTGTCAGTACTCGCTCAGGGTCCCTTTCATCCTTGCCATGCGCTCTATAATCCGATAAAGAACATATCCGAGCAAAGGCAGTATTATCGCAAATGCAAGGGTTATGTAGAACTCGGCGCTCGGGCTGAGAAGCTCCGGAAATCCCGCAGGGAAACCGAGGAGAGCGCTCCGGAATAGGTCAACCCCGTAACTGAGGGGTATCAGCATGGATATGTATTTCACCATAACCTCCGGAAGTGCGGAGAACGGAAAGAACATGGCACAGGTGAACATGAATATCATTCCAACGAAGCCCATGATGAAGTCAGCGCTCCCCTTCGCTCTCAGAGTAAAGGCTGCGAACATGAAACCTATGCCGAACATCTGGAGCAGGGAAAGGAAGAGGACGAGCAGGGCAAACCCAAGGTTCTCCGCAGGGAGCGTTCCGAAGATGTATCTGACGATGATAAGGCCGACAACAACATTCAGCCCTGTCCAGAAGACATTGATAAAGGCCTTTGAGACGAGGTTCGAGAACTTGTTTGCTGGCGTAAGATAAAGTGATTCCAGCGTCCCCTGGAACTGCTCCTCCCTCAGCGAGTATCCCAGCATCCAGATTATGTCCTGAAGGAACATGAAGAAGACAAATCCGTAGAATGAGAAGGATGCAACGGCCGAGTGCCCGCCCCTCTGTATGTTGCCGTCCAGTTCAGGCGTGCCATCAGGCAGTGAAGATACTTCTATAGACCAGTTCAGCCGCGTCTCTCCGTCCGAATATCCAGCATACATTGTCCCATTTCCCTGAGTGGCGACTTCAATGCTCCACCGCCCGTCATAATAAATTGAGGCATAGGTGCTTGAGTTGTATGTTCCCGGTGCATACGAACAGTTGCCTATCCAGAAAGATGTCGTCCCAGGATTGTCCACCTGAAACGCCAGATATACCGTTCCATTGTGCTGCTCCCCCAGAAGCATGGGCGTATGCGATATCTCCGCGGCATCCTGCCATTCCGCATGGGCAGGCACGAACATGCCTATTGCGAAGACGAAGAGGAGCATGAATATGAAGACCCATGCGAAGCTAGTTATGAATGACACAGGATAGCGCGTCATCACGATGAACTGCTTCTTCACCATAGAGATGAAGGCCTCCGCCTCTTCCCTCAGAACTTTCCCACCCCCTCGTTCCTCTTTATCCTGCGCTCCACTATCACAAATGCCCAGACGCCGAGGAGCGGCATGATTATGGAATACAATACGAGAACCAGTGCATCCCAGTACCACGCACCCATGAAGTAGGACACGCCGAGTATGGATGCGCGGACATCGTTGGTGAGCCATGTCGGTGGAAATGCCAGAGCGATGCACTGAACTGTGAGAGGAAACACGGTTATCGGGTAGTATGCACCCATGAGAAATGCCATTCCCCAGGCCAGTATGTTCATCAGACTTCCCGCTTCTCTCACTTTGAGTATGAAAGCGCCGTAGATGAATCCGAGGCCCCAGAGGGGAGCTAGGCCGAGTATGAGAAATAGAAGGGCTAGGAGCATGCTTCCCTGAAACGGGTTCACGCCGAAGAGAAGGCAGCCCAGTATGTACGCTCCGATGAATGTGAACACGGACCTTATCCCGCTGTAGAGCGAGACGCCGGTGAGTATGTTCAACCTTCTTGCAGGCGTGAGATATATGGACTCTATGGTGCCCACCTGCCTCTCCCACCTCAGCCAGCTTCCCACGAGCCACAGCGATGATTCCACCGTCATCATGACTATCGCGCCCACGAGCATATAGATGACATAGTTGGATGTCCCCGCATGCTCCTCGAATGCCTGCCCTGCATTCGCCGGCCCTCCTGCCACCGATGTCCCTATGAGTATGGGCAGGGCTGCGAAGACCACGGGCATGATGAAGTCCATGGCGAACCACCCCTTGTACCTTGAAAGTATCCTGAACCTTATCTTCATCACATGCAGGGTCAGGAGAAGGGAATTAAGAGGGTTTATCTGGCTCAGCGTCATTTACCTCCCTCGTATCCTCGCTCAGCGCTCTCCCTGTCAGTTTGACGAAGACATCCTCAAGCGTCGGCTCCTCCGGGCTTATGTACTCCAGAGTGGCTCCCTTCTTCATCAGCAGGTCTATCATCTTCGGCAGTGCGACCCTGCTGTTCTCTGTGATGACCCTTAGATGATCCTTTCCCGACTTCTCTTCAACCACCACATCCTCCACATAAGGCAGAGAACGGAGGGCTTCAACGGCATCAGGCGGAACTATACCCTCGATCATCACGATGCCTTCCTGCTTTATGGATGCCTTGAGTTCCGCAGGGCTTCCGATGGCCTTTATCTCACCTTTGTCTATTATCGCTATCCTGTCGCATAGCTCATCTGCTTCGTGCATCAGGTGTGTGGTGTATATTATCGTCTTTCCCTGACGATTGAGGTCCTTCACCACTTCCCTAAGTTTTCTGGCTGCGTGAACATCCATGGCTATGGTCGGCTCATCCAGAAATAGGGTGGGAGCGTCGTTTATCAGCGCCTTTGCGAATGAGACTATCATCTTCTGCCCGCTGGAATATGTCTCAACCGTTCTGTCTATGAAATCCCCGAGGTCCAGAAGGTCAATGAGATATTCTATCCTCTGCTTCCTCACCTTTTTAGGCACATAGTAGAGCGCTCCGAAGTAATCTAAATTCTCCCTTCCTGTGAGCTTCCAGTAAAGGCCCCTTTCACCCATGAGCATGCATCCTATGCTGGCCCTTACCTTCCTTTCTTCCTTCATCACATCGTAACCGTTCACCCGCGCCTTTCCGGATGTTGGAAGAAGAAGGGTTGTGAGTATCTTGATGAATGTGGTCTTACCCGCGCCGTTGGGGCCGAGAAGGCCGAATATCTCCCCCTTTTTCACTGTGAGGTCTATTCCGCGGAGAGCCTCAACCTCCCGTTTCTCGCGCCTGAACAGCCCTTTTCCCTTTGAAACATAGGTCTTTCTTATGTCCTCGGTGCGTATGACATATTCCATTCCATCACCTAGAGTCCCATTCTCGGCCCTATGATCTGCCACAGTATCAGGAAGAGTATGAAGAAGGCAACGAATGTGGAGATGCTTCCTGCAAGCTCCTTGGCCTTCTCATCGTCCTTTTTGAACCTTGATATCAGGTGCCACAGGCCATCCCTGAATATGAACCCGCCATCCAGAGGTATGGCAGGGAGCGCGTTCGTTATGCCCACCATAAGGTTCAGCCAGAATATCCAGTACATCGAGTTCGCCAGAACCCAGAAGAGCCAGTCAGGCATGAATGAGAAGGCACCGGTTGTGTAAAGGGTGGTTATAGGCCCACTGAGGGGCATCAACCCGCTCATGGGAAGCGAGAGATAGGACAGTGATGCTAGAACCTTCTCCTTCGCCCCCTCAGCTCCTGTGAGCGGGTCGGCGAACATCCGGGGTATGGCCTTCGCCTCGAAGCCCTCAAGTCCAAGGGTTGCCACTCCAACTCCCATTATCGCCTTTCCCCTGTACTCCTCCTTATTCTGCGAGGGATAGTACTTCTCGTAGTAGTCGTACTTGTCCTCTTCCGTGAAGGTTATCGTGTGTATGTCCGCAGGAGCATAGGCGTGCCCGCTCCTCTCATAGACCGTTATGTTCACGGTCTGGCCCGGCTTTATATAGGAGAGCGCTCCTATGAACTCATCGTAATTGTGGATAACGGTGTCATTGAGGCTGTATATCAGCATTCCGGGTTCTATGCCGGCATTTGATGCCGCATATCCCTCCGTGACGGCTATCACCATCAATCCGGATATGGAGCGCACATCCCTTTCATTTCCACCCTCTATTATCGTCAGGTTCACCATCTGGCCAGCAGGGCTGAACGGTGCGGAGTAGAACGCTTCAAGGTCCTGAACAGGAGTTCCGTTCACGGCGATTATCTCGCATCCCGGCGCTATGAATCCCTGAGCAGGGCTTCCCTCGTACATTCCGGAAACGACTATTCCGTCCTCTATGGGCGCGACCTGTCCCGCCATGCCCATGAAAAGAGCGAGGAAGAGGAACGCAAGGAGTATATTGGCCGTTGGCCCCACCGCATAGACCCTTGCCCTCTTTCTCTTTGGCAGGCGCTCCGTCTCCTCCTCATCAGGCTCAACGAATGCACCCACCGGGAATATGAAGAACAGAAGCCCGAGTGAGTTTATCCTGACCTTCGCGACCCTCGCCAGTATTCCGTGAGAGAACTCATGGAAGATTATGGCCACCGCAAGGCCGAGTATTCCGTACCAGAGCGGTATTATGGGATTCACTCCGGGAATGCCGAGCATCATTATCGGATTGGGAGCGTTGCTGGCAGGCATGTGCGTGGATATGCTGGCCACCCAGAGCAGGAGCAGGGTTCCCATGAGCATGAAAGCACCTATCAGTGCTATGCCGAAATCGGCGTATATCTCCCAGAACCTCTCGTATTTTCTGGCCACCCTGTCTATGAACTCCCTTCCCTTTCTGGTCTTCCACATGAGGAACGGCCCGTAGAGCTGAAGGTTGTATCTATCGAGAAGTCCTTTCTTGTACAGTATCAGTTCGAATGCTATGAAGCCCCCGATGAGTATGAGAGCGAGGATATAACCGTTCACGCCCGTCCATCCCTGCCTCTTTTATTAAGGTAGCGATTGCGCACCTTCTTTTATATGCATTCTTATTCCCCTGCATGCCCGGAAGGATAAGCATAGGCCTCTTCAACACATACGACCGCAGCAAGTTCAGGGAAGCGCATCGGAGGGCCCTGGCCCGTGCGGCACCCCTCGCAATGGCCTTCGACTTCAACCTCGTTACCTTCGGTTTTCCTTTCCCGGAGGACCGAAAGACTCCTGTGGAAATAGCGCGCTTCGTTGCGGACTCAACCAGCATAGGCGCAGGCGGAAGGTACTTCATAGAACTTGCAGAGGCAGGGCGCTTTCACTATTTCGACCTGCCGAAATCAGGTTTTCCTCCCCAGTTCGGGACACCTGTCATAACAACGAGCAAACCCGAGATGCAGGAGATAGGCATTAAGGAAATAGCGGAGCGCTCTTCAAATGAGTCCTTCCTTCTGGTCTTCGGCCTCGGCCCCCACGGAATGAGCAGGAAGGAAAAGACCCTTGGAAAATATCATCTCGACCTGACGGGAAAGGGAATATCCATGGAGACATGCACTGCGATGGGGGCTGTGTCCGCAGCGGTGTGGAATGCCGTAAATAATGGGTAAAAATGGTTTTGAAAGGGATTTAGAGCCCTTCTCCGATTTCTTCCTGTTCTTCGGAAATCTCCGACTCAGTCTCGGGTTCTTGCTCTTCCGTTTCTCCTATGTCTTCTTCATCGCTTTGCTCCGGAACATCCTCTGGGGGAGCGCTCTTCTTTCCCTTCATCATAAAGACTGCTGCGATGAGCACGATGAGCAGGATTATGCCGATTATCGCATACAATGACATCGAGCTTCCGCTGTCTCCGGACGAGAGACTTGTTTCGCCAGCATCCACACTTCCTCCATCCGGCACTGTGACATGAACCTCCTCTGTGGTACCGTTCATCGATATCGTGAGGGTCTGCTCGCCGGAGGGGATCACCACGGAATAATGGCCGTCTCCGTCAGTGTGTGCGATGACAAAGCCGTCGTGTATTATCTCCGCTCCTGGCACCGGGTCTCCGTTCTCATCAACAACGCTTCCCGTGACGGTGCCGCTGCCTTCGCCCGCATTTCCAGTAACATTGAAGGACCATGTGAACTCCAGCCTGTTTCCTGCAAGGTCGTCCGCGAGCACCGTAACCGTGACGGTTTCGCCGGGTCTGAACGGTTCATCGGAAACGAATGTCGCGGTATTGCCGTTCCATGAGATGTTTCCATAATATATACCGTATCCTCCGTGAACATTCATGGAAAAGGTATCCTTCCATATCTCTTCAGAGAAGGTTATGGAAACTGGAGAATCCGATGGAACATTCTCACCCTGCGGAGAATACTGGATTGCCTCGGGAGCATTCAGGTCAACGTATGCTGCCTCTGAAACGGTTGGCCCGAGATTCCCTGCCGAGTCGTGCGCTCTGACATATACTGTATGGTTGCCGGAAACATTCGTGTAGAAGGAGTGCTCCTGCCTGCTCACAGATATCCAGTCGCCATCGTCCATGCGAACCTCATATCCATCCACAGGTGCTGTTCCGTCCGTGTCGTTTAGTTCCCAGTCCACTCTTATCGTCGCTCTGTATTCTTCCCACAGTACTGATACGGAGCTTATCTCCACAACCGGAGGACTTAGGTCCACGGAGAATTCTGTGTAAGAACTGGCGGGGCTGGCGTTGTTCCCTGCGTTGTCAAAGGCGGTCACGGTGACCTCGTAGTATCCTTCCGTAAGGCCGGTTATGGTGTATTCCGTGACATTCCCGACATTTACCGGTGTTCCACCATTCACAGAGACCTCGAAGTGGCTTATTCCGGATGTGACAAAGTAATCCGAGGAATCGTCTGCGGTCCAGTTCACCGTTATTTCGGTTCTGTTGGTGAAGCCGTTATCGGTCGGGTTGTTCACGGTTATCTGGGGTGCGAGAGTATCAACAAGGAAAGTGACATTTCGCGTTACCGTGTTCCCTGCCATGTCCCTTGCCTGTATCTCCACCGTGTTCCATCCGTTGGAGAATGCGCCCGGATAATTGTAATAGCTTCCGTTTCCAGCAATGACCCAGTCCGAAACCCCGGGGATCCTGAAGAAATAGTGGTCTATTCCTGACTGGTTATCACCGCCGTCCCATGTGAAATTGACATAGTTCCCGTTCAGATAGACATTCATTTCAGGGTGTGTTATCCGGAGATACGGCGCTGTAAGGTCTATCCGGAAGGAGGATGTGCTGATGTTCGAATTTCCTGCCTCGTCGAATGCCCGCACCCTTACATTGTGCACTCCTTCGGAGAGATTGAAGAAGTCCATGCTGGTGTTCTGCCCTGCATAAATCCAGGGAGCGCCATCCATGCTGACCTCAGAATAGCTCGAGTCTAAAACCCCCCATGTTACGCTTATGTGGGTGTAGTTCATGGCCCTTCCATTGGAAGGCGCCTGTATCCATAGAATCGGTGCCGTGGTATCTATTCTAACAGTTATGTCCGACCTGTTCGAATTTCCGGCCATGTCAAAGACCATCACGGCGAAGTTGCAGAACCCATCGCTCAGATTTTCCGCGGTGTAATTGGTGTCCAATCCCACGGAGGACCATGCGACTCCTCCATCAGTGGAAACATTGTAATGGTCCAGGCCGGTCTCATTGTCCCAGCCATTCCATGTGAATGTGACCGAACTTGTATTGAACAGATGGTTTGGCTCCGGGGATGTGATGCTGACAGCAGGCCTTATGGTATCCACTGCGAAGGACACCGAATCGGTGTTGTTGTTCCCTGCCGGGTCCGTTGCCCTGACATCAACCGTATGATTCCCCTGTGCAAGCGAATTAAAATCATAGTGATTTGTACTTCCTACAGATATCCATGAGCCTCCGTCAATCCTTACTTCATAACTGAGCGGATTGACATCCGAGCCGTTCCACCATACCGTCACCGATGTGCCTGTTGTCAGATAATCTCCATCCGAAGGGGAACTTATTGTCAGTCCCGGATCTACCGTGTCTATGGTTATGTTCACCATTGCTATGGCAAAGTTGCTGGAATTGTCCACCGCCCGAACATAGATTGTGTTGTTCCCCTCGGGAAGAGAGCCCGTTATGCTGGTGCTCAGCCCGTTGTCTATCCATGAGTGCCCGTCTGTGCTGAAATCGTAGTGATTGATGCCTGTTTCATTGTCCCAGCCCACCCACTGTGTGGTTACTACGGTTGAGTTCAGGAACTCTCCTTCTGTCGGCGATGTTATATGCACTACAGGGGGGATGGTATCTGCTTCCGAGGTAAAATTGATGATGTAGGGAACATTTGTGAGGTCCTTTCCGCTCAGGTCCTTTCCGCCGGTTATGGTGAACCTGTAGGCCTGATTGTAGTCGAAGTGCGCATGATAGAGCGTTAGCGTCGGGGTGCTTGCGCTCCACGAAGCCGTCCATCCGCCCGGGTCTGGCTCGCAGGTGTATGTGACAGTGGACTGGTTCATGAACTCTGAGAAGGATATGATTATCTGCTGGGAAATGTTCACATTGACGCTGTTGTTCGCCGGATTCGTGCCGGTAATGCTTGGCGCTTCGGTATCCGATGGTATAGTTCCGTTCCACGGCTTCATCAGAGGGTATGCATCCTGGCTTGAACTACCGTCAATATCTTGTGGCGTATCACCTATGCCGTCCTGCCCTATCTGGTCCTGGTTCACTCCCTTGTATATGTCATTGCCAGCATAGCCAGCATAGTCGCTCCAGTAATTGCCGCCTTCCGGATATGAGGTGTTCCAGACATTGTTCTGTTCATCGTATGCCTGATGGGTGTTGCCCATGAAGTTATTGTGGTATATGCTGTTTCCAACCCCGTTGCTGTCGGAATACAGTCCGTAGTTATTGTTGTTTGAGATGTTGTTGTCCCACACATTGGTGTTCGATGCTGTGCGGAGAAGTATGCCGAAATTATTGTTTCCGTCTATGGTATTTCCGTGAATGGAATTGTCCGATGAACTCCGCAGATAAATCCCATTCTGGTTGTTTGAGATGTTGTTGTACGCAATGATGCCGTTTGTAAGGTCCATGAGATACATACCGGAGCCGGAAGTATGGCTTATGCTGCAATTGGTTATATTTACATAAGAAACGGAGTGGATGGAATACAGGGCATCTCCCGCATTGCCGGACAGAATGCTGTTATTCACCTCGATGTCGTTCGAATAGGTCATATACACGGCATTGTAATTGTCGTTCATGCCATTCCCATCAACCCCCACATAGCTCGAATGGTTTATCCATATCCCGTACGAGGAGTTGTTTATCCTGCTGTTATTTACCAAAATGAAGTTCGAATAGAATATATACACTCCATAGTAATTGCTGTCCATACTGCTTCCATTTACAAAGGTGTGATCGGAATGGCAGAGCATCATAGCATAGTGGGACTGGTTGATGTTGCTGTTATCAATGCTTGTGTTGGAAGAGAAACCAACCTGCACAGCAACCGTGCTATCTCCCGAATCCATACCGCTTACCGTCATATTGGTGCAGTTGGCCAGTATGACCTCCCCCGCATCCGAAGGCACGGCTATGTTGCTCTGGTTCTTGTAGTAATAGACCGGTTTTCCGTTCACTGTGTTCGTGGTGTCAATCGTGTGCGTGTTCCAGCCAGAAAGCTGATCCCCCCACATGAATATGCTGTTTTTTACAAGCGTGTTCCCCGTTATAGTCGCCATGGTGTTTCTTTCCATGTATATGCCTCCGCTATTCCCATTAGATGATATCGTGTTGTTGGATATGACAAGTCCCGGAGATGAACCTGCAGATATTCCGGACTGCCCGTTGAAGGATATTGTATTATTTGCGATGATACCTCGATCCGCTCTGGAAGCGAAGATTCCTGCGTTGGAATTGGATGAGGCATTGTTCCCGTCAATAGTATTGTTGACCGCACCGGATTCCAGATATATACCGAATCTATTGGTGGTGGCGTTGTTTTTCTTTATTGTATTATCGGAAGACAGGATCATGTCTATTCCATTCCCATCGTTTTCTGCCATAGTGTTGTTGAATATGGTGGCGTTGTTTACATTGTAAAGAATCAATCCTGCGTTTGAATACCATGGAGAAGAGGTGCCGCCTGAGGCATTCCGAACATCACAGTTCTGTATGATGAAATGCTTTGTAACATTTCCAACATACATGCCGTATCCATAACCGTTTCCGTTTATTTCATAATTCTCTATTATATACGGGTTCCCCAGAGTTCCATCTCCGGCCCATCCTTCGGATGCTGCCATGCTTGCGAACTCCGCATCGCTGTTTATCCTTATCACTCCGTGTGATGCCATGATCTCCTGACCCAGAGTCCCGGCGTACGCGCCCGGAATGAAGACTGCGAGTCCACCCATTACGATTAGCGCTACAAAAACCATCGAAATTGCTTTTCTTAATTGTGTATCCATAACTGCACAACCTTATTGGGTTTATCTTCAACAGTATTTAAACATTGCTGTAGAATGAAATATCCTATATGAAAAATGGCTCTTAGGCTCTATATCAAGTCTATCATCCTGTTTTCAAAGACCTTTTTTGAGAGGGTGAGGAAAGTAATTCCAAGTAATATGAAAATCAGAGTCTTTATATCCCATATATTTATCACAAGTCCGACCGCCACACCCACCGCAGGTGCATGCTCGGTGTCCGTGGCTGCCATTGTGAACGCAGAGGTCATGAAGGCTAGAAATGCGAAAAATGCGGCGAAGGACTGTCCGCTAACTGCAAAGCCGAGTTTATCAAAAAACAAGGGAAGACCGTTGTCAATGGCATTGACAACCATCGGGCTGTGATATGCCATGCTGAAGAGTATACCGATGAACATAGCTACCAGATATCCTCCGAACATGGGTCTCGGATCAGTAGCATGAGACTGGGGTATTGTAAAGGCCACAAAGGCACTGGAAGCTAGGGCTGCTATGAGAGCGGTCTGTGTGTAAAGGTTGAATGCGGCGAATATGAACATCATAAAGAGCCCTGCTATGCTTATCTGGATTATGTACGGCCAGGGATTCACTTCGAAACTCGGGTCTAAGAGAGACATGGGCCCACATCCTCCTACCGTAAAAAAAGATTACCTTGGACCGGATCTGCGGCGTTTCTGAGAGACCGGTGCAGCCCCCAAGGCTATGAACCCAACAGATATGGTGTCGCACTCCACATCTCCATAATAATAGTCTCTTTGAAATAGCCGCATAGTTCCAATCTCTTTTCCGTGATATACGAGCTGAATATCCACATATTGCACCGGATAATAGCGCGTTACATTTCTTCTCACATATGTTATGTTTCCATCTTCACCATAGACCGCTTCATAATATGGCTCAATATGAGGCTCTCCCCTGCAAAACATGGTGAAAACCCAGGTCTCGCTGCTCAACCCTCTCAAAATACTGGCTCGATAAACAACACTTCCGTTATACTTCAATTCGATACCTGTTGCATCATTCAACCCTTTATTTACAAGAGTTATGTGGACTATTACATGTGAGTCATCCATATTTTCGATATAATTGTCTCCTGAGTTTGAGAAATCAACTTCCGCCACCATATGTGCAGGCACGCTCATGATGCTTGCTACAAGCAGATATACCGCGATGAGAACCATGAGATAGTCAAGCCATGTTGCTCCTCTGCTAAAAATGCTCTTCTGGGAATAGGTCGGAATTAAAAAGAAAAGAATCGGTACTATAAACGCATAGAACACTATAATAAAAAGGGGGAGCCATGCGCTCACTTTTGCAAGCATTCCCATCATAAGAAACGGCATGAAAAGCCCTGATAAAAGGATCAAAAAGAGCACATCATTTGAAAACGAGAACTTTCTCTCCCCTCTCATGGCTATAACTATAAAGAGCTCAAGAAGAGAAAAGAAGAATATTAGGAAGGCGTTGTTGGACCAGAAGGCATTTAGTTCTGACGACATATGGATGAAAGTATAGAAAGCACTGCCTGCTTCGATGAGACCCACTATTCTGAGGAGCATTCCTGTTCCTTTGAAGCCTTCGTTCTCCACAAGAAATAGAATATGTTTGCTATTTAAAAAACTTTCCCCGCCAAACCCTTTATATCCATAGCACATACACCCCCATGAAGTACTCCGAGGCAGGCGTGGACTTCGAGAAGGAAGGACGGACGATAGGTGGCATAGTCTCAGCCCTGAAATTCAGAAGAGAGGGAAATGGAGCGCCTGTGGACCTGCCCGGAGGTTTCTCAGGTATCATAGACTTCGGAGATGTGTATCTCGCGATGGCAACCGATGGCGTGGGCTCGAAGATGCTCATAGCCGAAAAGATGAACAAACTGGACACGGTGGGAATAGACTGCATAGCGATGAATGTCAACGACCTGATATGCATAGGTGCGGAACCCCTTGCGTTCGTGGATTACTTCGCTGTGGAAAAGCACGACGAGGGGATAGCGAAGGAGATAGGCATAGGGCTCAACAGGGGAGCGGAACTCTCCAATATCTCCATAATAGGCGGGGAGACCGCAACGCTTCCGGACATGATAAAGGGCTACGACCTTGCTGGAACTGCCCTGGGATATGTGAAAAAGGAGAAGGTGATAACCGGAGAGAAGATAGAGCCCGGGGATGTCATAATGGGGCTTCCGAGCTCAGGTCCGCATTCCAACGGATACACCCTGATAAGAAAGGTCATAGAAGAGGCAGGGCTTTCTTACGAAGATTATTTCAACGGAAGGAAGCTGGGCGAGGTCCTGCTTGAGCCGACGAGGATCTATGTCAGAGATGTTGTCGCACTCCTGAAAGAAGGGGTTGAGATACACGGTATGGCCCACATAACCGGCGGGGGCCTGCGGAACCTTCTCAGGCTCAAGAAAGGCGTGGGCTTTGTGATAGAGGACCCGCTGGAACCGCAGGAGATATTCGGAGCGCTACAGGATTGGGGCAAGATAAGCGACGAGGAGATGTACCAGACCTTCAACATGGGAATGGGAATGGCCCTCATCGTGCCGGAAGAAGAGGTGGAAAGGGTGCTGAGAATAGAGGGTGCGAAGTTGGTCGGTAAGGTCACGGAGGACAGCGGGGTTGAGGTCCCTTCGCTGGGTCTGAGATATGAGGAATACCTGTAAAGATTTTTAATGCTCCGTATTATGCAGGCCCATGACGGAATACCTGTACATGAGAGATGTGGATGCCTGCTATATCGGGGACTTCGAGGCGACGGTCAAGCAGGCGGGAGATGACTGGATTGTACTTGACAGGACCGCGTTCTATCCTGAGGGCGGAGGACAGCCCACGGACACCGGCACGATAAAGTGGGACGGCGGAGAGGCGAAGGTCGTAAGAGTGACAAAAAGAGAGGGTAGCAGGCATTACCTCGAAGGCCCTGTTCCTCCGCTGGGAACCGAGATAATGGGCATAATTGACTGGGAGAGAAGGTACGGCCACATGAGAGCGCACACATCCCAGCACATAATCTCGGCGGTGGTCTGGGACCGGTGGCAGGCCAAAACGGTTGGGAACCAGATATACGAGGCGAGAGCGCGCATAGACCTTCATCCTCTCAAGCTTACCGAGGAGGATGTGCGCTGGATAGAGGAGGAGTGCAACCGCAGGATATCGGAGGCCATTGATGTGCAGATATACGAACTGAGCAGGGAGGAGGCAGAGGAAAGGGCAGGCGTGGAGCGCTGCAACATGGAACTCCTGCCGAAATCCGTGAAGAAACTGAGGATAGTGCAGGTCGGCGATGAAATATGCCCGTGCGCAGGCACCCATGTGAAGAACACATCGGAGATAGGCACATTGAAGATAACTAAGAAAGAAAGCAAGGGAAAGATGAGGACGAGGATAACATATGAGCTGGTATGAGGGAATTAAGGAGTGAGATGGAATGGCGGACTTCAAGATACCCGGAGGAAAGGAGTGCAGGGAATTCATAGTTGCCCGATTTTTGTGGGATAAGATCCCTGAGAATGTGTATAAGCGATACTATGTGCTAGGAGTAATCATCATACTGTACTTTCTTTTCATGGAATACATCACAGGGCAGTTCCAGTCGCCCACAATGTTCGCGACCATGATGAGCTCCATCTTCCTGTTCCTTGCAGTTTACGCCTTCTTCTACGGTTATCGGGAGAAGATGCTAGAGGACCGGCATGTTACGAAGAGGATGTTCATGGAGGCGTTCACGGGAAAAGCAGGCAAGAGGGCGGATATAGGAAGGCCGTTCTACTGCGATTCCAAATACAATGACACTCATTGCGATTATCTGATGATGAGCGTGACATTGAATTCCATCATGGTGCCCCCTGTGTGGGTGTATATCCGCGGGGATGTGGTTCAGGAAATCGTGCCATTCCCTTCGGATGAAGAACTCAAAAAGAAGGACCCGTTCAAGAGAGAACTGGACCATGAGGATATAAGGAAAAGGCTGGATATGTGCATTAACAGCAGCACAGGAGATAGAAAGGATGCGTGCCTCTTCGCGAAATACCTTCTTATGTATCATCCGGATATGTTCGAGGAGGCCTTCGGGAAACAACCTTTGCTCAGCCTGAGATTCTTAAATGATGTTCTGACCCCGAGAGCGAAGGAATACTTCCGTAAGAAAGGCGAGATAATAGAATAGAAGAAAGGGGTTTATGGTTCACTCCTCGGGCTCCATTCCAAGCGATGCCAGCACGGCATCCAGGAGGACCTTCGCCGATATCTCGTCCATTCCGACCCTCTCTTTCAGGAACTCCGTGAGCTCCTCGTCGGATGCACCTTTCTCTATGCGGTCCACGAGCATCTCCACTATGCGGGCCATTATCTTATCAAGGAACTCCTTCTCTATGCCGAGGGCGGAAACACCTGCGAAGACGCCTATAACAAGGGTTGTAAGGGCATCGTTGAACTCCTCCTTTCCCAGCGTTTCCTTGTCAAGGTCAATTCTCAGCCTTATCTGACCCTCAGGACCTGCTATAGTGAACTTCATCATGTAGATGACTTCATTCAACTCTAGAAGTGCCTGATATATGGCAAGTTTTTCTTCCTCGGTCATTGCTCCTGTGTATATGGTGGTCGGCACTATAAGGTGTACAAAGCCTTCTGTGAACTTCACCATCAACTTCATCGGAACCGACGGATGCTCCGCCATATACACTCCCATATCTATCTCTTCAACGGACCACGGAAGGTCCACTATGTCAGCAGCCCCTTCCTCGCCGGAGGTGAGCCACTGAAGTACATTCGCTTCAACTGCGTCCATTTTATATCACCAAAAAGAAGCATAAATTTTTAGTTAATAAAGATTTCGGGCACATCTGTCCTGAAAAGCTGCATAAATGAAGTTTTGCTCGTTTGAACAAATCCGATAGTTCACTTATGTCTCAAAACGACATTGAGGATGAAGAAGTCATGAAATATTTTGTGGAAAAATCATATCCACAGCAAACCTTAGCATAGACTGATAGAAAGCAGAATGGATTGTTTATTATGCAGATTCATAGGGCCATAAAATCACTTTCCATCATTTGCTGAACTAAGCATGAGCGTTTTAAGAGACATAACGAACGGAAAGAACCTATCTAAGGTGTCCTGAACCGATGATGCAAAAGATATAAATACGCAACAACAATTCTTCCCCTGTGGTTACCATGAGAGGAAGGAGTGAATCCGGCCCGAAAAGTGGGTCTGCGAAAAAAACAGATACTTTTTGCAATCACGGCAGTAATTCTGATGACAGCATACGGTCTCGCGTCTCTTGTTGCTGGAACCCCGCCAATCGCACATTTGACCCCGTCGGAAAGTGATGGATGGTTGAAAATAAAATATATAGTATCTACTGATAAGCCTCCCTTGATTGTAGTTACTAATAAGGGAAAAATATGGACAGCATATCCTAAAATGAGGTGATAATGGTGAGATATATCCAAATAAAATTATTGGAGGATGAGACGTCATTAAGAGAGTATGCAAATGCAAGTGAGATATACATAGAAATTACTATTTTTTGTGAAAATGATGTGGTGGTGAGAGATACAACATGGCTTAAAAATATAGACCAATTTGCAGAATTAATAAGATTTTTGAGTGATAAGGAATTAAAGAAATACACGGTTAACTTTTTGGATAACCCTATAGAAATTATTTTTATGAAATCTGATGGGTAT
>JALTFR010000048.1 GCA_027006785.1 Thermoplasmata archaeon | reverse complement strand
ATAACGAATTCTAGGATTGCTAAAAACATTTTTGCATGTTTATTTGATTGTGCAACCGCTTTTTTAGGTAGAACTTTATATTTCATAGTATACACCTATTTATGTAAATTAAGATACCCGCACAGATTGCTGTGGTTTGTTTCTTTCATTTCATCTCCTCGCCGATTGGCGTGTGGTGGTGTAAAAGAAAGAGGAGATTTATGTTTTTCTATCATTTGGGTGTTGTTCACATTCCCCAGAAGCCGTCCTCTTTCCTCTTTATCTGGATCACTTTGTCGAGGATTTCCTGCTCGTCGTAGTTAAGTTTGACCTTCTTGAGCGCTCTGACATCGCCTTCTGTGAGATTGACATAAAGGACCTCGCCTGCGATTATCTGCCTTCCGACGGTCACGCCTTCTATGGCAACTGCAACCTGCTGGCCTGCTATTGCCTCCTTAAGGCTTTCATCTCCATCCCTTATGGATTTTATCCTTCCGACTACCCTTCCGTCCTCCTTCAACAGCCTCTGCTCGGGCTTTATTCGGCCTGCCAGCACTCTGACTCCTACTATTGCCGGCTTGCTTATTCTGAAGATGTAATCCGGAAGTATCATTATCGAGCCAGGATATGTTATCTCCTCTCTGGACTGGTTTTCGAGCTCCTCTTTCCGCTTTTCAAGCCATTGCTCATAATCCTCCACAATCTTGTATACAACACGGTCCGAGAATATAGTTATATCATCCTGTTCACTCATCTCTTCTCTTGCCGCGGGGAGCAGACCTACGTTGAAGGCGAGTATCACCCTGCGCAGAGGATCGTTTATGGTGGCTGCATCCACAATGTCCCTTCTCGATATGGGTCCTATTTCAGCCCTCTTTATCGGTATTCCTATGGCTTTCAGTTCGAATGCCAGAGCTTCGAGGGAGCCCAGTGCGTCGGCCTTTATTATGACCCCGTTCTCATCGGTCTCTATGCTCATCTCATATTCTTCTTTCATCTGCTGTCGAATGCTCTCCTCCTGTCCAGGAGATACTGCCCTTATGGTCGTACCTGCCAGAAGTCCTTCCAGCTTCTCCTGAAGCACGATTTTCACTCCTGCGGCAGCGCTCACTTCCTCCACTCTTTTGAAGTTCTCTCTCGGGTCACGTATCTCGTCCAGCGCTTTGGGCTTCAGAATGGCCTTTATCTTTGTGATGGAAACTCCGTTCTTCCCCCACACGGCAACCTTCTCACCTCTTTTCATAATTCCCGAATATACGATTGTGTCGAGCGTTGTTCCAAGGCCTTTTTCCTCCTTTATCTCGAGTATTGTCCCTTCGCCGGGGCCCTCTTCCGTCATCAGATTGTCCTCCAGAAAACGCTGTGCGAGGCCGACCACCATCAGTAACGCATCAGCTATGCCCTCGCCTGTCTTTGCGCTCGCCGGCACTATTGCCACATTCTTGGTGAAATCGCTTATCCTGTCGTATCTCTCGGAGGGTATTCCATAGGAATACAGGTTCTCGATGAGCTTGTATATCTTCTCGTCGAGCTTTTGCTGTGCCCGGGCGCTCTGCTCGTGCACTGACAAGGCAAAGGGTCGGTCCTGAGATAACCATCCATCTATGCGGTCTATCTTATTTGCAAGGATTATGAAGGGTGTTCGGTTCTTTTTGAGTATGTTTATGGACTCGATTCCCTGCGGCATCAGTCCCTCGTTTATGTCTATGACAAGAATTGCAATATCAGCAAGGGAGCCCCCACGGGAGCGCAGGGTTATGAAGGAATGATGACCAGGCGTGTCTATGAAAAGAAGGCCAGGAACTGTAAAGTTCCTTTTACCGATTAGCGGCCCGCAGACCCTGTATATCACATCTATTGGAACCTCCGTCGCACCTATGTGCTGGGTTATTCCTCCTGCTTCTCTCTTCACCACACCAGTTCCGCGTATCCTGTCCAGAAATGTCGTCTTTCCGTGGTCAACGTGTCCAAGAACGCTTACAATGGGCTGTCGTATCCTGCCGGGCATGCAATCACCTACAATCACACATATATGAATTTTGAGAAGGTATCGCAAAGAATTAAATAGGCGGCGTCTTTCTGCCATAAGATAAAAATGGATATACTCAGGCTCACTTATGCAACCCTGCTCATTTTCTTTATCCCCGGATACACTGCCGTTCAGGCCATATTTCCGAGGAAAGGAGAGCTTGATTTGGAATTCGACTGGCTTTACCGCCTTGCACTTTCCATGGCCCTGTCCATAGGAATAGTCATATTCAACGGGTTTTTCCTGAACGAACTTACCAGAACTTTCGGGATATATGTAAATGGGAAGGGCATGGTACAGGAGCCCTATCTGTCCTTATCCCTGTGGTCCATATCTGGTGTTCTCTTCGTTATAGGCTGGTATAGGGGCGCCTACCCTCTTCTTGGAATAATCCACCCCTCTCTGTACCGTGAAGCGCCCCCTTACACGCCGAGCATGGAGAAGATGAAAAACAAGGCTCTCAAAGAGATGGAGGATCTGGCTGCAGAGCGCATGAAATTGAAGAAACTGATAAAGGAATACGGGCTTAAAGAGCGCTCTTCTTCACGTTCGATGAGAAAATACTATTCCACCAAGAAGGAGGAGGCCGTTCATAGACTTGAAGAGATAGACTACAGAATGAAGGAACTGGAAGATGAGATAGAGCGGGGCGATTTCGATGGAGTTCAGGTATAAACTGGTGCTTGTAGTAAGAGGAGACCTTAAGTTATCAAACGGAAAAACGGCTGTTCAGGTGGCACATGCTGCGGTCTCATGCGCACTTTCATGCAAAAAGCAACACCCTGTAAGGTTCAGGAAATGGTATTCTGAAGGTCAGAAAAAGGTTGTGGTTAAGGTTGGAGGACTGAAAGAGCTCTATCAATTGAAAGCACAGGCCGAGCAGTCAGGCCTTACAACCGCTCTGATATCGGACGCAGGTCTGACCGAAGTTGAGCCGGGCACGGTTACATGTCTGGGAATCGGCCCAGCATCAAACGAGGAGATCGACCCCATAACAGGAGAACTGCCTCTACTTTAGGAAAATCTATTTAAAGAAGTACTGAATGGAAGGCGGATTATCATGGCAGAAGCAGAAGGCGGATGGACTCAAGGCGAGGTTCGTGAACTCAAGGTCGGAAGATACATGGTGATAGACGGAGAACCGTGCAAGATTCTCAGCATCACCACCTCCAAACCGGGGAAGCACGGAGAAGCCAAGGCAAGAATAGAGGCCATGGGAATATTTGACGGCCAGAAAAGAAGCGTTGTTCACCCGGTGAAACACAAGATTCAGATTCCCATGATAAACAAGGGAACCGCACAGGTGGTCTCCATACAGGGAGATGAGGTTCAGCTTATGGACCTTTCCACGTATGAGATGTTCACCGTACCAATCACCGACGATGTCCGTGAAGGCCTTGAACCTGGAAAGGAAATCCAGTACCTCGAGGCTCTCGGCAAGAGGAAGATAACACGGACCTGAGCATGAAAAACAGTTTTCTTTCTTTTCCGGAGCACACAGAGGATGCAAAGGTTTCCATTATAGGTGCTCCCTACGACCTCAATAGCAGCCGCAGGTATGGCTCGAGAGAGGGGCCCCAGGCCATAAGGGAAGAGTCACTTTATCTGGAGGACAACTTTGCCGGAAGACCCCTTTATGACCTTCCTGTGGAAGATATGGGCGATGCATATGCCAGCAACTGGAACGAATTCAGAAAATCACTGAAAGTGATGGTCAAGAATGCTGTTACCCGGGGAAGCATACCTGTCGTCCTAGGGGGAGACCATTCGATAACTCCAGTAGTAATAGATGCCATTAACAGAAAGGATATATCGATAGTTTCTGTTGATGCACACCTGGACTTCGACGATTCTCTGAATGGAAACAGATTCAGTCATGGAAGTCCGCGGAGAAGAGAGGCCGAGATGCTGGGCGGCGAACACATATATATCGTAGGCATACGAAGCTGGAAAGAGGAATCTAGAAAAGATGCAGAGGAGATGGGCGTCCACATATACGATTCATTTTTTATAAATAAAAATGGAATTGAAAATATTGAACTCCCGAAAGGTTCGGTTTATCTGACAATAGATATAGATGGCATAGATCAGGGTTATGCTCCAGGGACCGGCACACCCGAGCCTTTTGGTTTGAATCCATGGGACGTGCTGTGGATAATCGAAAGCCTGTCCGAAAGGATTGTCGGTATGGATATCGTAGAGGTCTGCCCCCGGTTTGATATCAACGGCATCACTGCAACTCTAGCTTCCAGGGTGCTTGCCGCATTCATCTCTTCCTTTTTCGAAGGGCAATGACAGAAGCGATGGCAAGAGGAATCATTAAAGTCCCGAAACCGGGAATTGCCTGACTGTCGCCGTATGGGATTTTTACCTGTCCGGATGGCTTATATGATACTGGCCCGAGCTTTTCATCGAAAGAAATGCTGCTGGAACCAGTGTAGATATGATAGTAATCATCCAGATGGTCTCCGTTTCCATCGTCAACCCATGTGGTCATACGGTTGCAATCTCTGAAAAGAAACTCTGAATTTACAATGTCTATGTTGTACCATCCGCCGTCTCCGTTATCACCGGGTATGTAGACCTGAGCCCAGGCGTGGCCGCCCCATGTATCCGTGGATGGGTCGTAAAGGGCCCCTAGTTCCAGCCTCGCAGGTATGCCCGCTGCCCTGAGTAAAGATATAAGGAGCATAGATTGCTCGTCACAGTCTCCCCAGCCATCTCTCAGAGTTGCCAGACTGTGCTTGGGAAGTCCCCCGTATTGCTGCTGCACCTGCTGCATTTCAGCCTGAGTTGAATATCTGAAGTTATGGTGCATATAATTATATACGGATTTGACCTGGGAATAGACATCCGGTTTATCAAATGTAAGGTTGTGTGATAGGGATGATATCTGTGGTGCAGTCGGTTCTATCATAACATCTGCTCTTCCATCTCCATCCCTATCTGATGTGCCCAGAGATGTGTCATCCGGCTTGAGAGCCCATTCGTCTCCGGTGTATGTGCTCTTTATATCCTGCGGTATCTGAGACACTGTTCCACTGCTGTCCATATTCCAGACAAGAGTGTATGTGTGAAGCGTGTATGTCATGACTATGGTCTGACGCTCGTTGAATGCACCGAGATTTCCCTGCCAGACGTCCCATTTCACACCATATCTAGTTTCTCTGCTTGGCTGCCTGGTAAAGCTTATGGATACCACCTGCTGTGCATTCGTGATGTTCTCGGGCTCTGCGTAATCCACGGTGTATGTTCCTGAGCCTGAAAGAGTGACGGTCCTTTCCATCGTGAAGTTGGCCTCTTCCGGATATGTAAGATATGGACCCATGCTGTTATTGAGGAGTGGTAAAAGTGGGCTCTCAAATACGAGGAACAGGAGAATGAGTATCAGAATTAGAGCCAGAATCCTACGGAGTACGGGGCGCCTTCTATCCGGTGGCCGGTTGAGATTGCTGTAAGTTCCGGTCTGGTGAAAATTCTGGTCCGGCGGAGCGCCATAGTATGTGACCTTATCAGACATACTTGACTCTATCTATAACTAATCTTTAACCTTTTTGGAAAAATTTGAGAAAAGGAAATGGGTTTAGTGCTTCTTCCTTATGCCGAAAGCAACTCCGGCAAGGGCTATTGCTGCAAGCGCTGCAAATGCTCCGAAGCCGGGCACATTGTCAGCCTGAACTGTTGGGGGCTCTGCAGGTGTCCCAACTACGGTTATACTGCTTATTGCCGGGCTTGCCGGGTCGCTGTATCCGTCTGCATGTGCACTTATCTGCACTGTCTGGATTATCCTGTTCGTTGTCTTCGGCGCTGTGAATGTTATCGTCGCATGTCCGTTTTCATCTGTGGGGCCAGAGACCTTAACCGTTGCTCCTGTTGAGGGGAGGACAGTCACATCCAGAACAGCTCCTGCAACCGGAGTTCCCTCACCTGCCACTACGACAGTCACATCCAGAGTTGTGCTGTTTCCGGAACCTACCTCAGCGGATGTCGGGGTGACGGATATAGAGAGGGCTTTCTGCTCTGCGGGGTGAACTGTCACCTTCATCGTGTCCTCTGCATGTATGTATCCTGGCTTGTATGCCCTTGCGGTCACACTCACATCTTTGAGCTCATTTACTTCCGGTACTGTGAGTGTCAGGACAGCTTTTCCATTGGCATCAGTGGTCAGGGTAGTGGAAGATAGGGTTCCGTCAGAAGCGACGAGGTATATGGTCGCACCTTCAACAGGGTTTGTGCCGTCTGTAACCGTGAAGGTTATCTTCACATCCTTTCCGGACATGGGACTGAATGTGGAGACAACGACGCTCATGTAGAGGCTTCCCTCAATCACATGATAGACGTTCAGAAGGCTCATCTTGTTGTTTATCCCGTTTATCATGCTGTAGTAACCGTCATATGTCTTGCCGTTGTAGTACTGAAGGCCTTTAAGATAGGAGAGCACAACTGTTGCTGTGTCATCATAGAGTATTCCCTGTGCTTCCTTTATGTATTTCTGTTTCATTGACATATCCATTGTTGTGGATGCTTTCTCCATAATGGCATCGAAGCTTGCATTGGAGTATCCCATAAAGTTGCCCGGATTTCCGGTCATGAATGTTTCGAGATAGGATGGGTCAAGCGGATACGTCATCCTCACCATGATAAGGTCAAAGTTACCGGAGTTCATGTCATCGGTTATGTTCTCGGGTGATTCGACGACCCATGTGTTGTTTATGCCCACATCGTTCTTAAGTACCTCTGAGATGACCTGTGCTTCAGCTGCGAGATAGTTGTCCACATCTATTCCAACGCTCTTCACTGTAAGGTGGAATGGGGTCCCATCTGGAAGGTCGATATATCCATCTCCATCCTTATCAACAAAGCCTGCGTTTGTGAGTGTGGATGATGCCATGGATATGCTGTAAGGCCTTGGTGCAAGCGATGCGTTGTACCAGTATACATTGTCCCTCGGAACGACAGAATCGGCGACTATTCCACTGTTCATCAGGGTTTTGCTGACAAAGCCAGCCTTATCTATTGAATAGGAAACCGCCTTTCTGAAGTCCGAATTATTCAGAGGAGCATTTCTCTCGTTCATCCTGAGCTCAATGGTATTGGTGGTCATAGGCGTGAGTGAGTTCATACCCTGAACCACGGACTTGTAGTAGCTATCCACCATATCGAATATGACATCAACTCTCTGATTGTTTATGTCATCCACTGCAGCAGAGTCCATACCGTATTCCATGACAAAGGTTATTCCATCAAGATAGGGCCTCCCTGCAAAGTAGTTCTTGTTAACTGAAACTGAGAAGGTCTCCTGTTCGAAGGTGAAATCAACCGTCACATATTCGAATTCATTAAGGTCGTGTATGGTGATTTTTCCATCCTTGTAATCATAGTCCACCGCATGGGTGTTCTCCTTGCTCCAGTTGGTCCCTATGAATGAACCATTGTACATTATGGGGGCATAGCAGTGCACAACGACAGTTCCGTTCACGAGATGATTGTGAGGAAGCTGGAATGTCACATTTCCACCCTGTCTTGAACCTGCATCTGTCGGGTCATTCAGGGTTATATTGTTGTCTGTACCTGTTCTGGATCCTGTAGTGAATCCCATGAAAGGACCTGTTCCCACAGGGTTGCCGGCAGTTCCCTGTTTTATGATCGGAACCATCAGTGCCTTTGTGAAGAAATTGCTGTCAGGAGCAGAGAGTGTGAAAACAACAGTCATATCGTCACTTGCACTGACGCTCTTTATGTCTGACACATAAGCTCCGTAGTATGTATTCGGTGCAGCCTTATACTGATTATAGGAATACACGACATCTGCGGATGTCATGGGGCTTCCGTCAGTGAATGTCACACCGTTCTTGAGAGTCACCGTGACAGTTGTGTTGTCCACGCTCCAGTTGCTCGCCAGCCATGGAAGTACACCTTTGGCAGGGTCATAGATGGCCAGTGAATCGTAAAGCACATTCATTATCCACTCGTTCTGTGTGGCGTTAAGGGGGTTTATCGTGGCAGGTGCCTCTTTAACGGCAGCTATCAGATTCCCGCCTACCTCCTTTGTGTCTGCGTTAACTGTCGTAGCAGGAACCATCGCTACAAATATCATTGCGGCTACGACCAGTATTGACAGGGCAGCACTCTTTACCTGAGTTTTCTTCTGTTTTTGCGTCATTTTCTTCCTCCTTCAAATTAAACCTTATTACCAATCCTGAAGGATTTGTGTGAGAGGAGAAGGGAGCGGCAATATATATATCTTTCGTTCAGTCGGTATGAATGGAGTGTGATTCAGCCGATAGGCCATTATATGTGTGAGTGCATCGTGGGTCGTGAACAATCCGGAGAAGATTCTCGCGAGATGGAATATACACTCTTTCACGGTAGAAAGCGGAAAACATCTTCAGGGCAGTCCTCGAAGATCTCTGGAACGCTCACTCATAAAGTCTGATAGGAACTATATTCTTGAAAAAATCTCATGGATAAAAAAACACCGAAGAGAAGAGCAGGCAAAAACCCTTGAAATGCTTTATAAAAAAAGATTGAAACTTGAGCACTATATCCTGTCAAAAGACGGCACATATGTGATAGAATACGGTGGTTCTCTCTGGATGTTGAAAGAATATATAGCTGGTCAAAAGCCGCCGCGGCCCGACTTTATATATGATTCTTGGAGAGGGCATGAGACGGGGAAATTCCTTGTGAAAATGAGGCATCTTTCACCGGATATACCTGTCGAAGCCCCATATCTTCCGAAAGTCGTTGATAGGGTGATGAGAAAGCTCGAGAGAAAAATGCCTGAGATATATGAAAAAATATCACCGACTTATGATTCTCTCACTTCACTTATGGAGAGCTGGGAGAAGATTCCACAGGCTTTTAGTCACGGTGATTTTCACCCGATGAACATCATCTGGGGTGAAGAGCGCATAAATGCGGTAATAGACTGGGAATTCATGGGTATGCGGCCCGAACTGTACGATGCCGCCATGATGCTCGGCTGCCTTGGTATCGAGGATGCGGACGGCCTTTTCTCTCCGTTCGCCGAGGAGTTCATATCAACCCTGAAAAAAGGCGATTTCAGTGAGCGCTCATGGGGACTTCTACCTGAGCTCATCATCGCAACGAGGTTCGCATGGCTGGATGAATGGATAAGTAACGGAGATGAAGATATGCTCGATATGGAGGGAATCTATATCAGAACGCTCTCCAAAAATATATATAATTTAAAAAATTATTTTATTAACTTATGATATTTGATTTTAAAATCTGGCTATGCAGAAAAGTTTAAAAATAGATGTTTATATCACCATATATGATTGGAAGGTCAGTATATGGAGATTCATTTTTGAGATATCTCAATCTAATGGTGCCTCGTACATGGTTGTATGCGCTCCTCTCCTTCATGTTCGGATACCTGATATCTGGCGGACAGAATGTAATTCTCCTGACCATCGGCGTACTTCTGTTCGGACCGGTTCTGACCGGCGCAACGAACCTCATAAACATGTATTACGATGTCAGAGAAGATGAGATAAATAAACCCACAAGGAAGGAGCATCTTTCGAAGCTTGGAAACGAAAATGTCCGTCTCTCAGCATTCATACTCTATTTCGTGGGAATATGTATGAGCCTGGCATTTTCCAGCCCCACATTCACTCTTTTCATATTGACTTACATAATTATATCATACACATATTCCGCCCCGCCTCTGAGATTCAAAAAAAGATTCCTGATAAGTCTGTTCATGCTGGCATATGGCTCGGTCTTCCTTCCTTTTATTTCAGCATGGACTCTGGAAGGAAAGGAAATAATGCATGCACCATGGGGTCTGGCAACAATGGCCACAGTTATAGTCCTTTTCCCTATAGCAGGAAAGGACATAACAGACCCTCGAGGTGATAAAAAGGCCGGAAATTCCACGATATTTACGGTTTTGAACTTTGGAGAAGGAGTCAAACTTTACTGCAGGCTCTTTTTATGGTTGCCCTATGTCGTACTTGCCGTACTGCTTCTATTGAACATGATACCACCATATATGTCTGCTCTCTTCCTCTTCGTTCCCATCACATATATGGATATGAGGAACGGGCTGAAAATAAGCTCATTCGATGAAAGCATCACAAAGAAATACTTCAGGTCTGCTTTCTGGCATATCATGGAACTTCTGACATTCTCATTTCTACTTCCGCTGATAATTCCTCTCATTTTCGGGTGAGCCAGTATCGGGAGCAACATTTATTAATGTCTCCGGGATGGCGAGGTGGTGATTACAAATGTCTGGCAAAGAATGCAAGGTCAAAGGAAGCATAATCCATGGAGTGATATACTATATGGAAAGAAAATGGGGAAAGGGCTATGTTGAAAGCCTGAGGCTTTCCTTCAATCTGAAAGATATAAAGGATGGAAAGATGTATCCGTATGACTATGTCCGTGAATTACATAAAATCCTTCTGGACAAGTACAGAGGAAACGAAGAAAAAGGCTTCATAATGACAGGAAGATCCGTTGTCGAGGCCACGCTCGAGGGCAAGTTCTTCGTGAATTATATAGTCAGGAAAAGGAGCCTTGAAAAGACCTTCAAGGACCTTGTGAAGGCATGGGAATCAGAAAGCTTTGAAAATGTCTTCTCAGGGAATCTTGTGAAGGAAGGCAATAAGCTCATCATAACGGTGGACCAGATATGCGATGACAAGGGCGAAGAGGTCTGCTGGCTCAACCTCGGCGGTATGGAAGGGGTCATAAAGGCCTCCGGAAAGAACGCCACCGTCAAGCACACTGAGTGCGTCTTCCACGGCGGAGAGCACTGCGTATATGAGATAGAGATGAAGGACTGATCACTTCCAGTCCAGCAGTCTCTTGTTCCCTTCCAGGGAGCGCACATGAGTGGCGTCCTGGGTGACCTCTACGGTTCCCAGGTACTTCCCTTCTTTTGTGAATGCCGGAAAATACTGGATATGGATGAACTTTCCCATCATCTGTATCCAGAACTCGGCATTGTCCCTGCGGCCAGCCTTGAACTCAGCCAGTATCTTGTTCACTATTCCGACGCTCTTGGGCGGATGGCACAGTTGCACAGGCCTTCCCAGTATGCTCGGGCTTCTGGGGAATATGCGCTCCTCTCCGTTAGTGAAGAACCTCACCCTGTCCTCTGCATCTATGAATGTCATATCTAAGGGGAGAGTGTTCAGCATATGCCTTATCTCCTCAGGGAGCATGTATCCTGCATCAAGTTCAACATCTCCTTCCCTTATCAGTTCATGAGTGTCTACCTCAGCGTCCTTTACGAAGGGCTTTACCACATCCGGCATCTTCAATATCTCGTCCTCGCTGAGATGCGCATCCACCTCATACGGGAACACGGGCCTTTCAGACGGTTCCCACTCGTCCCCGGGCTCGACCTTGTAGAAGTGGTAATCTTTCTCCTGCCCCTTTATGGCGGCCCATTCGCCTTCCGAGAGAAGCAGTTTCACCGTGGGATACAGGATGTTGTCCTCCCTGTATGTCATGTCAACGAGGGCCCCCGCAACCTCCCTTGCGAGGTTCTGCAGTTTCTTCACGAACTCGTCCCACTGCCCGAACTCAGGGTCCCTTGATGCGAACATTCCAAGCCTCTTTATCTTGTATCTTACATCGTCGTGCTTCGTCCAGAGGACCGTCGGGACAGCGCTTATCCCCCTGCGCTCCAGATATGGAAAGAGAAGCATCTCCTCCCTCTCGTAGTGGTATCCAATGCCCCTCAGTTCATTGACCATTTCCCTCACGGTCTCCAGGACATTCTTCCTGACCTGCTCATCCTTTGCGGATGCCAGGCTGTTGGCATACAGCTGTATCAGTTCCGCATCCCTTGTTATCGCTTCGTTCTCCATCTGCATGGTGGTGAGCGGGTGCCCTTTCGGGAAGTCATACTCCTTTTTCTCCTGAAGCACCTCGCGGAAGAGCTCGGTGTGGACATCGCACATCTTGACTATCTCCTTGGGAGAGACGCCTTCCTTCACCAGTTCCTGCTCGACGATGGGTATCATTATCGGGTTCAGTTCGCTGAGTATCTGCTTCAGCCTTGCCTTGGCCTCCTCTATGTTCTCTCCGTTCTGGAGGTCCCTGAGTATCTGCTTGATCTCTTCCTTCGTCCTTTCCGTGTCCTGAAGTAATTCTGACATGTTATCGCTCCTTTCTCACAGAAGGTATAGATATACTTAATGGACAGAAATGGGATATGAAAAAGGGTTTTTGCATTGCCTAGGAGCGCTTTTTTCTGCTCTTTTCAGGCTTCTTTTCCTCTGCATCCGGCCTTTCAGGCTCTTCCGGAGGTGCGTTCGGAAGCCATATGGAGAGTATGGCAGCTATGACGAGCACGAGCATCATGCTCTCCAGCGTGACCTTCATGGCGTGTATGCTGGCATCCTCCTGAATCTCGGAAGAGACATTCTCAGGGATGTCTGGTACGGGCTCTATCCCGTTGACCCAGTCGGAGACCCTGTCCTTCAGTTCGTCCAGCGGCATGTCTTGATAATATCCGTGGTCCTGCAGTCCGACCGCTATTCCAGAGATCATTCCGAGCACCAGCATGGCGCCCACCATTGCGGTTCCAAGCGAAAGGCCAAGCTGTTTCTGCGAGTTGAATATGCCGGACGCATCGGCCTGCTGGTGCTCATCCACATCGGACATCGCAAGATTCGTTATCTGCGAGAATATCAGGCCGAAACCCGTTCCGAAGAGGGCCATTCCAACGGCGAAATCGTCCCCTGTGACTCCCGGCTTGAACACGGTCGTGAGCGAATAGATGCCGATGAGAGTGATGACTATGCCCAGCTGGATTATGCGCTTCGGGGACATATACTTCTGGAATTTCCCGCCCAGCATGGAGAATATGAACATCATTATGGAGAGTGGCAGGAGTACCATTCCGGTGTCCATGGCATTATAGCCAAGGGTCGTCTGGACGAAAACGGGCACCGTGAACATCATGCCTGCCAGAGACAACTGGAAGAAGATGCTGACAACATTCGCCACAGTGAAGCCTTTATGCTTGAACACCTTGACATCTATCAGGACATCCTCGCCCCTGGCAGCCCTCTTCTTCTCATACCTGGAGAAATACCAGAGGACGATGAGGGACATCAGCAGAACGGCGATGACCGGAGGCTCTCCGAGAGGGTCTATCATCAGCACCGAGAGGGTGAGAAGGAAGAGCCCTATGGCGATGAGGGCCGCACCCCCGATGTCCAGTTTCAACAGCCTCTCAGGCCTGTAGTCCTTCAGGTCCTTCATGAACGCAAAAATAACGCCTGCGATTATGGCCTCCATGAAGAATCCCAGTCTCCATGTGTAATAGGTCGTGAAGAATCCGCCGATGATGGGCCCGAAAGCAGCCGCAGCACCTCCTACACCACCCCAGACGCCGAATGCGAGGACCCTGTCCTTTCCCTCGTAGGCCTTTGTGAGATATGTAACGGTGGCCGGCATCATCATTGCGGCTCCCAGGCCTTCCAGCAGTGACCAGCCGATCAGAAGGACAGGGAGGTTCGGTGCGAAGGATGCGGTCAGGGTTCCGATGGTGTATATCACCAGGCCGTTGAAGAAGACCTTTCTGGTTCCCCAGACATCTGCGAGCTTGGCCCCTACCATCATAGTAGCTGCCATTACGAGGGCATAAAGTGTTATCGCGCCCTGAACCCCTGTCACAGTGGTGTTCAGGTCCTCGACGAGAGCACTGATGGACACATTCATCATTGTGGTGTCTATGAACATTATGAAGAGCGCCATGCTCATCAGTATTAGGACCATCCATTTGTTCGGGCCTTTATCGGACATGATGGGCAAATTCTGAACTTTGACTATATATTTTGCGGTCCGATTTGTTCCATACGGGAAAATGTTTTATAACTTGCTATAGTATATCCATGCGATATAATGTCCGATGATTCATGCTGCGGGCCGATAACGATACTCTTCATCTCTATCGCGATATTGACAGTCCTGTATCTCATACTGAAAGCAGATGTTCTGTGTAGCATAGGAATACTTCTAACTGCGATACTCGGTATAGTGATAATATACGACATCTTTACAGGGCCCCCGTCCACAGAGTCACCGGTCCAGCCCTCAGAAACGACGAGATATTCAGAAGCGCCGAAAGGGATGAGAAAGGTGACAGAGGAGGATATGCGCAGACTGATGGGGATTTCGGGAGAAGAGCAAAAAAAGAAAAAGGCTAGGAACGACGAGGACGCGGAAGCGGACGAAGACCTTGCGATAGCATACGAGGCGGTGAACGAGTGATTGCAAAACTATATATAGTATGTGCCTATTAGCTCTCCAAACAATATATCTGGGGCACAAGTATGAAGCTTATAAAAATCGAAGATGTATGGCATGTACTGACGAGCGAAGAACTCACAGAAGAGTCCTTGGGAGAATGGGAGATATACTCACAACAAGTTTTCAGTCTTAATCTCGAAGATGGATTGAAAGAATTTAATATATAAATTTTTTATTTAATTGTGATCGAAATGAGTTTTGAAATCTATTCGTTCGGGGAATTTATTAATAAATATGGTTCTTCAGTTAAGGGGTTAGACTATATAGATAATTATCTTGGTGGTCGCTGTAAAAGTGTTTTAATTGAAAAAGAGTATATAG
>JALTFR010000047.1 GCA_027006785.1 Thermoplasmata archaeon | reverse complement strand
GGTCAGAGTTTTCGCTGTATCTAACATATCCCGTGGCATCTGTGTCTGTTATCCAGCTTATGCGTATCTCGTCGTTGAGCTGATAACTCTCACGAAGTTTGCTTATATACGGTCCGCCGCTGCCTCTGGTGCCCGAAGGTGCTTTCAAATCAGGCTGTATTGGCTCTACTGTATCCTTGTGAGAGGCCCAATCGCTAGTCTCTATACGGATGTGAAGGGTGGAAGGATTCCCAATCATATCTCTGGATACAGAGCCCTCTATCTGCTTTAGCCCTTTTGCGACATCAACGGTTGCAAATGAAAGGGGTATCCAGTTACCATTCTGTTCCCTGTACATGTTCTGTGAAATTATCTTTCCTTCGCGCCCCAGAATTTCTATCTTATAATTGCCCTTATCTGTATTAAGATAAACCCTGAAGACGTCTTCTCCTGTGGGTGTCTTTGCAACAGGAGTGACAGGGGGATTTTCAGATTCGTTCTTATGCCCATAACTCTCAGGTACAAGGACACCTGCCATCAATTTACCGCGCACTGAGGCATAGAAGAATATGCTTGATGAATCGTCTGCAGCTGCATATTCGCTTATATCTATGTTGGATGGGGCGTTACCGTATTCCGTATCGTGTGTTATTCCTTCCCAATCACCAAAGGCTCCGTCAATCTTTATTCTCTCTGGCGTTCCGATATACGCTCTAAAATCCTCTTTCTTTTCAGAGAGGATGCTGTTTGTAGAAATCACCTGATTCAGGGATGCTGAAATCAAAGTTCCGTTTATTGCCGTCTGCGGAAGATTGCCCATAAGCATGTAATTCAGAGCCTCGCCATCTGAAATGTTGCGATCCAGAATCGCTTTTCCATCATTTATCTGTATCTTTCTGCCGGATTTATCCTGCAACCATATGCTGGAAAATCCACTCTGGGAGAAGGTCAGAGCATGGACTGTTACACTTCCCCCTGATGCAAATAGTTCGACGTCCATTATATGTATGTTTTGAGAGCCTGCAGAGTAGATGTCCTTTGCGTCAGCAGGTATGGTGGAAGAGACAAAAAGAGAGGGTGCCTGACCGACATTTATATTGGATATCTCTCTGTTCCCGTGGGAATCAAACATATAGAAACACACACGATAATCTTTACTTATAGAGTAGGGAAAGAACTTCATCTCCATCTGATTTCCAGATGATGCCGCTGCAAACAATAGCTCAGATGAATATGTCCAGTTCCATGTTACACCATCAGCATATATGTTGTAAATGTATGCGCCGCGAGAGGCTATGCTTCCGTTCTCCCCCGCTACCTTGCACATATAGTCTGCACCTATTCCGTTTATCTGATATCCCGTTGCACGATTGTTATCTGCATCTATAAATGCATATATGGTCTCTTTTGTTGAAAATAAAGTTGTACCCTTAGGCGAGGCCACAAGCATGGCCAGCTTACGATCCTCTAGGGTGCTCGCATAGCTTGTAAGGTAAACCCCCTGTGCGTCATTTCTTGTGCCTATACCATTCCAGTCGGAGAAATCTCCATCTATCTTTATCCCGGACTGCGGTTGTGTTGTAACCATTACATAGACCGCACCTAAAAGAAGAATTATTACTATTGAGGCCGCAATAACGGCGGTTACCGTGGAGGATCCTGATTTTTTGTGCTTTGACTTCTTCACAGGCTTGGCAGGGCCGGCTTTTGCATTACCGTTTGTGAGGCCATTGGTCATGCCGTTCTTAGAGCCATTACCGTTTGTGAGGCCATTACCGTTTGTAACTCCTTTCGCAGCCAGGCCATTGGTCATGCCTTTCTTTGCCCCATTTCCATTGCTGAGGCCATTGGTGAGCCCGTTCTTCAGCTCACCCAGGTCTTCTTCCCCCTCTGGGCTCTTTTTAACCGCCTCTCCTGCAACCGCTGCTGCGCCCATCTTATTTACAATCACATCGTATGTGAACTCAGAACCGCAATCGTTGCATATGAACTTGGTTACGGCTTCCTTCCCACACACAGGGCACTTGTACTCTGGCTCAAGCCCTTCCATCGTCCTCAATGTTATGTCCGCACCGCAGAAGGGGCAGACAATATGAGGAAGCAACTCTCCACCACATACGGGACATGACATGGTTTCTTCCATCTTAGCACCTCTCTATATGCAGCAGAGGAATGCCGTATTTAAGTCTTTCTATTTCTTTCAAAAGAACTTTCTTTATGGGCTGAAATGCCCGATTTAAAGAGAATAAAAAGATTTTATGCCGGACTCCTATCCTTTCAGTTTCGTCCACAGCAGTTCTTCAATGCTCATTGCGTTCGTGTGCTTTGAGAAGTTGCCCACGCAGTTGGGGCATGCGCTCACCACTGTCCTTTCCCCTGCCTCTGCGACTCTTCTGTCCGCCATCTTCTTAGTAAGAGAGGGCTCGTAGAGAGCAAGACTTCCTCCCGCTCCGCAGCACAGGGAGTTCTCGCGGTTATGCTCCATCTCAGCGTAATCTGCATCAGGTATCAGCTTTATCAGGTTCCTCGGCTCCTCATATATGTTGAAGGTCCTTCCGAGATGGCAGGGGTCATGGTATGTTATCGGCTCTGTTCCTGCCTCGAACTCATCTGGAGACAGCTTTCCATCCAGGAACTCGACTATGTGCTGGAACTCGATATCTGAGACATCGGTGTATTTCGGATATACCTTCTCGAACATGTAGTAACAGGATGGGCACGAGAACAGGACCTTCTTCACCCCTCTCTTCCTTATCTCATTTATGTTTTTCTCCATCTGCTTCCTTATTCTATCCTCTGAGACACCTATATACATAAGGGGGGCTCCGCAGCATACCTCATTCAGAGTGGTGAAATCTACCCCGAGACGGTCAAGAATGTTCACCGCTGCTATTCCCTGCTTATGTCCTGTTTCAGCGGTTATCTTGCAGCCCATGAAGTACGCTATCTCGGACCTCTCCTTTGGTGCATGGCCTGTGAATGCCCATATGGGCTCTTTCAACTCGCCATAGGTATGCTCCTTCTCTGTTATGTTGTCCGCGAATGTTCTCTGCTTCTCAACAGCGTGCTCCGGGTAAACCACCTTTCTCGCAGCTTTTATCACATCCACGATGTGCACCCCGGAAGGGCAGGTGTGGTCGCACATTCCGCAGGTCGTGCATTCATAGAGCCTCTGGGTGGCGCTCTCATCCACCTCAAGTTCACCCGTGTAAAGCCCGTAAGCTATCTGCACCCTCCCTCTCGGGCTTGAGGCATCTGTCAGAAGGACATTCATCACAGGACATGTCACTGTGCAGAAGGAACAGGAGGTGCATTGCATCATCTGGTCCACATAGTCCTCTAGCGTTCAATCACCCCCGAATTCCACTGGATATCTCAAATCCACAAGTATTCCATCATCCCATTCGACATTCTTTCCCGGGTTCATTATGTCATTTGGGTCGAGCGCTCTCTTTATTCTCTTCATAAGTTCCATGCTGTCCTTCTTCTCAATACGCATGAAAGGCGCTTTGGTTATGCCTATGCCGTGCTCTCCACTGACGGTTCCGCCGAAATCTATGACGAGTTCGTACATCTCCTCCACCATCTTCTCTGCGTCCTTCCACGCCTCCTCTTTTCTCGGGTCTATCAGGAATATGGTGTGCAGGTTTCCGTCCCCAGCATGCCCGTATACGCCCAGAACAACATGCGGGTGCCTCTTCTCTATCTCATGGAAACCATACACGGCATCCGGTATCTTGGATATCGGCAGAGACATATCATCTGCAAGAGAGACCATAAACATCTTTCCCCTCGCATACTGGGACATTGAGGGCAGCACGGCCTTTCTGGCCTCAAGCCATTCCTTCATCTTCTCAGGGTCCGAACTGACCCGTATGTCAACAGCGCCGTTCTTCCTTGCTATTTCCTCAACCTTCTTCAGGTCCTCTGCCATCTCCTCCTCGGTGCCTTCCAGTTCTATCATGACCACCGCATCCACCAGAGGGAAATCAACACCCCTGGAGTTTATCACACTCTGCAGACAGACACGGTCCATGAACTCCACGGATGCGGGAATCATGGGATATGCAATTATATCAGATATCGTCTGTCCCGCCATCCTCGCATCCTCGAATGCCGCCAGAACTATACTCGTATCCTTGGGCAGTGGTGATATCCTCAGTGTTATCTCGGTGATTATGCCCAGCGTTCCCTCGCTCCCCACCATCAACTTCGCCATCTGGTATGAAGATGCGTCCTTTATCGTGTGCGTTCCGAAATGCGCTATCTCCCCTGTGGGCATCACGACCTCCAGCGCCATGACATAATCCCTGGTAGCGCCGTATTTGAGCGCTCTCATCCCGGATGCGTTCATTGCCACCATTCCGCCTATGGTTGCCACCTTTCCGCTTCCAGGGCTGGGTGGATAGAAGAAGCCATACTTCGCAAGTTCCCTGTTGAGGTCGTCGTTTATGACTCCCGGTTCAACTATTACCTGCAGGTCCTCCACCCTCACCTCCTTTATCCTGTTCATTCTCTTGAAGGACATGGATATCCCGGCCTTTATCGGGACGGCCTGACCTGCAAGTGCGGATCCGCTTCCCCTGGGTGTCACCGGAACTCTGTACTTATTGCACAGTTTCACTATCTCAGCGACCTCTTCTGTGCTCTCCGGAAACACAACGGCATCCGCTTTGTGATGGTGTATTGAGGCATCGAAGCCGAAAACATAGGTGTCCGCGGGTGCGCTGCTCACACGGTCTCCGAGGAGGGCCTTCAGTTCTTCCAGCATCTCGGAAGGTATCATGAGCCCGTATTCCTGTGGTTCATAAATAAGGTTTCGGTCATCTCTGAGTCTAAATATGGAAAAAAATAAATACTTGAATGACCTCTCTTTTTGTATGAAACGCAGCACGTTTTCTGAAATTCTGCTGCCTGCAATAGCAGGGGTGCTTGCCGGACTGGCCATTTTTGCTTTATCGTTCTATGCAAGAAGCCTGTCATGTTGCGCCTTAGTTTTCATAGTTATTGCTATATTGATGGCTGTTATAAACCCACTTAATTCCGGGCCTGCCTTCGGAGGATGGATAAAAGCCAGCACCACTGCTATAGATGGTATGAACTCTGAAATACGCTCGCGGAGAAAGGAGAGCATTACAGACAAGATGGGTGCTCTCCTCTTCCTGAGCATGAGCCTTCTTACCTATTTCCTCATGGGACTCGCCTTGAAGTGATTTGACATAAAAAAAATAAATAGTGGTGTCCCATTGAGTGAAATATGGACTTGGTACCTGTGCTCCTGCTGCTGCTCGTTGTTTCCATGGGAATGGTCCTGATGGTGGGGTCAGACGTGGGGGCCTGCATCGGAATATTCCTGATTATCGGCGGTGCGGTCATGCTTGGGGTTCAAACAGGCCCTGCCACAGGAATGAGCGGTGCTCAGTCGGGGGTTAACACAGCGGTGATATCCAAGACCATAGTGGATGCAGACAGCGATACTAGATGGAGGAAAAAGAGCGAAGAAGATTACAGCATCGGGTTCGTGATGGCCGTTGGCGGTGCTGTCCTGCTTATGATTTCCATAATCGCCTATCTTCTCTGAAAAGAGAGACGCCCTTCTTTCCCTGAGGAAAAAAGGGAGGAGGATTGAGTTCATCGTAATATTCCGCCGGCCACCATGTTCGTGCCTCTGCCGACATAACCTGCGCTCTTTTCTATACCTGTTACGACCATGAGCACCTTCATCTTTCCATCGTACTCCGCCGATTGCCTGAGTCCGAAGATTATGTTCGCTTCAGGATCCATGTCCTTGGTGAGCTCATCAAGCACATGATATACCGTCTTCACGCTTGCCGAGGAGTTTGTCCCCACGGTGAAGTGTACGAGAGCTGCTCTGGCCCCCTTTATATCTGTGTTCATGAACCGGGTGCTCAGTGTCTCTTTTACGAGGGCGTTCACATCGGCTATGGAGCGCTCCCCATAGAGTATGGTGGCCTCACCCTGCTCTGACATGACTCTCTTGAAGTCTGCGAAGTCTATGTTCATGGTCGAGGTATTCACCAGAGCGTCGCTGAGATTGTTTATAACATCGGCGACGAGAGTGTCCATCACAGTGAATGCCAGCTCTATCTGGAGACGGGGCACAATCTGAAGAAGCCGGTCATTCTCGAGGACAATTACGCTGTCGGCCACCTCTTTCAGGCGCCTTATCCCGTACTTTGCGGACTCTGCCCTCTGTCCGCCCTCTACGCTGAACGGTTTTGTCACCATTCCTATGACTATTGCGCCTGCCTTTCTGGCAACCTCTGCAGCGATGTGCGCAGAGCCGGTCCCTGTTCCTCCGCCCATTCCGGCGGATATGAACGCTATGTCCGGCTTTCCTATTGCCTCTGCTATTTCATCAATACTGTATTCTGCCGCCCTTTCACCGATTTCGGGCTTTCCTCCGGCTCCCATACCCTTTGTGAGACTTCTTCCGATGAGCATTTTCCTGTCGGCCTTCACTCTCTCGTGCAGGTGGTGGGCATCTGTGTTGAGCGCGATGGTTCTCACGCTATCGAGACCCATCATGTTAAGGCGGGTGACCGTGTTGTTTCCGGCACCACCGCAGCCTATCACCACGATGTCAAGGGCGTTCTTCACCGCAGGCATCTCGTAATCCTGCGCCTTTACGAGGAGCGATTCCATACTCATTCTTTTTCACCTTCGTTTTCTTTTATCGTATTTTTCACGTAGTCTCTAATGACCGCCCGAATGGCGTCCTCCACGGACACATACTCACCCTGCTCGGTGAGCTGTTCCAGTGCACGCACGCTGGCCTTTGGCAGGTCAACGACCTTTTTCTCCACGTTGTCAGGTGAGAACTCAGTTTCTATGAAGTCGTCGATGGCCTTTCTAATGAGATCTGAGACCGTTTTTCCGTACTTTCCTGTTGCCAGCATCGTCTCTATCTTATCGACCTGTTCCTTCGGGAGCCTGACTGTTATGCGGATGGATTCGGGCGACATTGTATTGCCTCTTGTCAGACATGTTCTGGTTCTTGTCTGCTGCTTCGTCTGACATTTGTCAGCTATATTTAGATGGTATTTAAAACTTTCGGTTATCTGTCAAAACGCCTGAAAACTTGAGAAACGTGCGGTAAGGGAGAAGGTAGAGGTTTGTAGATTCTCCTATTCTCTGTCTGAAAGAGGAGTAAGATGAACTTACGTCGTCCCAATAATCCTAATCTTCGGATGCCTTCCCGATATTGAGATATGTCTCCTGCTCTCCTCCTGCATTTCTTCAAAAACTTTAATAATCCGGATTTACTTAAGCCGCACATACATGAGCCTGAAAGTACATCTTCAGACAGGTGGTTTTGTCTGCCCCAAATGTGGTGCACAGGTCAGTGAAGACGATACCTCCTGTCCCAACTGCGGAGAAAAATTCGATGGCGTTAGAGAAGGCAAGCGGTGCCCCAACTGCGGTACGATAAATGATATAGATGCCGTTATCTGCTCTGCGTGCGGATACAGCTTCGGCAGGGCGCAGGAGAAAGGACTGAGCGATGAGGAGTTCCTCCAGAAACTTTTGAACTGGAGCAAAACACTCGCTGAAGAGGAGGAAAAGGACTATCAGGAAGAGGCAGACCAGGTCGTCAATGTATTCAAGAAAATAACCGGAATAGAGCTGGACGAAACGGAAGATGACGGAAAAGAGATAGACTGGAAGAAAAAATCAGAAAAGAGCCGAAATTTCATAAAGTCGTTCATAGAGGTGCTTGAAGAGGAGAAGGAAAATGCTGAGAAAAAGCTCTCCAACGCCAGAAAATCGAGCACAAAGAAGATTTTAGAAGAAGAGATCAAAACTATAGAGCGCGAAATAAAGGGTATGTACCGTATTTACGAAGACATAGAAGATATGAGAGCATGGTACGAAGAAAGGCTGAAAAAGGCAGAAGACGAGAAGATAGAGAAGGAAAGAGAACTTCGCAAGGAAATCGCAAAGGTTAGGAAGGAGAGCATATCACGTGAAGACGAGATTCGTGAAATCATCAAGGGCCTGAATCAGGAGTTAAGCGAACTTAAAAGAAAGCTGGCAGATTCGGTGAGTGCTCTTACGATGCTGGATGACTGGATAAAGCTTGAGAAGAGGCTTGAAAAGGAACTGGACTCCATGAAAGAGGATGAAAAAGATGGGAAGATAAGAGAGTATACATATACCGTAAAAGAGCAGATGGAAACCCTTCTCATGTCCGTGAAACTCAGGGTCAGTGAAGAGTCCGAGCTGAAACGTCTGCTTTCCGTGCTCGATGACCTTCTCGAAGCCCTCCCGAAGAAAAAGATAAAGCAGTTTGCAGAGTCCGAGGACTTCGAGCTCTATGAACGCATTCTTGACAGATATCATGTGGGTGAATAGATGGGCCTGAGAGACAAAGCCAGAGAGATTGTGAAAGAAAGCGAGGAAGAACTCGAAGAGAGCGAGACAGGCGAGGAAGATGAGAAAAGGATACAGGAACTGCAGGAACGGCTCTCTTCCCTTGAGAAGCAGCTCACCGAAAAAGATTCTGAGATAGAGCGAGTCAAAAAAGAGCTTGAAGACCGCGAAAAAATACTAGGACAGAAAAAAAGTGATGCTGAGCTGGAGAGGAAAAAGATTGAAGATAAGAAGAAGGAACTGGAAGAACTTAAAAAGAGCCTTGATTCAGACAGAAAAGCGCTTGAAGCCTCTAGAAAATCTCTGGAAAAAGAGAAGAAGGCCCTTGAGGAAGAGAGGAAGAAATACGAGGATGAGAGGAAAAAATCGAAGTCCGAGATAGATAAAGAAAAGAAGGCGCTGGAAAAAGAGAGGTCTTCTCTCTCCTCTGAAAGGGAAAAAATGCTGAAAGAACTGGAAGAAGAGAGGAAAAAGCTGAAAGAAGACCAGGAAAAGGCGATAAAAGAGCTCAAAGACAGGGAGATGGAGGCCATAATGAAGGAGCGTGAAGCTCTTGACAAGGAAAGAAAGGCATTCGAAGATGAGAGAAAGAAAAGGCTGGCCGAGATAGACGATGAGGCAAAAATGGCTGAGAGCCTCCATAAAACGGCGAAGAAAGAGGCTGAAAGAATAAAGAAGGAAGCTGAAGCCTTTGCAGAATCGGAAAGAAAGAAGATAGAAAAGGAAAGAAATGATTTTGAGACATGGAAAAAAGAGCGGGAGGCGGCGCTTAAACAGCGCGAAAAGGAGGCACAGGCCCTGGAAACTTCTCTTATAAAGGAAAGAAAAGTACTTGAGAGGAGGGAAGAGCGCCTTGAAAAGAGAGAAAGTGCACTTAAAGATGCGGAGGCGGCGCTCCGCACTAAAAAGAAGGACTTTGAAAAGGAAATGAGAGTGAAAGAGGCGGCGCTGGAAGAAGAAAGAAACGCATTTGAAAATGAAAGAAAGGAATGGGAGCGCTCTCTGAAAGAGAAGGAACTGGATCTGGAAAAGAAGCATACGGAATTGCTCGAAAGAGCGGCTGAAATAGAGAACAGAGAAAAATCTCTGGAAGATTGGGAAAAGGCGATAAAGGAGGAAAAAGACCGACTGGATGAAAAAAGGCTCGCTCTGGATGAGAGAAAGAGCGCTCTGGATTCTAGAGAGAATGAACTGAAGGAAAGAGAGGCTTCTTTGGATAGAAGAGAAGAGGCCCTCAGGAAGAGAGAAGAAAAGATTTCTGAGAAGGAAGAGGCCCTTAAGACGGAAAGGCAGGAGATATCTGAGGAAAGAAAGCAGCTTGCACAGGAGAGAGAAGAACTAGCGCAGGAACGTTCTCGTTTAGAGGCCGATAAAAAGGCATTTGAAAGAGAGACTGCAAGAAAAGAGACCGAACTTGAGGATATTGCAAAAAAGGCGGAAGAAAGGGAAAAAGACCTCTCGGAGAGAGAATCCGCAATAGAAGAGAAGGAACGTGAGATTGAATCGGCGCTTGTCGAGATTAAAAAGAAAGAGGGGGAGCTTGAGGGTCTTGAATATGAACTCCGTGATAGAGAAGAGGAACTCAAGATAAGGGGGGCAGAGATACTTGAAAATGAGAAAAAGGCGTCTGAAGTTCTGAAAGAGGCGGAAGAAAAGGAGGGAGATGTCAATCTAAGAGAAAAAGCCGTTGAGAGAAGAGAACGGGCTGCTGAAAAAAGGGAAAAATCGCTTGAAAGCCGCGAAAAGGCCCTTGAAGAAAAGATTCTGGAACTTAAAGAGGAGAAGGCGTCACTGGCAGCAGAGAGAAAGGAACTCAACGAGATGTGGAAGAAGATAACGAGAGAGGGGAAGAGACTTGAGTCGTTCTCCGATGAGCTTGAAAGCCGCGAGAACAGGATAAAAGAGGATGAGAAGAGCATCAGGGAGATGAAAAATGGCGTTCTGCTACTGAAAGAGGAGGCTGAAGAGCGGCTTGCCGGAGTAAGGGCCAGAGAGGGCGAGCTGGAGAAATCCGCAGAGGCCATGGCTCTTAAAATGGAAGAACTGGACAAACAAGGAAGAGCAATGCTGGAGCGTGAGAAGGAACTGGATGCCTGGGAGAAAGAAATAGCTGCAAGGGAAGAGGAACTGGCCTCCGAGAGAAAGAGAGTGGATGAGGAAATTGCAAAACTGGAGAAGATGCGCTCTGAAATGCCACAGATGATGGAATCCCTTGAGAAGGACAGGGCTGCTCTCGAATCAAAGGAGAGAGAACTGACTGCGAAAGAGAGCGAGCTCAAAAAGAAAGAGGGCGAGATTACAAAGAGCCTTGAGATAATACAGAAGAAAGAAGAGGACCTTCAGCAGATAAAAGAGGGTGCCATAGCCCTCATGAGATATGCGAAGAGCGCCGAGAGAAGGAAGAATGAAGAGGTACTCGAGAAAATAAAGGCGGAGAAGAGCGCTCTGGAATCGAAGAGAAGAGAGCTTGAAGAGAGATTGAAGCCACTGGAAAAGAGGCTTGCACTCCTCGAAGATGAGCTTTCAAAGAGGGAGAGAGAGGTGGAGTCGAAGGAGAGCGCCCTCAGAACATGGGAAGAGGAACTTATGAAGGAAAGGGATGCCCTGTCAAATGAGAGGGAAGAGATTGCCTCTGTCTGGAAACAGATAGAGAAGGACTCCGAGGAGGCCCTGAAGCTGAAGGAGAGCCTGGAGAAGGAGATAAAGGAGAAGGTGAAGGACAGGGAGGCCGAACTGAATGCGCTCTCCGCAGAGTTGAAGAAGAGAGAGAAGGAACTCGGGGCTCTTGAAAAGGAACTCTCAAAGAGAACGAAAGAGGTGGAGAAGAAAGAGAAGGCCCTGCAGAAAAAGGAGAAAGAGGTCGAGGAGAAGAAGAAACTGGTAGAGGAACTTCAGGAGCAGTTGACTGCCCTTCTTTGAACAGATGTGATAGAAAAATATAAATAGAATCGCCGGACATTCGTGCTCCGGTGCTTTGAAATGGAAAGGAAGAAGAGGACAGGCGGAGAATATGTTGAGTACACAGGATTCAGCATAATGCTGGCCATAGTCGTGATAACCATACTTGTCAACCTTCTAGGCATATCTGTTATAGGAGATACGGACATACATGACAAGATAATACTTGGAATCGTGACCATTCTGTTCCTTTTCGCTCCCAGAATAGTCTTCGCGAAGATGAGGTTCCATCTGCCTGCGATGCTGTTGCTTCTCGTTGAGGTCTTTGTATTCCTGGGTCTTTATCTGGGAGAGATACAGTCCGCATTCTACACCTTCGTATGGTGGGATGTCTTCCTCCATTTCATGTCAGGGGTGCTCCTGGCTATGCTCGCTTTTCTGGCGATATATCCCCTCTATATGCAGAAACCCGCAAGGGCCTACGCCTACATCGTTCTCCTGTTCGCGCTCTTCTTCGCGGTCGGTGCAGGAGGGATATGGGAATTGCTGGAATACACCATAGACCATCTCTTCGGGACCAATATGCAACGCAGCGGGCTTCCTGATACGATGAAAGACATACTGATGGACACGCTGGGCGCTCTGGCCGCATCCCTGCTTGCCTACCTTTATATCATAAAGAAGAGGCATTCAAGGGTCATCGAGGACATGGTGAAGGACTACTACGAGCACAACAAATATCTCTTCGAGGTCGAGGTGGAACCCGACCAGGATACCATGGAATCCCTTTAAACTCCTCATTATTTGAATATCTCGCCTGCCCCTTCATACCAGAATATCAGGTCGAGCGCTGGCATCGGAACCTCTATCTCACGGGAAAAGTCCTGCATCCTTTTCTCGATTTCCAGATACTTCCTCTTTGTAAGAGTTCTCGGCACTTCATCTATCGCCCCTGCGGCCTCAAGGTTCCTGAGTATGTGGCGGTCGAGTATCGCGAGCTCCAGCCCGTATCCCGTGTTCCTGAGGAAATGCGATGCTTCCTTGTAGCCGTAGCCGTCTATGTTCTTAACAAGCCATTCCCTCGCTTCATAAGGGTCCTTGAATGAGTCCAGCAGTTTTTTCAGCGCTTTTCCCTCTGGGAATCTCTCCCTTCTGTCAATTATCCTCTTGGCCTTGGTGTACTTGAAGCGGACGCCCACCAGACATTCAGTTATCTCCTCTTCGCTGCCTGAGAGCGCTCCGTCAAGAAGGCATCCCACCGCCTTCCAGCATACCTTCGCCTTCGATTGGGGTGTCAGAGTGCAGAAGAGCAGTTCGGCGAACATCGCCCCTTCATCCCCGCTGTCCTTTATCCTCCTGAAATCGGCCAGCCTTTCGTCTATCTCAGGTTTCAATCTCTGGTAGAGCGCTCTTATCTCTTCGGCGTCCATGCTCTCGCATGACAGAGGTGATTAAAAAATAATGTGAAAGAAAGGGGTTTAGAGATCGTTCACAAGCTCCTCGCCTATGTCCGTCTCTTCCTGTGCAGGTGTGGGCTCTGCCGGTTCGGCAGGTGGTGCCTGTGGCTGTTCTCCGAATTCCTGAGGCTGCTGGCTTTCAGGCGCCTGCTGCATGCCTTCTTGAGGTGCCGCATATCCCTCCTGTGGAGGATATGCTCCCTGCTGGGACTGGGTCTCAGGTCCTTTGCCGCCTTTCTTTGCCAGCATTACTGCGAGTATTGCGACGACAATCAGCAGAATGATGACCAGAATCATCATCGGGTCGAATGAGGATGACTCAGGATTTGTGCCTGCACTCTCATTTGGCGTAAGCGGCTGCTCATCGAAGCCATCCACAATTCCGTCGCCGTCTGTATCGTTGTTTCTGGGTTCGGTGCCAGTTTCATACTCGAGCAGGTTGGAGAGCCCGTCGTGGTCTGCATCCGTCGCCGCATCCGAGATGTCCATCGGGTCGAATCCATTAGCGAGCTCCCATGAATCCGGCATTCCGTCGCCATCGCTGTCAAGCCCCGAGGGTGCGGTGTAATTCCCTGAATAGACCGAGAGCATGGCCGCACCGTTTGTAGCCTTCGCCCCTGTTCCAACAATTATGTCATATGTACCGTTCACAGCAGAGGACGGGGTGAAGGTAAAGGTCCTCGCATTTGTCCATACAAATGTTCCTGAGACTGAGGAGCCGTTCCTGGCCATGCTGAACGCAGATTCGACCGAGCTCATGTTCATATCCATGTCGAAACTAATAGTTATATGGTTCGCGTCGGATGACATCCCAGTGACCTCGGGGTGGTCGATTATAGAGACATTCAGCGTGTAGGAGATGTTGTTCTGCGTACCGTACATCTCCTCATCCAGAAGGTATATCTGAACGGTCTGTCTCCCGACACCCTTCGGATAGAGGAAGGTTATAACATCACCGCTGACAGTGGCATAGGCAGAGCTGGTGAATATCGTGAAATTGCCATCCACTGTCTCCTCGTCCTCAGGGCTCACAGTGTAGTTCGTAGGAACGGTGGCATCACATGTAAGGGTATCAACGAAGTTGATGAATCGCGGCGGGTCGTTCACCTGGGTGACCGTTACCTGCAACTCTGCGCTCGCCGTCAGATGCCCGGGGTCCTCAACCGTTATGTTTATGTTCTCACCGGTGACCCCTGCGGGATAGAGGAGCGTTATAACGGTGCCGTTCACGGTGGCATATGTCGAGTTAGTGCTTATGGTGAGGTTTGCCACAGGGTCGTCCACATCGGATAGGTATGGGCTCATGTCCAGCTGGTACGGGATGTCCTCCGTGCAGCTTATGGTAGAAAGTCCGGAAATCACAGGGGCGTCGTTCACAGGATTGATTGTCACAGATATGCTCTGGGTCGTGGAATACGCGCCGTTGTGAAGTGTCAGTTCCACGGTTCCGCTGCCGTATGCATTCTCAACAGGTGATATGTGCAGCATGTTGTCGGAAATGCTCGCCGTGAACAGACTGGTGTTAGAACTAGTGGCTGACCATGTGAACACAGGGCTGTCTGCGAAACCGAAGCGAACGTTATATGCTCTGTTCCAAGAATTCCCTGAGGTGGCAGAATAATTTGCTATGGCCATCTGTCCGGCATAGTCTACACTTAAATTGACCGCAAGATACACCCGATTTCCATAGCCTCCTCTCCACCTAACATCAAGGACGATGTTGTCGTTACCATTGTAAACGAACGGTCTTTGAAGGTCAAATTCGATCCATTCGGGTCTTCCGCTGGTAGAAACATTGTAAGAGGTGCTGTTTATCACCTCCACCCACGGGTCGATGTGGTTTGCCTCGAAAACCGTTCCAAGGCTCTCATTTGAAGAGTGTGCCATTCTTATGCTCAGGTTTTCGACCACAGCCCAACCAGAACTGGAGGCTGCCTGGAGATATATCTTATTTATTGAGCCTGATTCTCCGATGTCTGTGTGGTTCCAGAGCATCTGTTGATGTATTGAGGATTCGTCATTAGGCGCAAAGGGCCAGAAGTTTGGAACCGTGCCCTTATCCAGAACTCCATTTTTCTGAACATCCACGGAGAACCTCATAACCGGTATAGAGTGGACGGGATAACCATCGTCCGTTGTTCCTGTTGAAGAGGTCATGTCCGTTATGTTCCATAGCCTCCTCAAATCCGGATATGTATCGTGAGATTCCAGACCGACGAACTTCCCGCCATCCCCCTTCCATTGTATGTCTATCAGAAGGTTGTGTGCAGAATCGTAGGTGAAATTGCCGTTGAGGTCGAAAGAGAACCAGCTGTTGTTGTCGGGGGAGGTCATCATCAGGTTGCCCGCCTTGAAGACCTCGATGAGATTTCCGTTGTAGTTGTTGTCAAATGTATTCGTGAGGCTTGTCAGGTCTGTATGTGCCATTCTTATGACAACATTGCTGAAGTTCGAGGAGAATGCTCCCCAATCCTTGCTTCTGTTCACTGAAATTCTCACAATCTTTCCTTCAGCTCCGACTTCCTCCGAGGTGTACAGTGCCTGATAGCGGCATTCATGTGTACTGTTCCAGAAAGGGAGTCCATTGTCACCTGCATCACCGGCAGCGCTCACATGCTCCACTGTTCCGTGCGCTCTACCGCTTAGGTCCACATCCACAGGGGTGTCCTCGTTGGTTGTTATCGACGGAACTGTCGGCTCAATCTCTGCCCCGTAGCTTATAGTCAGTTTCGGGCGGTGCGCTGGATTGAGGGTATTGTCACTGGATGTGAGCACGGCATATGTATCGCTCGAGGAGTTTACAGGTTCAGCTGTGAGTATAAGGCCGTAGTTCGGAACGCTACCGCTCTTCCATGCCTTCACCGCTTCTGTGATGTTGAGGGTGTACCATGAACCGCCTTGGGACATGACCGTGTATGATATGATGCTTGTGGTGTATGCACCCCCGGGTGCTCCCCATGGAACACCTGTGGTTCTGTTTATCCAGTTGGAATCCAGATAGCTTGCATCTGTGACATAATTGGTCGCGTTCCCTTCGGACCATGGTTCTATGAGCAGGTGTGCGCTCACATTGACACCAAGAGGGTCCCCCACAACATCCTCACAATAGATGGAGAGCGTTGCGCTCCTTATCTCGGCGTTAGCCGTGTCCGTCGGGAACTGTATCAATGTTCTGATGTCGCCGTTATATTTACCTACGAATAATAAATCCTGGGCCCCGAAGTTGTGTTTCTGATCGTCAGGTATGCTATAGATGTATGTATCCTTTCCCTCTGTCGCATTCGGTTGTATCACTATTGTGTTTATCTCGCTGTTCCCTCCACCGGCGGCAGCTGCACCGTATGGTCCGGGCTGTTCTACTGATGCTTTGAGGGCCGATGACCCTCCCATTACAACCCCTGCAGGAATCAACATCATGAGAGCTATACCCATGGCAAGGACTGTAGCAATGATTTTTCTTTCATTTTTCATTTATTTCCTCTCCTATTGTTTTAGTTGTCTCGACAGGATATACCTACTATAAAAAACTTTGTTATTTCTGTTATTGCTTTTTTGAAAATTCGCTTACAATTTCATGATTTACGATGGACATATCTGAGTATTTCTTGAAAAAAGAATTGAAAAATACATTCCAAAAATAATCTTTGTCCCTCTTGTCTGGCCAGCAATATGGGTTAACTTTATTTCCCTCCTCCTCTTCACTGCGCCGGTGAGCATTTGATAAGGAGAGCGCTCCTCAGTGTGTCTGACAAGACCGGAATCGTTGACCTGGCAGGGAACCTGAACGAGATTGGAATAGAGATAATATCCACGGGAGGCACGGCTAAGGCCATAGAGAGCGCGGGCATACCTGTGAGAAGGGTGGAGGAGATAACCGGCTTCCCCGAGATGCTGGACGGCAGAGTGAAAACGCTTCATCCCGTGATACATGGAGGCATACTCGCGCTCCGCAACGAAGAACATCTCAAGCAGATAGAGGAGCAGGGCATAGAGCCGATAGATATGGTTGTGGTGAATCTCTATCCATTTGAAAAGGTAGCCAAAAATGAGAATGCAAGCGTTGAGGATCTCATCGAGAACATAGACATCGGAGGGCCCACGCTGATAAGGAGCGCTGCCAAGAACCATGAGAATGTGGTTGTTGTCTCGAATCCGGAGCGCTATGACGAGGTCGTTGAGGCCATCATAGAGGAAGGGGAGGTCCCGCCCGAACTGAGAAGGGAACTGGCCCTTGAGGCCTTTGCACACACTGCAGCCTATGATTCCATGATATACACCACGCTTGCCCAGAGGTTCACCGGAAAGAAATTCCCTGAGCATCTCTTCCTCCACTACCTGAAGGTGCAGGACCTGAGGTACGGAGAGAACAAGGAGCAGGAGGCGGCGTTCTACAGGGAGCCCGAGATCAAAGAGGTCTCAATAGCCTCAGCGAAGCAGTTACATGGAAAGGCGATGTCCTACAACAACATACTTGACACCAACGACGCACTTGAGCTTATCAAGGACTTCGATGAGCCCACGGTTGCGGCCATAAAGCACACGAATCCATGCGGGGTGGCGAGCGCAGATGACATCTACACCGCATTCAGAAGGGCGATGGATGCAGATCCGATGTCTGCATACGGAGGGATCTTAGCCTTGAATCGCGAGGTCACATACGACATCGTGAAGGACCTGAAAGGTGTCTTCCTTGAGGTCATAATCGCGCCGTCCTATGAAGAAAAGGCCCTGGAACGGCTGATGAAGAGAAAGAACCTGAGGATAGTTGAAACAGGGCCGCTGGAGCATGCGAAACCCTCAATGGACTACCGCAAGGTCGTAGGAGGGATGCTCGCACAGGACAGGGACATATCCCGGCTGGATGACCCATCGAAGCTGAAAGTGGTCAGCGAGAGAGCGCCCACGCAGAAGGAGATCGAAGATATGCTGTTCGCATGGAGGGTCACCAAGCATGTGAAGTCCAACAGCATAATCTACGCTAAGGACAAAACCACGGTGGGCATCGGAGCTGGTCAGATGAGCCGCGTGGATGCTGCAAAGATAGCCTCTTTCAAGGCCGGAGATAGGGCAAAAGGTGCTGTGATGTCATCTGATGCGTTCTTCCCATTCAGAGATGGCATTGACGAGGCCGCAAAAGCGGGAGTCACAGCGGTTATACATCCCGGCGGTTCGATAAGGGACGAAGAGGTCATACAGGCCGCCAATGAGTATGGAATGGCCATGGTGTTCACAGGATACCGACTGTTCAAGCACTGATGGGATTTACTACAATCCCTTCCGGTCTCTTCCCTTCCCGAAACGGTTATATACACCACCTATTTTAGCAGGGCTTACCTCGAGACCGACGTCAGGCGTGATACGGCCAAAGGCCGGAGATGAGCGTCCTGCATTCCAAACTCGAGCACACGCACATGGGGGCCTGAGAAACCCGAGCCATCGTGACCTCTCAGACCCGACGTTCGACGAGATGGTGAAATCCGACAGCCAATACCATAATACAATCACCCAAGTAATCGTTAGCAGGTCAACTCCGGTTGATCCTGCCGGCGGTCACCGCTATTGGGGTTCGATTAAGACATGCGAGTCGCGAGGGTTCGGCCCTCGGCGGACTGCTCAGTAACACGTGGATAACCTGCCCTCAGGTGGGGGATAATCTCGGGAAACTGAGGATAATACCCCATAGGCCATTGATGCTGGAATGCTCTCTGGCCGAAAGCTCCGGCGCCTGAGGATGGGTCTGCGGCCTATCAGGTAGTAGTTGGGGTAACGGCCCAACTAGCCTGCGACGGGTACGGGCCTTGAGAGAGGGAGCCCGGAGATGGACTCTGAGACACTAGTCCAGGCCCTACGGGGCGCAGCAGTCGCGAAAACTTCACACTGCGGGAACCCGTGATGAGGGAACCCCAAGTGCCTGGGCATTAGCTCAGGCTGTTCACCTGTCTAAAAAACAGGTGAAGTAAGGGCTGGGTAAGACCGGTGCCAGCCGCCGCGGTAATACCGGCAGCCCAAGTGGTGACCATTTTTATTGAGCCTAAAACGTCCGTAGCCGGTCCGGCAAATCTCTGGGCAAATCGGGCAGCTTAACTGTTCGACTTCCAGAGAGACTACCGGACTAGGGACCGGGAGAGGTCAGAGGTACGTTGGGGGTAGGGGTAAAATCCTTTAATCCTCAACGGACCACCGGTGGCGAAGGCGTCTGACTAGAACGGATCCGACGGTAAGGGACGAAGGCTAGGGGCGCAAACCGGATTAGATACCCGGGTAGTCCTAGCTGTAAACGCTGCAGGCTTGGTGTTGGAGCTCCTTCGAGGGGTTTCAGTGCCGTAGCGAAGGTGTTAAGCCTGCTGCTTGGGGAGTACGGTCGCAAGACTGAAACTTAAAGGAATTGGCGGGAGAGCACAGCAACGGGAGGAGCGTGCGGTTTAATTGGATTCAACGCCGGAAAACTCACCAGGAGCGACTGTTACATGAAGGCCAGGCTGATGACCTTGCCTGATTTTCAGAGAGGTGGTGCATGGCCGCCGTCAGTTCGTACCGTGAGGCGTTCTCTTAAGTGAGATAACGAACGAGACCCTCGCCCCTATTTGCCATCCATCTCTCCGGAGATGGAGCACTATAGGGGGACCGCTGGCGCTAAGTCAGAGGAAGGAGAGGTCAACGGTAGGTCAGTATGCCCCGAATCTCCTGGGCTACACGCGCGCTACAAAGGACAGGACAATGGGCTGCAACACCGAGAGGTGAAGCCAATCCCGAAACCTGTTCGTAGTCCGGACTGAGGGTTGTAACTCACCCTCACGAAGCTGGATTCCGTAGTAATCGCGGGTCAACATCCCGCGGTGAATGTGCCCCTGCTCTTTGCACACACCGCCCGTCAAACCATCCGAGTTGGGTCTGGATGAGGGTGCCTCATTTGGGGCGCTCGAATCTGGGTTCAGCGAGGGGGGTTAAGTCGTAACAAGGTATCTGTAGGGGAACCTGCAGATGGATCACCTCCTAAGAAAAAATCAGGCTGTCGGACACCAAACTCTCGTCGAACGAAAAAAGGAAGAAAGGGGTCATTCCCCACTTATTTCTTCTTTTATCATGTTGCGAATCATTTCCGTTAGCTGTTGCGCTATGCTCTCATTGCTCTTCTTTCCCAGTTCTGCATTGGCCCTGTCAGGATATCCCATGTATCCCTTCGGAAAATAGCGCTCCGCATCCTTCAGTACTCTGTACGGTGGGAACTTCGGGTGGGATTCTCCCTGCGTCCTCTCCAGTTTAACCAGTTCCGGCCTTATGGCCATTACCCTCGATGTCTCGAGCATTCCTGCATGGCCGTCGTCCTTCGGCACCGTGTTTCCGAGGTCCTTATATGCGATGTCGTAGTCGGAAAGCACCATTATCTTCGCATTTCCGTATTCCAGCGCATCCTCGGCAGCGGTTCTCAGGGCAGCCATGTGGTTCCTTCCAGCATGGCCGGAGAGCACCACGATGTTCTTTATCCCGTGCCTCATGAACTCGGTCAGTATATCGTATGTTATGGAGCGCAGGGAGTCCGTGCTTATGGATATGGTCCCCGGAAAATTGGCCGTGCTGTGGCAGTTCCCGTAATTCAGCGTTGGAGATATCAGAACCGTGTATCCCTCCTTTTCAAGGGCCTGCTCTATGTCCTCCGCCACCTTCTCCGGCTGTATGGTGTCCGTGTTCAGTGGGAGGTGTGCTCCGTGCTCCTCCACCGCGCCGACAGGCAATATCACGACCGTCCTGTCATCAACCGCCGCCATGAAATCCTCTGATGTCATCTCTCCTATTTTCATGTTCGGAAAAAAGGCAATGTGGTATATACGGGCATCGCCTGCCCTTTCAGAGCATTCCTTCGATTTTCCTACTGGCCTCCATGCCTGCAGAGAGTGTTGCAGCCTTGTCTCCCTTATCCTCCGCTTCCATAACGAGAAGGGCCTGATCGCCAGCTGGCATAACTATCAGCATGGATCCTTCCAGCTTTACCTCAACATATCTCAGATGGTCCTTCAATTCCTTGGTTGCCGTCTGCGCGGCACCGAGGAGTATCGCAGACATGGTAGTGAATGTCTCAAGGTGTGCCGAAGAAGGAGGTTCTCCCGCGATATAGGCTCCGCTGGTGGATGCCAGTAAAACGCCTTTTATGTCGGGCATTCCCCTCAAATCGGACAGGGCCTCTTCCAGTGCCTTCATTTCTTCGCCTCGCTTATCTAGAAGCATATCCGTCTTTTGGTTTATAAATCTTTGCTTATGGTGAGCATGAATACGTATATGTCTTCAAAAAACATGTGGGCCTTCGCTATTTGCCTGCTTTTCACGTTATTTTTCTCGAGAAAACGCATATCTGTGAGAGAAGAAAGCACGAGATAGGCACGGCCACCGGGTAAGATGATGTCCGGGAGATGCTCTACAAATTCTTCCGCAATTGCGGAGCCTCCTTTTTCAGATTCCAGAGCCCTCTGAATTGGCCCGTACTCCACATCAGACATTGGAAGGTATGGGGCATTGAAGGAAACTGCATCGAATCTGCCCTTCAGTCCGTCAGCAAGGCTGGTTCTCAGTATCTCAATGTCCACTCCGTTCCGTTTTGCGTTTTTCCTGGTGCATTCCACGGCCTCCTCGCTTATGTCGGTGGCCGTGACGCTTGCCCCTTCCTTCGCTGCTGTTATGGCGATTATTCCTGTTCCCGTGCCTATGTCCAGAAAGCTCTCGCCTGCATTGATTTCGATTGACTTCAGAAGAAGATAACTGTCCTCCGAAGGAGGGTACACTCCCTCGCATTCCATTATGTCGATATCTCTTGATTTCATGCTCCCTCAATCTTATTCATCTCTTTCTCTATCTCTTCCATGGCTTCACGATCATTCATCCTTGCATATATCTCCAGTGCCTTCGAATAGTACTTTTTTTTCACGGATTTTTCCTGTTCTATTCCTGCCATATTTTGATACAGTTCGGCCAGTGCCAGCTGCTCTTCAGTGTCTTTGAGCTCTCTCTCCGCCACTACAAAGTTCTTTCTCGCCTCTTCATACTCTCCGGTCTCTATCTGCGCATCTACGATCGTTGCCAGAGCAACTGCAGCCGTGACCCTGTCTCCCATTTCAATAAATAAGTCCCTCGCCCTCTGAACATAGGCGAGTGCTTTCTCCGTATCCCCCATATGAATGTAGTTATCAGCGGAATTCATTAGGCTGTATGCCAGAAGTCTTCTTGAGCCTGTAAGCTCGCCATAAAGGGCCGACATCTCGAAATGGCGCCTTGCGTCCTCCCTTTTTCCGAGATAGGCCTCGTACATACCCATATGAAGATACGTGTTTCCCAGTATCCTCTGCTGCCCGAGCCGGTCATATGCATCTGCACAGTCTTTGAGTATGGATATTGCCTCTTCATATCTCTTTCTCCTTCCCAGACTCATAGCTATAATCATCATGGCGCTCTTCTCTTCCATCTCGTAGCCATTCTCCCTGAAATACCCTGCACTCTCCCGTCCAAGTGCTTCTGCTTTATCATACTTTCCAAGGAAAAAGAGTGCGTTTCCAAGCATCATGCGTGCCATGTTCCTCTCATACTCTGTCCTTGAAATGGTGAGTGCCTGCTGCAGTATGGCCTCTGCCTCATTGACTCTTCCAGCAAGTCTGTATATCATTCCAAGCTGAAGCAGAGTAAATGGCTTTTCTTCATCGCCTGAACGTTCCACAGCTTCCTCTGCAAACCGTAAGGCCTCAGGTATTCTGCCGATGACCGCGAGCCCCCTGGCTTTTATTGACAGAAAGACCGGCGTATCGGAAGCATGTTCCAGAACCTCAAGAAGTTCCTCTGCCCTCTCGGACTGAAGCAGGTACTCGGATTTCATCCTTGCAACCTCCTCCGCCCTCTCCGGATTGCACATCAGGAGGTGATATATCTCCTCAACGTTATATGGTCCTGCATTGGCATAGTACTCCGATGCGAGGCAGTGCTCCTGCTCCAGCTCTTCCTTCCCTGTTAAAACAGCTTTTATGAGATCGTGGGTGAAGTACCTGTTCTTTTTGTCATAATGTATCATTCCCTTGCTTATAAGTGAATTCAGTAGGTCTGCGTCCTCTTTTTCATATATCAGTGCCTGCGGAGGCACTGGTTCCCTGAAGACAGACAGCCTTGCGAGCATGCGCCGTTCTCCCTCAGGAAGGCCCTCATAGAACTCCGAACTCAGGTACTCCATGACGGACTTTTCATTGAAGCCCGGGGAAGATGCTACCATCTGAAGAATCAGAGGATATCCTGAACTGACGGAATATATCTCCTCAAACCGTTCGTCTCCTGGATAAGTGCCGAGTGCCTTGAGAACCTCTCTTGCGCCCTGCTTGCTCAGTCCACGAACGAAGAGCTCCCTTACGTTGTGCTCTGCAATGATGTCTTTTCTCGTGTAAAATGATGGTATGGCCCTGCTGATGACCATCATCTTTACTGATGGTGCGGGACCGCATATTGACTCCTTTATCTCATATATTGCCTTTTTCACCTCGTCATTTGCCTTGTGAAAGTCATCGAAGACCATGAGAATTCTTGCTCTTACACCTCTCAGGGCAGAGAATCTCTCCTCCGAGGCATCATCGTTGCTCAGAGCGCTGGCTGCCCTCTCCTCTCCGTTCTTTCTCAGGAACTCCTCCATCTCTTTAATCAACCCCTGAACTCCGCTCCATTCCTCGATAGCGTACCAGAAAACCGGGTCCCTGAGACTTCTTACAAAAGCAGATACCAGAGCGCTCTTTCCGCTCCCTGCAAGACCAATGACCGCCAGAATCGGCGTCTTTCCCCCGTACCATGAGCGAATATCCTTTAACTCTCTGTCCCTTCCGAATATCCTGCCGGTCTCCGGGATAGGTGTGGAATATGCCTCGTTGAGACTGGCCCTTATTTCGTCCACAGAAATCCTTCTCCTGCTCATGACCTCTTTAACGGCCAGGGGATAGGAAAGGGTGGTGGTCCTCACAATCTGCTCAACTGCCTGAGGGCCGTCCAGCTGCCGCTCTGTTCCTGAAATCTCCACCGTAACCCTTCTTTTCCGGAGGGAGGAGAGTATGACAGAAAGCCTTTCCTCCCCTGCTTGTGTAAGAAAATAGACCTTTTTCTTATTTCCGTGCCCTGCATGTGCTTTTTTCTCGAGTATCCATCCCCTCTCCTCTCTCATCCTTTTTAATTCGACGGAGATGTGTGCGCGCTTGACCCCCACTGCGCTGGCTATCCCGTCCTGAGTTATTTCATAGGGAACAGCCATTCTATCCCTGTATGTACGGTATTTGGAAAGGTGTAACAGGACAAGGTCCTTTATCGTGAGCGCCGGCATCCAGATAGTATTTATCTTTGTATTATTTAAAGCTTTTTGCGCTGGCGGACACATATTATAATCTGTATCAGTCTATCTTATGTCCTTTCACTCATTTGCTTACTATCTCCTGTATTTCACCTTCTCTTATGCGCTTCACACCCATTCTCTCAAGGATTGCTTTCATCCGCGAGATATCGGAGCGCTTCAGCCCGACCTTGTGGAAATACACCCGTTCCGCACCGCTCATCTCCACCATCTGCCTCAGCATCCCCTCATCCAAGTTCTCAATGGCATATTTTGGCGCCATGTGTCCGAAGCTTATCCTGTGTGATAGAGCGAGCTCCGTGAACCTAGGTGCATAATGCCCTCCCCCAATGCCTATTGCTACAACATCCTCGTTCCCTTCCGACCCCTCCAGTTCAAGAATGACAGATGCGATTATCCTTCCCGCCTCTGCGTTCTTCCACTCCTCCTCGCCGCTCCCTATCTCTATGAAGAATGACGGTGTCTCTAGAAACGGCCCGTGATGCGTCACCTCGTATGAAACAGAAAAATCGGGCAATGTGTTCCTCCTTGCAATTATGCGGAGCGCCTCTGTCTTCAGTCGCGGGCAGGTCCTTGAAAGCGTGCGCTCCCTTCCTCCGTACTCCGCTTTCCCGTAGTTCCCAACCGTGTGAACGGTGAGCGCCCTGTTCCCTGATGCGCTCTTGTGCTTTGATGCAAAGATAATCGCCTCGGGCTCTTCACCTGCGAAATCGCTTATCTCCTTATCAATACCCTCTGCGTAGATGTGCGGTCCGTCGTGCTGGACCATGAGGTAGTTTCCGTGTGTGTACGCAGGATTCCCTTTGAACTCCCTTGCTTCCTCCCATTCCGCCATCTCGAGCAGCCTGTCACGGATGTTCACGCTGGCAGCGTCCTGCAAAGATACCACTATGGAGCGCATGCTGTCATATCCTCCTCGTATTTAACATGAGACCGATTGCATGACCCTGTCAAAGTCGCCGGTGTAGAGTGGCGGATATACATAGGCCACTATGACCGACTCGTATCTCTCCTGGCAGAAATAGGCTCCTATGTCCATCTTCAGGGTGTCCGGCCGGATTCCTGGCAGGCCGTTAAGATACTTCAGGTGGATGTCGTAATCCTGCATCACCGTGTCGTGCCCGCCTATATCCACATTTATCTCCTTCTTAAATACGACATCTATGTCCACGCCGTATCTCTCCTTCACCTCCCGCTCCATGATGTCCTGGACCATGCCCATTGTCCTGCTGTATGTCTTGGATGGAAGGAAGGGAGTTCTGACGGTGGCGACGATGAGTATCGCCGGCTGGCTGCTCTCCCTGACATATAAGCGATATATTGCATAGGGCGTGCTGTATATCCTCTCCTCCTTCTGAAGCACATAGGAATCCGCGGAGGCATGGGCCGGGGCGACAGGGTATGAGAAGAATGCAAGATATATCCCGGCAGCTATGAGATACACCATTACGGCGCTCGCCACCTTCTTCCTGTTCAAAGGAACACCTCCATGAGAAGTACACCCACGGATACTGCGATGAATGTCACTGCCTTCAATGCCCTGCCTGCCTTCTTTTCCCTCAAGTATGCGTGTATGCTTCCCAGCCCCAGTATTCCGAAGGTGACCGGGAGGATGAGATATCCGGGAAATCCGTATGTCACCACTATCGCCCCCGAGAATGCGAAGATGCCCGAGAATATCCCATAAACGCTCTCCAGCGCTCTCTCTTCCCTGTACCAGACCGCATGGAATGCGAGTATCGGCAGGGATGCCGAGGCAAAGATCAGGGCTGCGATGTCCATGTGCCTCTATCTTCCGTTATGTGCATAAATCTTTCTGCGAAGAACCTTTAAGTAATAATGCGCAATATGGTAGATTATGCCACGAGGAATGAGAGGAAGAGGACGAGGTAGGAGATGGGTCTATCAAGAGCCGTCCGTGCGCATATTCGCCCCTCTCGGACAGCCCTGGGGCAGAACGCCTGTGGTCGTCCTCCTGCTGAGCGAGCTTGAGGCCATGAGGCTCGTGGACCTTGAAGGGATGACACAGGATGAAGCAGCGGCGAAGATGGGCGTGTCCAGAAAGACCCTGTGGAACGACCTGCAGAGCGCCAGAAAGAAGGTCTCGGAGGCATTGACGAAGGGCTGGGCCATAGAGATACATCAGGAAGAGGGCACGGTTGTGGTGAATTCTGGAGAAAACCTTAAATAATACTTCGCAATAGAGTACTATTGAGGTGATTGAAATGCCGAGAGGATACGGAAGAGGAATGGGCCGCGGAATGGCGGCGATGGGCTATGCACCCTATGCCCCGTACGGATACAGGTACGGTCTGATGGACAGGTTCAGGAACTGGCTCTACGGGCCGGGTTACAGCAGAGGATACGGAGGAGGCTATGGCATGGGCTACGGTATGGGCAGAGGAAGAGGCTACGGTGCCACAATGGGATACTGCCCGTATACAGGCCTTCCGAGGGGCTGGAGATGGACAGGACAGTACCCGCAGTACTCATACCCTTACCAGTACGGGCCCTACTATGCCCAGCAGTACAGGAGGGATGAGGAATGAGGATAGCGGTGGCAACGAACACAGGAGGCCTTGAAGATGTGGTCTCACAGGTATTCGCCAGAGCGCCCACCTTTACCATCGTGGACATTGAGGACGGAAAGGTAAGGGATGTCAGGGTCATGCAGAACCCTGCCGCAGCTGCAGGCGGAGGTGCCGGGATACAGGCGGCACAGGTGCTAATAAACGAGGGAGTGCAGGCCATCGTGGCAGGTAACTTCGGCCCCAATGCATCAGGGCTTCTGGCTCAGGCCGGAATATCCATGATAAGCTCACCCGGAACAAGGGTGGAGGATGCGGTGAAGAGCGCCGAGAAGGCAGGACCTTCGTCCCCCAGTGTTCCTCCGGTGGCGCCCGCTCCGGCGATGGCCTACGGCCCCGGTTATGGTATGGGCTACGGCGGAGGCTATGGAATGGGCAGAGGAATGGGCCGCGGAAGAGGGCGCGGCATGGGATACGGAAGAGGCTACGGAATGGGTTATGGTATGGGCTACGGCGGAGGATACGGCCCTGCGGTATACCCAGTACAGAACTATCCTGCCCCCAGAAAAGAGGATGAGATAAAGGCCCTTGAAGATGAAAAGAAGGCCATAGAGCGCCGGCTGAAGGAACTGAGGGGCGAGGAATGAGAAGGTTTCGCTGCCTTTCCTGTGGCCACGAATGGGAAGAGCCCTATGGCACCGGAAAAGGAACCGAAAAGACCTGCCCTAAATGCGGTTCCTCCAGCATCCAAAGGATAGATGAGGGTGCCGGAACCGGGCCGAGAGGTGCTGGAAGAGGCCAGAGCCGCGGAATGGGCAGAGGAATGGGGCGTGGGCGCAGATAGGCCCTCAAACCCTTTTCATTACATTTTATTGCTTTTTTTAGAGGTCTCAGCACTCATAGGGTTCATCATCTCTCAGCTGACCCTCTTGTCATCATCGACCTCAGAGCAGCATCGCTCAGCCTTAGATAAACCTTGTCCGGCAGTATCTCCCTTGTAACGATGCCTTTCATCTCCATTCTTTTGACAAGAAGTTCGGTGCGACGGATGGATATATGAAGTTCTCTAGATAACTGTTCCAGAGTTATGGGATACTCATCAGCTATTATCCTCATCGCCCTGTCTTCTAGGCTCATTTCCTATCTCTCGCAAGCTTCGCTATGTGCTCCACGGAGCGCTGGTAGTTCTGCATGGCCACCTTCACATTGGAGTCCACGAAGACCCATGCCCTTGCGAGGTCGCCGTACCTGAGCATATATCCCTTCCTCGGTGCCTCACCCTCCTTCTTCCTTGTCCCCTCCTCTATGAGCCCTATGTTCTTCAACTTCCTTATGTAGCGATAAACGGTCGGCTTTGAGGTCTTCACTGTGAGGGCGATCTCGTCCGCGGTCCACACCCTGTCCGGCCTCTCAACGAAGCAGTTCCTGAATATCTGGAACCCGATGTTGTCCCTGCTGTCCCTTTCGATGTACCCTATCTGCTCCAGAAAGCGCCGTAAGGCGGTGTCAAGGTCGGACTCCGCCTCCAGCGGCATGTCTCCGACCACCCTCAGCTCAAAGACCATGCAAGGTGTATTGAATTGCTTATTTAGTCTTTTTCGCCCGTGTGTTTTCAATAAAACATAATCGTGAAATTCTCTCAGCGTATTCAGTCGAATAGGGTCTCCAGATATGGCCTTATGTCCATCAGGCTATCGGCGTTTATCACCACATCGGCCGCATCTATGAGGCTTCTTGCGCTCTCCTTCGGGTTGAGGGCGATTCCAAGCCCGCATTCTGTGAACATGGATGCGTCTATGTTGGTGTCCCCCACGGCAGCGCAGTCCTCCGGACCTATGCCCAGTTCCCCCCTTATTTTGCGGACCGTTTCGGCCTTATCCTTCAACTTGACCCTTGACAGCCCGCGGCCCGTGACCTTTCCTTCCTCGTCAACCTCCACGATGTTGGAGAAAACATAGTCCATTCCGAGTTCCTTTCCTATTCGATTGGCAAGGATGTCTATGCCCCCGCTGACTATGGCGGTCTTCGCTCCCCTGCTGTGGAGCCAGTCCACCAGTTCCTTCGCTCCTTTCCTTATGGGCACCTGCGCCAGTATGTCCTCAAGGTGCTTTCCCGTGAGCCCTTCCTTTCTGGATGTCCAGAGCGCTATGTCCCTTCTCATGAACTCCTCGTCGTCTATCTTCCCCTCCATGTAGAGGCGCAGGGACTCGTCGTTGTCCGTTCCGAAGTGCTCGTGCACCCATACCCATGAACTGAAGTACTCTGTGAGCACGCCGTCCATGTCAAATACCACTAACTTCACAGCACTGGCAGGGAGCGCTTATATATATCGCCTTCGTTGCTCTTTCATGGAAAAGGGCAGGGCCTACCTGCTGGGCGTGGCGCATGTCTTCGATGTCAAGGGCCTGATAAAGCAGCAGATACTCTCCATAGCCCCGTCCGCGGTCTGTATAGAACTGGACAGGAACAGATACTATGCGCTCACCCACCCAGAAGAGGTCGAGGAGGCTAAGAAAGAGCTGCCCTTCATATACCGCAGGCTGGCAAATATACAGGATTCCCTTGGAGATGCCTACGGAGTGCAGGCAGGGGAGGAGATGCTGGCGGCCGCCGAGGCGGCCCGAATGATAGGCGCTCCCCTTCTTCTCGTGGATGACGATGTGTCCCTTCTCTTCAAAAGGATGATGAAGGAGATGGGCTGGCGCGAGAAACTGAGGTTCTTCGGAGCGCTCTTCCTTCCGTCCAGAAAAAAGACCAGCGTGGAGGCCGAGATGAAGAGGTATCAGGAGGATGAGGGAGCATACATCGAGGAGCTCGGAAGGATGTTCCCCACCATAAAGCGCCTGCTGATAGATGAGAGGAACCTGCATATGTCCGAAAGGATAGGTGCGGCGGCGGAGCGCTACGGAAGGGTCGTGGCGGTGCTGGGTGATGCGCACCTTGAGGGCATCGCAAATCTTTTGAGGGAAAAAGGAACTGAGGTGGAACTGCTTCACCTGAAGGACCTTAGAGAGCGTCAGAGCGTCGTGGTAAGCTATTCGCTCAAAGACTAGTTTTAAATACCAGTCCTGCGATGCTCATGTATGGATTGGCGGTATTTAGGAGTGCTGGCTGTGTTGATGCTCGTGGTTGCCAGCCTCGGCTGTCTGAATCCTCCTGCACCGCCACCAATCTCCCGTATTCCCAAGGTCATAGTGGATTATGTGGATGGTGAAGGCTTCGCCATATATGTGCATGGCATGTCGGACTACAGGTACGAGCGGATAGTCATAAAGGTGGATAACCGAACTCTGTATGACAGGAACAGAACATTTCAGGCTACTGCATTGACGAAGAGTGAGAATTTCACGCTTAACATAACGGTCCTCGACCTTCCTGAAGAGGGTTCCGATATTGAGACCTATTACTACAACGCAACGGTCCTTATGAACCCGCCCCTTCCAGAATACACCGTTACAGACCAATCCGGGACCCATAGAATAGACCTTGAGGGAACGACATATTTTATAACAACGATGTATCTCTCCAAAACGGAGCCGAAGAAATGAACTCCAGAAACAGATACTGGGTGTGGTTCGCTCTGGCCATATTCCTGGCCGCCCTTGCCATCGGGATAATGACCGGTGTCTTTCGAATAGACCCCATGGCCCAGTTCCTGGTTTTCGTATTTGTCCTTGTAATAATCGCTCTTCTTGCTGTTGTCGGTGCGGTATTTCTCGGCATAGTGATAACTCATCGGGCTCTGGCCTCCGAGACCTTCACCCCCTTTGAAGAGGGAACCATGGAAGGAATAAGCGAGATAAAGAAGGAATTGAAGGAGATAAGAAAGGAACTCGAGGGACTGAAGGAAGAGATGAAAAGGGATTAATCCAGCCTCTCGGGGCATATCTTCCTTCTGGAACACGCCCTGCATTTTCCCGGCCTATGGTGGTTCCTATGGGCCTCGCCGCGCTCCAGATCCCTCAGAAGTTCGTCCCTTTTCTTCAATACGATGTCGCGCAGTTCGTCGGTGAACTCTATCTCAAAGCTCTTCTCAGGGTACTTCAATATGCCGTACGGCGGCCTCTTTCCCGTTATGTCCTCTATTATCAGCCCGTATGTGCCCAGCTGGACGATGTGTGAGAACAGCGGCCCCCTGGGCGTCCTTCCGGTCTTCAGCTCCACCGGGATGTAGTATCCATCCCTCTCTATTATGTGGTCAGGCCTTCCTCTCAAACCATATTTGGCCGACTCAAGAACTTCTGAACTCTCATTGTCCATATCAACATAGACAATCACTCCATCGGGGAGGTCTAACTTTTTCCTCTGCTTTCTTACATACTGTTCTATGTGGGACTCTTTCCATAATATGGTCGTTGCTACCATCAACCAGACAAGAGCTGATATCTGCATTATCATTGCCAGACTTGTGTTTTTTGGAAATACAAATCCGAGGGAGTATATCGCAACAACTATGGATCCTATTGCTGTAAGGGCAGTTAGCCTTTCCAGAAGATTTCTGTTCTTCCTGCTCTTTTCCAGCATGGTGAGGAAATAAAGTGAAAAAATCAGCCAGAGGAGCGCCTCAACAAGCAATATGGCCGACATAACCCTCGAATCAGGGAGCCATAGGATCATACCGAATATGGAAATCGTACTGGCCATGAATGAAAAGAAAAGTATCGTCGTTTCCAGCCTCTGACTTTCCCTTTCCTTTATCGCTATCTCGTTTACCTTGCCCTCCTCCTTCCTGTGCTTCTCACTCCCTTCAATCTCCGCTTCGCTCCTCTCGCTCTGGTCTCTGCTGAGCCACCAGCTAAGCGGGCAGTATGCGTATTTTTCAAGGTCTGATGCAGAGACTGTTTTACTCATGATATGTTCATATATATGTGGTGGTTTATAGACTTTCGCCTGAGTTTTAGGATTGTTACCATGAATCATTCCTATTTCCTATGGAAGAATTGTAATGCATATGTAACTCTTTTCCTGAAGTTGTTGCAAAAGTGACACTCTCTGAATGTCCGGAGATGTGCTGCTACTATACTGACCTGTGAATCTCTGATTAATGAATTGCGCCGTCCCCATCATGCTTTTCAACATGCCAGCATGATAAATGAGGCTTTTGGTACTCTTTCAGGTTTCAAAGGGCTCTCTTGCTCCTTCGATATCTTCAGATGAGACGGGCTAATTTTCTTGCACATCTCCCATAAGATGGTGACTTCTCACTATTGTTCCTGTCTTTTCAAGGGGGAGACCCCTCTATTTCCACTGGAACTCTGTTGTGAGTATGGTTGGAAAAGTGTGTCTCTTATGCTCTTCCTCACAGATGCTCTCCAGATACTCTCAGTCTTTATGCCTGCATTCGTGACTGTAAAACTGTGTCTCTTATGCTCCGAGCAGCGCCCTGTGAGTCTCTCTTCTCTATTCTGATAATAAAAGCCCAGTCTACAAATCCTTCGCTCAATAGTCTTTTAATTTATGTTCTCTTGGTGTCTTTTTCATGTTTTTTGCTTCCATATGTGAAGTCCTGCCTCTATTTTTCAGATGAGTAACTTTTTACGCAAAAAGTCTATAAAGAATGAGTATTATTGTGGGCCGGGATACTGTGAAAGATGGGCCGCCTCATAGCGTAAAAGAAAAGCTCGTAAAGAGCGTAAAAGACCTTGCCGGAAGCAAAATGAGCCGTAGAAAGGTTGACGAAAGCTATTTCAAGGAGATAAAGGGCAAGGAGCACTGGATAGTCTATCTCATGATTCAGGCATTTGATGAACTTGAGACGGAATTTTACACAGAAATATCAAGCATGGAAGAGAAACAGAGCAGGTTCAACATGCAGGTCTTGGAAGCTATGAAAGAAGAAAGGGGAGCGCTCATCGAGATGCGCGACTTCCTGATGAACAGCATGGAAGAGTTGAAGAGCGGACTGAACACCATGATGGATGAAAGACTTGCCGGAATGGAGGATGGGTTGAACAAACAGATATCCGAGCTTGTTGAGGAAAGCATGAAGCCCGCGCTCTCCGGTATGGAAGAGAAGATAAACTCATTGTCCGAGAGCATAGAGAACATAGTCATGAACGGTGCTGATTCTTATAAGATAATATCACACAACCAGGAGAGCATCACAAAGCTCTCGATGAAACTGGATGAGATGAGCGAGGACATCGCAGCGCTCGATGAGAGAATAGGTATCGAGATATCCAGGATTCCGGGAGTTGACGGCTCGATGGAAGCGCTTAAAGATCTTGCCAGCAGCATAGAGGCGATAAAGAGCATATCCGCCGACCTTGAAGGGATGAAAGAGGCCGTCGCCCAGATGAGCAAGATAAAGGACCTGGCCCATGTCTCTGAGGAAATCCAGGGAATGAAGGACGACATCTCAAAGGCGCTGGAAGGGTTGGATGTCAAGGAACAGGTTGAGGAACTCGCAAAGAAGCTCGAAAGTATAGACACGGAAGGCCTGTCCAAATCAATAAAGGAGCTTGAGGACATAGGGAACATGGCCGCAAAGATAGACGAAATAAGGAGAAGACTCAGTTCCATAGAAGAATTAAGTGATTTTCAGGCGCAGATAGACGACCTTCAGAAGAGGATGCTCTCTATAAAGGAACTCGAGGAGGAGATGAAAAAGGATATGGACATACTCCGCAGGCTTGTCGGAGAGTTCGAGGAGATGACATCCGTTACCCAGATGCTCGGAGAGCTTGAGGAGAGGGTGAAAAGGGTGGAGGAATACGGAAAGAAGCTGGATGCACTTGACATAGAATCCCTTAACTCCATGAAAGGCGCTCCGGGAATCTCATCCGAACTTGGGGAGAAGATAGACGCTCTGGCATCAGCGAAGGGGAGCGCTCCAGATATGGAACCTGTTAAGGATGAAATAGAGTCCATGAAGAAGCAGGTGGCAGAGATCGAAAAGAAGGTGGATATGATCCTCAAATCAACGAACCGCCATCTTGACATAATGGAGAAGAACCTTAAGGCGGAGATTGAGAAGATAAAAAACAGTGAGTAGCCGTAAAGACCGGGGCCATGAACGGCAATGTGAAAGCGCAGGAGGAAACGGAAGAAAATGAAATCCGCAAATCGCGAGGACGGCGTGACCAAAGCTCTTTGCGTCCTGCGTTGACAGAGCGCCGGGCATATTGATTGATGAATCGCCACAGGATGTGTGAGTATGAATGCAGAGGATTTGACCGTTCAGGACGAGCCTTCGAGGCCTGATGAACGCCGGAAAACAGAGAAAATCGGAAAATTGCTGATTTCGACCGGCCTTTTGCTCACACTCTCCTTTGTGTTCCTTCCTTCTTCCATAACCATCCATCATGAGATTGGATATATATCAACTCTCGATTCCTATTTCTATGTGGTGTTTGTTCTTCCTCTTGTGGTGGGTGGCTTTCTCTGCCTCTTCACAAAAAGATACTACGGGATTGAGGCGATAGGTTTGCTGGGCATCCTGGTCTTCGTATTATTTCCTCTCAACATGCTACGAAATGAGACGGAAGATGTGTCCATAGAATATGGATACTATTTTATTATGTTTGGTTTCCTCATTTCAACCATTACTGCGGCATTCATGGCAAAAAAGAAAGGGTTGAAGCTCTTTGAGCGGGAAAAACTGTATGTGCTTGCTCTCAACATCATTCTTTCCTTTATATTTGTTCTATTGCTCCTTTTCTCTACAGCCTCCATCAGAGGCAGGGTAGGAGATGTGCTTGCCTTTTATTTCATTCTTTTTCTTATTGCAATACTGACGCTCCCTACAGAGGAGTCTCTTATTCTCAGTATAACAGGAGGAAAAGCGACCGAAAGGCTGGTCGATTTTTCACTTTCTTTGACCGTCTGGGGATTGTATACCCTACTTTTCTCAATATTGTTCCTAGTCGGTTCCGCTTGTAGCTGTGAGGGATGTATTACCAGTTTTTCCCCGGGTCTTCTTCTATTTACCACAATATCTCTGTGGCTCGGGCTTGGCGGACTGATGGCCAGACGGACCGTAAAAAGCAGAACAAATGACTAAAGCCTGACCCTCTTTATCCTCAGGTATCTTGCTTTCTTTGATGCTTCGGCCATCAGGAATTCCTTTTTGACACCGTGGGCCAGCCTGACACCTCTGCTTATCTCGGGCCATGTGCCTTTGTAGTTCTCAGGGACCGCATGGGCAAGGTATTTTGCATGCTGCTCCACATCTTTCATATACACTCTGAAATGGGTTCCGTACTTGAAACCCGTCCTCACAATGAGTCCTCTGTCCCTGAGGTCAGAATAGATCCTCAATTTCTCCATCAACTCAGGGTCCTTCTTAGCGCTCCTCTCCAGCAATTCATCCAAGGAAACTTCCTTCCCATGCTCGGTAAGGCGGAGCGCTTCTTTAGACATCAGATATGTGCATTCCAGAGTGGAGAGGTAGAGTGCGTCGTCCATCTTCTTTCCGTAGAAAAAGGAGTGGAACGGCTCGTAAGCATCCAGCATGATTCCCATATCGTCCATAAGGACGGCATCACCCTTTTCATTTATCACGGTCCTGTGCGGGCCTTCAGGAAAATAGCGGGATATAGAGTAATAGGTCACGTCACCATCACCATCAACTATTGCGAATATCAGCGCTTCACTTTCCCTCTCGATTTTTGTATTTTTTGATGATTCAATGGTTCCTTCCGTGGAATTTCTTCTATTTCTTTCGTTCTTTGTGAGCTCTGCATGTCCATCCGGCTGGAGCGTATTGGGCGGCCATGACTTATTCCTTTCATTCTTTGTGAACTTTGCATCCATTCCGTAATATTCATGCTCTTTATCTGCATCCTCTTTACCGGCCATCTCATAGACCTTTGAGAAATCGAAGATGTTCTTTTCATCCAGAGGATAGACCCTCATCTCTCCCTTCTCTTTCTGCTCACCACCCCTCCAGATGTACATGAAGGTATCATCCCTTATGAGAAAGCCCCTTTTCCTAAGCTCGCGGTAGACGAGATATCTGGTCTGAAAATCAGGTGTGGAGAGCGCTCTGTTAAGAAAGTCCTTTTTTGATATGTCAATCTCAAGCTTTCCTTCGTTCATGAGATAGAAAGCCTCAACCATTGTGAGCCTAAGCTTTCCTTTTACCATCTCACCTGTGCTGCTCCGGTTATAGATCGCACTGGCCTCCCCACTCTCTTCAACGATAACAGTATCTTTCTCTATGTGTCCGTGAAAGAGCTTTCCCAATGTCCCGCCTCTTGGTTATTTAAGAGGTTTCCATAATCTTTTCCGAGCCTTTTTTCATGGAAACCCTTTTTGGGAAATAGCGCAGAAGCACTATATCACCGATAGACTGCACCCACCTGTAGGGCACATTCACAGGCAGCGAGTCCTCAACCAGAAGAGGATTCGTATCTCCTATGAAGAGCCCGTTTATCTTTCTGTTCTCCAGGTCTATTACTATGTTGTCCACATTTCCGAGGTATATTCCATCGGATGTGTATACCTGAAGCCCTATCAGTTCTGAGATTTCTTCCAGCATGATCATTTCCTCCTTGGGAGTATGGGGGCTTATTGTCTTCTTACCTATATACTTTTTGTTCCCCAGACATGTTCTTAATCATTGTCTCAGGTAAAGGAATATGGCGTAGAGGATGATAGCTGTACCTATGATTATCATGCCTACGGAGATGAGTTTTATTCCATCCAAACCTTCCTCTTCTTCACCTCTCCTTTTCCTGCAGTATTCCTTCAGGATTATTTCCTCAAGATCTCTTCTTTCAGCTGTCATACAAATTCAAGCTATCTTTTCACCGGGCTCAGGAGGGAATGGATCGGGACCTGCTCCTTAGGCGTCATGCCAATCAAAAGCATCTTTTTACCTTATTTATATTTAAATCTTCTCACTTATGGGCATTTATAGTTATTCTCCATCAGTCGGTGATTTTTGTGAAATCCGAGAGCATGAAATCGGCCTCTCTTTCGGTTGCAAATATACTGAATTCAGTCGGTGACCCCATCCTCTGTTATCCTTATCACGGCCTCACCGTCCGGAAGGCTCGGGGAATCTATAAGTCTGGCGACCCTTCTGTCTCCCTTTGACTTTCTCAGGTATATTCTGAATGTGGCAGTATGGCCCACTATATGCCCTCCGATTGGCCTTGTCGGGTCTCCGAAGAAGGCATCCGGCTTTGCGGCCACCTGATTGGTAACGCATATTGCGGCCCTGTTCAGTGTGGCGAACTTCAGAAGGTTGTGCATATGCCTGTTAAGTAGTTGCTGCCTCTCGGCGAGCGCTCCCCTTCCGACATATTCCGCCCTGAAGTGCGCTGTCAGAGAATCCACTATCACCAGTCTTATGGCCCTCTCCTTCGCTATGTCAAAGAGCTTCTCACCTAGAAGTATCTGGTGGCTGGAGTTGTATGCCCTGGCAACATGTATTCTGGCAAGGACATCGTCCGGGGTCAGGTCCAGATTGAGCCTTTTGTTCACTCCCTCCACCATCTGGATTATCCTCTCTGGCCTGAATGTGTTCTCTGTGTCTATTATGGCCACCTCTCCGTCAAGACCCCCATGTTCCACGGGCAGAGTTGCGTTAACTGCCAGCTGGTGCATGACCTGTGTCTTTCCGGAGCCGAACTCTCCGAAGAACTCTGTTATTGATTCTGTCTCCACACCCCCTCCGAGAAGGTCATCAAGATTTGCCGAGCCTGTGGTCAGTTTCCTTATCTCCCTTCTCCTTTCCATTATCTTTGCCCCGCTCTCGAAGTTGCCTATATCGGCGGCCTTCTTCGCTGCGTTGATTATCTTCGCTGCGGTGCTCTCTCCTATCTCCGCAACCTCCGCAAGGGTCTTCGGAGACTCGACGGCTATCGCCATCAGGCTGTCGTATCCTGCATCCTTTAGCTTATCGGCGGTCGCAGGCCCCACGCCGGGTAGTTGTTCTATATCGTCCATTTGCTCACCGGAGAGCCATGTCAGATATGGGTTATAAAGGTGATGAGAGGGGTTGAGTGAAAGTGAAGATACAATAAGGGAGCGCTCGGAGAAAACAGCGGATATGGTCGGGGCCAATATTCACAACATGAAAATAGCTTCACGCACTATGACAGCAGTGCAAATCAGAGAACGATCACAACATACCACAACATGAACACAGACTCAAAAGCACCTATGATAAAACATCAGAACAGCGTCTGCTGATTGGGAGGGATGCTTTTTTTGCCCCTGCTTTTCTTATTTCTATTATCCGGTCTATCAGCCTCTCTTTTTCCATCCTCCGAAGCTTCGTATTTACCTTCTATATCTTCCTTTCCTCCACCTTCCCCGGAGAGCTCCGAACCTTTTCCAGTGGAAATAGAGGGGTCTCCCCCATCTGAGAATATCTCCTCACTCCCTCTTTTTCTCCCGAAATACGCCTTTTCAACCGCAAATTTCGCCATCGCCGCATCTCCAAGTAGAAAATTCACCTCCTTTTCATCGAGACCGAGCCTCCATATCATCTCCAGCATGAACCTCTTATCCTTTCTGAAGAGAACACCGAAGGCCACGAGGACATCCTGAAGAACCCGGTCCGTTGTGGTATGAAGGTGTCTTGCAAGTTTAATCGCCAGAGAGCGCCTTATGCTCCTGTTCCCTCTGCTCCTGCTCATGGAAACCAGCCACATCGGAAAGAGCCTTTTCGGGAAATTTTCCGCATCCCTCATGAGAACGATCGAGGCCGCCATCTCATCCGTGGCATACTTCCAGAGGGAGTACTGCTGCCGTCTGAAGACCCTTGAAAGATACACATCCGCCATACTGAGATGGGCAAGGCTTCTTTCCAGCTCTACGGAGTTAGGCGCTATCTTCGGTACCAGTTCGTCCAGCCACAGGAGCGTGTTGGAGGGCTGTTCGTCTATTCTCATAAGATAATTTCTCCCTTCCGGTATGCTGGCGGAGTAATAGAGCTGCCTGAGGGCCTCCGTCATGTCCAGTTCCCTGTCCCGCCTGCCTGCTGCCACCACATCTTCGATACCAACATCTGAGTACGCAAAGGAATGAAGGTCGTTGATAGCGCCCCTTACATCGCCGGAGGCACGGAATGCGATCTCACGCAGAACTTCCGCATCCATTTCCAACCCCTCAGAGTCCACTATCCTTTTGAGGAAGGCCTCCACCTCGGAATCCGAGGGTCTTTCGAAATAAAGGATCTCGAGAGGGGAGCTCTTTTTCGGTTTGAAGAAGGAGGACCTTTTCTGCAGGGCATAGAGGTCATTGACTATCAGGATAACGGGCTGCATCGTATTTTTTATCACATCCACGATCGCCTTTATTCCGCCCCTGTCCGCATTCCCCGAGAGGTTGTCAGCCTCGTCTATGATTATAAGTTTCCTGCTGCCGTCTTCCACAGGCACATAGGAACCATCCTCAGCGAAGCCCTGCGTTATCGCACCGGAGAGCGCTATGCCCCTGACAGCATCCGAGTTTCTCGTATCCGAGGCGTTCATCTCTATGACGCCCCAACCCATCTCATTCGCCAGTGCAAGAGCGCTCGTCGTCTTTCCTATTCCAGGAGGGCCTGCAAGTAGCAGTGCTTTCTTCCCCATTATCGGGTCCTTCAACGAGCCCTTATCGCATTTACCGGCAGGGCACCCTCTCATCCAACCCTCCGCCCAGAGCAGCATCCTCTTTCTCTGACGCTCGTTACCTATTATCTCTTCCAGCCTTTCTGGCCTGTACTTTTCGGTCCATTCTATCTGAGGAGCGCTCACGGGAAAAGATTGCGCTCATTACTTTAAAGCTTTGTTACTGATAGGACGAAATTCCTGGAGTCGGGCGGAGACCCCTCAAAATCTCGAAAATCACGGAATCTATTATCTCTTCATGTACGGGCTCAGATTAGCATTCTTATCTTCAGACTCCGTTAAGGGCGGGCCTTCTTTTACTGGCTCTCCTTCATCCTGCCATTTCCTTTTTATTTCCTCTGCGGCAGGATCGCGTTTTACATGAAATCTCGTATAGCCGCCAGCCACGATGTAAATGAGGTATATCGGAACACCAATATAGGGAAGCACGAATGCGATGAATCCCCACATTATGCCGGGCAAACCCCTCCTATATGCGTCCATGGTCACAATAACAGAGAGTGCGAGCTCTATCAAGAAGAAGACAAGACAGGAATTTGAGAGTGCATACCGGTATTCCGCGCCTGTTACGACACCCAACAGTGGAAAAAACACAGCAAATGTCAGAGAGGCCTCTGGATATTGTCCGAAACGCCGGTAGACATGCAGTTTTGGAAATCCTTTCATATGAAACACAATATTAGACATCATTTTTAAATCTTGCTAAAACTCATTCAGCAAATGCCATAACGACCTACCTCTTTCGCCGAATAGCAGCAAAAAGAGCACCGGCAGATATCGCAATTGCCAGCAATACCGGTATGAACACAGTTTCCGATGCAGGGGGGCCAGCAGGAGTTACCGTTGCGGCAGGAGCACCCGGCCTCTCTTCCTCGATGCTTATCACGTGCTCCGATAATGACGGGGTATAGACATAGACCGTTCTTTCGCCATTTTTGCCCGTCATATTCCATACGGTTGAGTTTCCGGAGGAAAAAAGAGTGTCATAATATCCGCCCATTTTTGCAGGATGCCCGTCCACAATGACAGAGATCTTACTGTCGGACGAGCTTTCATTCAGATGAAAGACGAGGCATTTTCCACGATGGTCTGAGGAACTTACCCTGAAGGACCAGAGACCGGGTCTCATCTTCAGAGCTGTGACGTTCATCTCATCGTAATTCATGGAACTCCACTCATTGCCGCTGACCGAGATTTCAGCTCCGATTCTGGATTGAGCAAGGGCCTTCATAAGGTCCATCTCAGGAGTGTTGGAGGTCCCAGAGAACCTCATAATCAGTACATCTCCCTTTTCCAGAGAGACACTGCCTGATTTGTCCATCTCTCCGTCAGTCACAATTACAGCTACAGACCCGTATCTGGATATCTCAAAAGCACCATCGGATATCCGTAGCGCTCCGGACCACCCGATTGAACAGTGCATATCTTTCAGGGCGGTTATCCTTATGGATGGTGTCTCGTTCGCTTTATAACTTATTTCATAGTCGGAAGAAGAGAAAGAACCCTCAAATCCTGCCATGTTCTCATCAAAACGATACTCGCATGGAAGAACGACGCTCTCGATGAGAAGCGTATTGTTCAGCGATATGTTATCTATAAGGCCTTTTTCTCCGTCAAATGTGAATGAAAGATAGCCCGGAATAAAGATTGGCTGATACGGAGCAGGAAATAAGCCTCCGGAACCCTGTTCATCTCCGAGGGCCACTGTTAAGCCAGGCGAGAATATGAGAAGCACTACGAGAAGGGCTGCAAGGCCTCTTTCATTCATAGAATACCGATTCACATCATGCATAAATATTCTTTGGTACAAAGGGGCAGGGCGGACGCAATCACTGACTCTCTGCGCTCGGATTGATGATGAAAAAGCCGAATCCCAGCCAGGTGAAGAGCATCATCACCCAGAATATGTTGAAGTAGAAGGGTATGACTATCGCAAGAAGAAGAGCGGGCAGTATGAGCCACACCAGTAGAGAGATTATCCAGTCCTTCATATTACCACGAGAAAGAAGGGGTATTAAAAAGATTGCCCTCAGAGGCGCTCCAGAACAGAGGCTATCATCAGGGGCAGAAGCACCGTGGCATCTCCATCTATGGTGACATAGTCAGCATCCTCCCTGACCTTTCCCCAGGACACGGCTTCCCTGACCCTGGCACCCGAAAGGGAACCGTCGTACTCAACGGCAGTGGTCACATACACCGCATAATCGAGGCCATCCCTGAACTGGTTCCACCATATCGTGTGGTGCTTTGATATCCCTCCGCCGATCATGAGCGCTCCGGTCTTCTCTGCCACGAAGACTATATCCGCAAGGTCCTGCTCGTCCTTGAACAGATTCACATGAAAATCCTTGTGGTCCTGCCAGAAGCTCCATATCTGCGAGCCGAAGGCACCGTCGGTTATTCCGGGTATGAAGACGGGTATCTCGTTCTTCCATGCCCAGTAAAGGAAGGAGCGCTCGTCCATGCGCTTCCCGAACTCCCATGCAAGTTCCTTCGTGGATATCTCGCGCACTCCGGAGTCGTATATCTCCTGAAGTATGGGCTGCATATGCTCCTCCAGCGGTATTCCGTAGGACTCGTTGGGCACGAAGACATTCCCAAGCCTGTTAATGCCTTCCTGATGGAGCTCGGCATCGTCCGCGAAGAATGTGCCGTGGTAGTAGTCGGCCCAGGAGCGCGCAAGGTCGTGGTCCAGCGCTCCGCATGTGGTGATTATGCCGTGCACAAGCTTTCTCTTCACGAGCTCAAGAATGACTCCTCTGGTGCCAGTCGCCAGAATGCATGCGGGAAATGAGAGGAAATTGAATATCTTCTCCTCCTTGAACATCTTCTCAAGTATGTTCACTCCGATTCCGAGGTTCTTCGCCGTGAATCCCCCGGCCTCGTACATCGCTCTCACAAGGGCGTCGGCGCTCATCCCCTTCTGGATTTCAATGTCCTTCACAGGTTTCAGGTCCATGCACCCCCATCGCCTCAGGCTTAAAAAACTTCCCGAAAGTGTTTAAACCTCAAACCGATGCAGTATCGTGGAAAAGAGGGAAAAGCTCCTTTACCTCGCCATAGCGGTTGCGATAATCGGCACGGCAGCGCTCTACGCTCTCTCTGCCAGCATGGAGACACAGAACCCGATCCTAACGCCATCACAGGTACTTAAGAACCCTCAGAAATACCTGAACAAAGATATCACGGTTGAAGGCAACATCAGCGGGATAAAGGAGTACGGAAACCTCACGACCTTTTACCTCAAAGAAGGCAACTACTCGCTCAGGTGCACATATTACGGTAACGAAACCATACAGGAGGGGAGCGCAACAGTGACGGGCACTCTAAGGTATAATGAGGAATGGGGGAATTACGAGCTGAAGGTGAAAAGCGTTGAATATAGCGCTCCCGGTAAATGACATATCCGGGAATCAGAGGCTCTCTTTTTCAAGAAGCACGGAGAGAGCGCCTCTGTCCTTCAGAGAGTATCCAACTGCAAGGAGATGTCTCCCATCCGGACTGCAGACATCTTCAAACCATCCAGAAATCCCGGTTTCTCTGTGTTCTTCCACGATATTCATATCTCGGTCCAGAATAGCGACATACGGATTCCCCTTCAGATCACCGGCAAGGAGCGCACAACCATCGAAGGATTTGATTGAGGTGATAACGCCCGGGCCTTTTAGGTATTCCACAATATCTCCTTCGAGGAGAACCTTTCCCACATACGTCTTTCCTTCCCTTTCTCCCGATATGAAGATACCTTCATCGAAGATGTTAGACGAGTATATCTGGAGCCCATCGAGTTCTGCAAGGGATCTTTTTTCTTTCAAATCCTCATCGAATTCTAAGACCTTACCACTCCATCTGCCGTCACGCATGAAGGAATAGGAGAGGACGCTTTCGGACAGACCTCCGACAATAGTGTTCTCATACGGACCGAAACGGACGGTTTCCACAGACCTTAGGAGGTCATCCGTTTTTGTCATAAACACATACTTCACCTCGTCTTTTTCAGTTGCACCGGCACAGATAAAGCCCTCTCCATGTTCTTTCACCGAATATACGGCGCTGTTCTCTCCCGGTTCCCAGAACCTTTCCATAACAGGATTTCCCGTCCCATCGGTCCTGAGAAGATAGGCTTTCCAGTCCCGGCCCCCTTCTTTCGTCGGAGTCCCGCAGGCGTTACCACCCATAAGGTAACCTTTCTTCTCTCTTATAACGGCAACAACGGCATTAACCTCGCACTGGCATTCGAGTTCATGCATCTTCCCCCACAACACCTCTCCGGATGCGCTCACACCCCTCATCATAACGCCATATTTGCCGTCTCTTTTCAGGCTCCCGACAAGCACCGCTTTTCCTGTCTCATCATGACATGAAGTCCATATGCTGTCCTCGCCTCCGGAGCGCTCCATAGAAATCCTTTTCATGGAATCACAGGACACACGGAAATTTTAAGGCTTTCTGACAGGGGCAGAATATATCAGGGCCCACACCCAAGCAGGAATGAAATAAACCGTTTTTCCCTTTATTTTCTCTTCTTTGAAAATATTCTTTGTTATCACAATCCCCTATAATATCAGTTTTCGAATATCGAATGAATGCTCTTGCCAGAGCAGGGGTTTGGCAGTGTTATTTTCCACTCATCGAGCCCAGTGTCTCTTTCCTGAACTCCTTAAACCTCCCCTCTATTATCGCCTCCCTCGCCCTTTCCATCAATCTCTGGTTGAACCTCAGGTTGTGTATCGAAAGAAGGCGGAGCGCAAGCATCTCCTTTTCCTTGAACAGATGGCGTATGTACGCCCTTGTGAAGTTCCTGCATGCATAGCAGTCGCAGCCCTCCTCCAGAGGCCTCATGTCGTCCCTGAACTCGGCCCTCTTGATGTTGTACTGCCCTTTCATCGTCAGGACCGTTCCATGCCTCGCATTGCGCGTGGGGAGAGCGCTGTCGAAGACATCTATGCCCATTCCTATTGTGTCCAGAAGGTCCGCAGGGCTCCCAAGGCCCATGAAGTACCTCGGCCTTTCCTCGGGCAGTAGCGGAGCCGTTCTTTCAATGGCCTTCAGCATCTCATCCCTGCCCTCTCCTATGGAAAGCCCGCCTATCCCGTAGCCGTCGAAATCCATTTTCACCAGCTCTGATGCACATTCCTCCCTCAATCCCTCGAACCTGGTGCCCTGAACGATTGCGAACACTCCCTGCTCCTTTCTATCATGCACCTCTTTGAACTCCTTCGCCCACCTGATGGTCCTGTCAACCGCCCTTTTTACCCTTTTCACGCTGGCATCGTGCGGGGGACATTCGTCCAGAACCATGGCTATGTCGGAACCCAACACCATCTGAGTTCTGGCGCTCTCCTCCGGCGTGTAAACCTTGACCTCTCCGTTCTCGGCGTGGTATTTCATCCCCTCATCCGTGACCTTGATGAAGAAACCCTGACGGATGACCTGAAAGCCACCGCTGTCCGTGAAAAGAACCGCGTCCCAGTCCATGAACCCATGAAGGCCGCCATGCTTTTTTATCAGTTCAAGCCCGGGCCTCAGATACAGATGAAAGGCATTCGAGATGAGAGCGCTCGTCCCTGTGGCCTTAACATCCTCCGGGGTCATCGTCTTAACGGCGCCCTTTGTGGCAACTCCCATGAACAGAGGGGTCTCGACCTCTCCATGCTCTGTCTTCAATATCCCTGCCCTCGCATTTCCATCTCTGGCAACGAGCTCGAAATCGACCATAGACACCACAGACTGCCCGGCCATAAAACAGTTTCCAGAAAGCAAAAGAAAAAGAAAGAGGTTTTACGAGTTGTACCCGATGTTGTATGTTATCGTTGCCTGGAAATGGTCCTCCGGGATGCTGGTAGAAACAACCACTTTCCATTCCACAGGTGTGAACGAGGCAGTGTCATAGACTCCTTTGCCACCCACGGTGTAAAGACCGTTGTCAACAGGCAGCATGGTTGATGGAGGGCTGCCCGGGGTTCCCCAGACGAAAAGATCTCCGTTTTGGAAATTGGTCCATGTGTAGATCGCACTGTTAGCGGAAGTGTTGTCAGTACCATTCGCATTGAGCACATATATGTTGTCCCTTGTTATCTTGTGGCCGGAGGTTGAGGTCAGGTCCGTGACATTGACAGTAACATAGTACGGAAGGTTGCTCTTCACTATAAGCTTACTGGGGCGATTGAGATATATGGTACTGCCCGGAGGTCCAGCACCTTCGGGGTTGTCCTGTGCACCGACCTCCGTATATGCATAGATTCCGAACTCATCACACCAGAAGTCTTTCGCAGAAGGATGTTTACTGTCCACTACGGTCACATTGAAGTTCCAGCTATCTGCATCGTTGAAAGCGTCGCTGGCAATGTGATTGTTGGTTGCCGCATCCCAGGAACCGTCTCCGGGAGCATATCTTATCTGCTGTGTGATGGTCATATTGATGCTCACCACATGGTGTATATTCCCGTCTACGTCTTTGTAGGTATAGGGGGTTCCGGCACTACCAAGCACGATCTCTCCGGTGGAAGGCTCAACAAGGTTCCATGAGCCGGTACCGTCATCATAGTCTATCTCAAACCTTATGTTCCCGCCTGCAGGTGCGTTGCTGAACGACATAATCTCTGAGTTGCCGTCATACCATGCCTTTATGCTGATATCAATGCTACCCCACTCATCCGTCCCGCTCACATTGTAATAGGAGTCAACAAGGAAATAATACGTGTCTCCGACATCTACCTGCTGGTTAACCCTGTTGACGTTGGACTGATCCCTGAACTCAACGCGTGTTATGTGCGGGTATGCGGTATCAACGCTTATGTGGGTGCTCGAATCAGATACCTGATAGGATATGATAGGAGAAGCACTGTTTCCAACCGAAAGCCCATATCCCGGGCTACCCGGCTCTTTTATGGCCACACCGAACAGATCTCCGTTGAAACTCTTATCTGTCCAGTTAACCACCACACCTTCATCCTTGTCATAGTACATGTATATGCTTCCGTAATCCCCGACCATCATGGCGAAACTACCGTTCCAGTTCCATGAAACAGCATTCAGAACAGGGGTGTTCGGAGCAAGTCCGAAGGCATTAGCAAAGCTCTTGTCAGAGAACACTCCCCACACGAAGCCATCTCCCGAACTGTTCTTTCCAACTATCAGACCGTATCTGTCACTATTGCTTCCCGGATTGTAGGGCATCCATGCCACATCACGGAAGTCCATGGCATCCGATGGAACGTTAAGGGTCATAAGGGTGTTGTTCGTCAGACAATAGAAGTATGCAACCGCAGAGCCTGCTCCGGAGTTATTTCCAACTACCGTGAGATTTCCGTTTCCGTAGGTGACAGCACTCAGGGAGTCTCCAGATCCGGTGCTTGCGACACTGTTCCATATAGCATCACCGCCGGGGCTCCAATGCATTATGACACCATTTGAACCGTCGGTTCCTACTGCGAAGAGAGACCCCCCATCTTCCATACTGCCATCAAAGTAAGCTCCGTAGAAGACCGAAGCTCCGCTGCCGGGGCTGAAATCGGAGACAATAGGGCTCGCACTGTTTGCAGACTCCACTTTAAGGGACACAGCCTTGGAGGTTGAGATGTCAGTTCCAAGGACATAGAAGGTATCTGACATGGAATAGTTGTCGTACACAACAGCATAATATTTCTGATTTGCATTGTTACCATAAGTGATCTCAATCCAGGGATTTCCCGGATTCTGCGGGTCATATCTGTAGATGGCCCCGCTGATACTTCCCCCGCCATTGTCCTTGTATCCAACCGCAATGGCGTAGGAATAGCTCTCCGGGTCTTCTCCACCATATCCTCGTCTCCATGCAATGTCCTCAAAAGTCACGGAGGAAGGGTTCGTCGCACCCACCTCTACTCTTTTATGTACCTGGTCAAAAGCATTGACCGGCGTGACGAAGAAAGCAACCGCTACCATCGCAAACACGATGAACAGGCTCAAAGCCACCTTTGAATTTTTTCTCATATTTCTGTCCTCCTTCGATAGGTACTCAGGCATTTACCTTTTACTTAATAAAACTTTCTTTTAAAAGCGCATCTGTCAAAAACAATATGACGTCATCTAAAAATAAGCATAGCATCACCGAAGGAAAAGAACCTGTACCTCTCCCGAACAGCGATGCGATACGCATTCATTATCCTATCATGACCTGCGAAGGCGCTCACCAGCATCAATAGTGTGCTCTTCGGAAGGTGGAAATTGGTAATAAGGGCGTCCATACCGCTTTTGAACTCATATCCCGGATATATGAACAGATCGGTCTCCCCGGAGCCCGGAAGCACAGCGCCGTCCACGGAAGCGCTCTCAAGCGTTCTCACGGATGTGGTTCCCACTGCGAACAACCTCCCTTCCCTTCCGTTTATGCGCTCCGCCGCATCTCTGCTTATCTCGTACCACTCCTTTTCCATCCTGTGCTCCTCTATGTTCTCCACCTTCACGGGTTTGAATGTTCCCCAGCCAACATGCAGGGTTATGTTCACGATGTCCACGCCTTTCTTTTCAATCTCTTTCAGGAGTTCGGGAGTGAAGTGCAGGCCTGCCGTCGGCGCGGCCACGGCACCGTCCTTATCTGCGAAGACCGTCTGATATCTTTCCAGATCCCCATCGTATTCCTTGATATAGGGCGGCAGCGGGTATATCCCCTGCTCCTCCATTATTGCCCTCGGATCCTCGGAGAACCTGAGTTCCGCCTTTCCCTCGTCCTTTCTAAGAACCCTAGCAGTGTGCCCCGAGAAGTCCAGAACCGTGCCCTCCCTTATCCTGCCTTTGACGAGCGCCTCCCAGACATCGCCCTCTATCTGTCTGAGGATGAGCGCCTCTATTCTGCCTCCCGTATCCTTTCTTCCGAATATCCTGGCTTTCAGTACCCGGGTATCGTTTATCACCATAACATCCCCGGAAGAGAAATATTCCAGCAAATCTCTGAAAATCCTGTGCTCCAGGCCTTTGTCAAGCACCATAAGGCGTGATGCGTCCCTGGGTTCAGCAGGTTGCTGGGCTATGAGGTCCTTTGGCAGTTCGTAGTCGAAGTCCGAGAGAAGCACATGCCGGAGTCGAACTTCATATTTAATACTGTTCTGGCAGGAACCCAGGATCAACCCTTCCTTTTCCTTTTTCTTCTTTCACCCTCTTTTTTCACACGATAATAGGTGAGAGGGTGGTTCATCCACTTCTTTTTGCAGAGTTCATCAGGGTTGTGGCAGAGCCCCTCTGACACCATCACACTGCATTTCTGCGGCGTGTACTCGGTCCCGGATATCTCACCAGCGATATGCTTGACCTGATACCTTGTAATGGACTCGTTGAAATCCGGAGATGCCGAGAAAACCGCCACTATGTCGTCAATTTCCATACCGACTTTATTGAGGAAGGCAGTTAGTGCGAAGCGCCCGCTGTGCGGCAGATTGACCCCTTCTTTGGCCATTCCCAGCAGCCATTTCATGCACGGAGGGAACTTGTCCGTCTCAACATCACCGAGCTTTCCGATGGAGTAGTTATCATACCTCTCATTTATTACGAAGCCCAGAAGGTTCACGGGTATGAACAGCTCACTGCACATATCGTCAGGGATATCAAGAGGTAGTTCCATATCAAGCCTGTTCTGGAGGGCCTGTTGAAAAGAGCGGAATATGACGGACATGTAGGCCATCTCTTCTTCTCCCGGCCTGCGGGTGAAATATACCATGCCCCCTCTGACATCCTGAAACAGGAGGTGTTTTCTTCTGTCCTTCATCTGAGCCGTGTTCTTGACGTAACCTGCAACGTCCATCGCTGCACGGTCACTGCTTATTTCTATGTTCAACCCGAGCTCTTTCCCCACATCATGAAGGAAGCTGAAGTCCCCCATAATCTCAAAATCGGATTGAAGCAGTTTTCTGAAGAGTTCGGCCTCTTTAAGAGCATACCTCCTCATAAACCGTCTATCTCCGATGCACGAGACAAGTATTCTTGCAAGAGGGTAGGAGAGAATTCTTGCTTCAAGAGCCTCTTCCGAGGAGGGGACATAGACCTCTTCGGCCGAGAGATAGGCAGACACGGAGGAGCGGGCAGCAAGCTCTATCTCACCTGCATCAATGTCCTCTCCGTGGTATCTCTTTATAAGCATCGACCAGAGCGCATCCCTGACTCCCGGGATGAAGGCGATATTTCCGGCAAAGGCACCGAAGACGCGGTTCCACGCATCCTGAAGCGGCAGGTTATTTTCAGGAGGGGCTGACAGGACCTCGTCGAGAGAGACACCGCTTTCCTTAACGAACTCATGGGCTTCTCTTAGAAAAGGATATTTTGCAAGCTCTCTTATGCCCATCTCCTTCATATCAGGCCTTCTCTATCTTCACTACCTCTATCTCGAATATGAGGGTCTCTCCTGCCAGCGGGTGAGCTCCCGATGTTCCGTATGCCTGCTCAGGAGGTATCCTTATCTCCTTCTTCTCCCCGAGCTCCATGCCCAGCACTCCCTTCTCAAAGCCCTCTATGAGCATCCCCTCGCCCACAACGAAACCCAGTGGCTCATACTCTCTGCTCGGGTCGTAGAACATAGACTCCTTCGCAACCTCCTCTATTGAGGAATCGAAGAGCCTTCCATCCTCAAGCCTTCCGGTGTAGTTCACCTCCACATAATCTCCGTTCTCTACCTTCAAGGCATCACCTGAAAGTGGAGCGCTCCCCGGTATAAAAAGGATTGGGAAAGAATCAAAGTCCGCGCCTCGCCCATCGCCTCGGAAAAAGCCGAGTGGGCCCGCTGAGCAAACCTTAGACTTCGTTCCAGAAGTCCTGCCGAGGAACGATAGTTCTGAGTCCGCCTTCTTTTAGAAGGCTTGGTCGCAAAACAAGTTTTGCTCGTTTGAACAAATCCGGTCGGGCATCGCCCATGTCGAAAATCTTAAATGACATGATGATATTTTCTTTTTGTGGATGCTCGTGGTAAAAGAAAGAAACCCGTCGCAATAGCACTAACCCTTGTGGCAGTTCTCCTGCTTTCAGGAACCGTGACGTACTTCTATTTCAATAGCGAAGAAGATGAAGGATATCTCACGGTAGACGAGGCAATCAAAAAAGGGGCCCTACATGGAGATCTTCCAGACAATACTACATTCAACATTCGAGACAGAGTTATTCGGTCCAACATATTTTCGGTTCCAAAAGTAGAAAAATGTAGAAATTATATGGTTTACTTAGACAATATAGATATTTATACGGTTGTTTATTTTGAAAGTTCTGGAGATTTTCCTCTGATATTTTCAGGGGATAGAAGTAATTATTTTAAAGAAGGCAATGTAGTAGAATTCAAATTGAATGCAGAAAGACATATTACAGGATGCAATGACACTTCTGATAGTCTTTCATGTATCGACCCAGTTTATAATAGAGAGCTATTGATGAATCTTATCACCTCAATTGAGTTGGGACATTTTTCCTTTGTATCCTTGGATGTGAACAACACTGGAAACGGTAGTTTCATTATGGCGGTGAACGATTTGTTTCTCCCTACAAACACGCCCATCTCTTGGTCCACTGTAACTTTTACAGTAATATCCGAAGATTCATGGACAGAGGTGAACCCGGAACTTCAACTGTTCTCCGCCGAGGGTGAGTTTCTGGGAAACATAGAAAAAGAAAGGAATTACTCAATGGACAAAGAAATAGAGGTAGGAGATTATATCGTAGTAAAAAACATAACATCTAACACCACACTTTATGTGTGGGGCGATGCGTTCTCTTCATTCGATGCTCCTGTTCAAAAACCGGGTTTCAATGACTTTTTCAGAAACCATATATTGGCATGTATGGAACTAAAGCCTCATGAGTCGAAGGAATAGGTGCAAAAAAGCCCGAATGGGCCCGCCCGGATTTGAACCGGAGTCAGTGGCTCCCAAAGCCACAAGGATGCCAAGCTACCCCACGGGCCCACATGCAGAGAAAAAAAAGGTTTGTCGGGAGAGTTTGTTATGAGAGCCACTGGCGGAATCATGAAGTGCCCTTTACCCCTTCAGGCAAAGCGCACCTCGGAAACACCGGCGGCGCTCCGCTTATTGAAGAGAGCCACTGGGGGGAATCGAACCCCCGACCTACGCCTTACCAAGGCGTCGCTATACCGCTAAGCCACAGTGGCAATCTGTTGGGCGGATGAAGGCTTTCTACTAAATGAATATTGCGAGCGAGCAGGTGAACCCGAATGGAGCATGGTTACGCCCGTGCGACCAGACCTTTTCTCCGAAAAGGTCGTGTTCTTTCTCATCAGTGACTTCCTGCGGGAGTCACGCACTCGGAGGCGTTACTCCTCGTGTGATGTCTTTCTTTGGAGGGTGAGCCAGCGAAGCGAGCACAAAGAAAGAGCTCGCCGCTAAGCCACAGTGGCAGCATGTTTTAAGCGAACACAATAATGGTTTTCCATTACTTTGGACCCATTGCACCGGTGCAGGCGCCGTGGCAACGAAACCCTCGGAATCTCGTTTTTACGGGGTGTCGTCACAACCTTGGTCTCAATGACCATGCGGGTCGAATTGGGCAGTAGGCGCCGGGATTCGAACCCGGGCAGAGGGCTTGGAAGGCCCTAATCCTAACCAGCTAGATCACGCCTGCATGTGGACACCTGTCAATCAGGTGTATTCGGCGATATGGTGCACATATTAAAATCTAACCCAGCCGGGAGGGATATAAAGCTTTTCCACGGAAAGTATAAGTAGGGAGCGCAGGATAACAGGCTGTGAAGCCCCTATTAAGCACGCTCCTTGCTGTAGCAATAATTCTTACTGCCCTTATGCCCGTTTCCGGGGTGGAGATAATCCACCCCATGAAATTTGAGGGGAACGGGATTCTAGTAAATGTCACGGAAGATTTCGTGGAAGCCAGGGGAGCAAGGATTGCCGTAGTGAAAGGGCAGAGTGGAAACTCTTCGCCGGTCATATCCATAAGTGGCCCGCGCATTGAAGAAATCAACGAGACAACGGACGGCAGGAGGGTAATGTCCAGAGACTACTGCTATTCCGAAGACGAATTTCTTTTTGGAATATACCGAATAATCGAGTACCGGGATGTGAACAACAACTCTCGTTTTGATGGAACCTCTGATGGTTATAATTATCATCTTCTGGGTAAAGACATACCTGTGGGGGGCTTCACGATGAACACAACATGGAGGATCTCACACCATGAAGAGTCGGACGGGCACACAACCAGCCTTGTTTACACCTTTGCGAAGAGAGGGCCGGTGCAGGACCTGCGATGGAATAGATACAGTGGAAAGATGGAGGAATATAAGGGCGGCAGAGCTGCAGAGAACATAAGGCTATCTTTCGTAATGAACATCTCAGAGACACACACGCATGAGAAGATAGAGACAAAAACGGTTCCGGAAGGCACGGAAGAATATACAGATGTGGAAGGACACAATCTGGAGCTATCATCTGCGGTTTCATGCAGCATAGACAGATGGAACTGGGCATTTCCCGATTCCAAGCTCATGATACAGGCCTTTCTTGGTGTGTATCATCGAGGCACCGGGAGAGAGTATCTCATCAATATCACAACCTCTTCGCCCCGATTTATGGAAGTGAACGGTACCACGGAGATGGAGAGGTCCATGCCGATATATGGACATATGCAGAGAATAACCATCGGGGGAGAATACAGGGCAGGACTCGGTGCGGAAAGATACTGTCTGGAGGATGGAAAGAACAGCACTTATCCCGATCTGATGACCGGCTCAGGAACTGAGATATGGCAGCTCGAAGGAATGAAAGGCTTTTACGGAGTTCGCGGAATTATGTGCGGGCACAATAACAGCACCGTCATATCCATGCTATTCAACGGGACTTATTTCATTCCCTCGGATTTCAGGAGGACAGATGCCACACCCCCTTGGCTGGTCGCTGGCATGATGGTGGAGGCAGGAACCATAGCATTGGTTGCGGTTGTCGCATCTTATTCCAGATACAGGAGAAGGTAAAGAAAGAAACGAGAAGCATCGAGGATGAGGCGGGCGAGATCAGAGCTCTGGATGACCAAAGAATGGAGAACTTATACTCCAAGAGCTATACGCAGCATATCTCTTAGCCCCGGCCCGAGACCTAAGAATATTATCGTGAACTTTATCAACCCGGAAAGAGTCGGGTCTCTGAGCTCTTTTTTGAAGCTGTGGTCCACAAGATAGATGACAATTATGGAAAGCAGAAGCTTCGAAAGGAAGAAAGAAAAGCCTCCGAAAGAACCTATGAGCATCCCTGCAAGGACATGTTTTTCCCCGTACCCGTAGTAGTCCACACCTATCCACGTCGCTGCTCCGTCAAGGCTGTGTGAGAAGAGGATCATAAGGTTCATGCGCTCTGAGAAATAATCGGGTATGAACCGGAGTCTGGAAAACATTCCCATAAACGCGCTCACTGCCAGAGCGATAAGTGGTATTATGACGAGAGCCGATGGATTCGGAAGCGAATGAAACACATCGAAAGAGTAATAGACGAAGAAGCTAAGGACGTACATGGAGTAGAGAAATACCGAACTGACCGTGTCATAGCCCTTCTTTCTTATCATAAAGAAGTGGAAGAGCATGAATAGAACGCTCAGAACTATGAAGAAGACGAGGTCGCTTCCGGAGATACGATTTTCCATGAAATACCACAGGAATTTGAGAATGAAGGGATATATTATCGGCCCGAGAACCATGGCATCATATCTCTCTCTTTTCTCAAGAAAATGTGCGAACAGAAGGAAGAAGAGGGCAAGAAAACCTATCCACAGGTAAATTATCGGTGAAATGAAGAAATATGCCTCCGGTATGCTGTAGGACCCGGCATCCTCAAGGACACGGGAGAGCGCACCCACAAAGATGAGCGGAAGCAGGGCCACTACGGTGTCGGAATCCACATAGATGATATGACGCTTTATGCCCTTCCACCCGTAGTATATGAGGGCAATGACCAGCGTTCCGTAGACAAGCGTATTGATAGCATTATATCCCTCGTGTATTCCGCCAACAGGATGACCGCAGGCATCTGCCACTATGGGTCCCCAGAAGTATCTCCACACGAAATCGGAGAAAGAGGCGGGCGAAACGAGAGCCCAGAACAGGATAAAGATAAGAGAGCCGTATATCGGCCAGAATCTCCGTTTTTTAGCCTTCCTCATGAACCTGCGCCATTTTTTGTGTGCACGTCTGAGAAAAGGCTTATTGGTCCGCTTTCGGGCGCTCATTGCCAGTAAATTGCATCATGTTTAAATAGGTTTTCAGAATGAAAAAAGTAGATCAGTGAGGAGAAAGCGGCTTTAGAGGGATGAAATAAGAGGGGCTGAGAGCTTACATTTTCAACCGAATTCTTTATAAGTCTATAACCGATGCTCTTCTGCCGGTGACGATAATGAGCATTTTCGACTCCCTGCTTGATAAAGAGAAAAGAACCCTCGCTAAATGCAACAAATCTCTCGAAAAGGCCGAGGAATACTATGATAAAGGAGAGGACACAAAGGTACAGGAGGAACTGGATGAAATAAGAGAGATGCTTAAAGAGCTTGGGGAAATCAGAGATAAAGAGGAGTTCTCGGAGTTCTATCTGAAGCTTGGAGACTTTCTTAAGGGAACTGGTGCAAGGAAAGAGGCAATAAAAGCATATCTGTCCGGTACGAAATTGACCCCTCGTTCATCGGAGCACTGGCACAGATTGGCGGAGATATATGACGGAATGGGGAGGCATCAGGAGGCCATAAAGGCTTATGCGAGGATCGTGAAGCTCAGGCCCAGAGACTCTGTGGCATGGATGGAGCTGGGAGATGCGCACCTCCGGGCAAAGGATGAAAAAAAGGCCCTTGATGCATATTATCGCGGAAACGATGCTGACCCGCTCAACATAGAGATATACGATAGAATACTGAAAATAAACGACTCTCCTGTATGGTGGACCAAGAAAGGAATGGCCCTGAACAAACTCGACAGACCGAGAGAGGCAGTACATGCATTTGATGAAGCGCTCATGAGAAAATCGTCTTACAAAGAAGCGCTTATGCAGAAGGGCATAACCCTGCAGTTGATAGGGGATTACACTGGAGCCCTAGCCGCCTTCAACAAAGCCCTGAATTCTGACCCGACGAATGGCCTTCTATGGAAGCACAAGGGCATAGTTCTCTATGAGATGAAGAGATATTCCGAGGCACTGGAGGCCCTTGAAAAGGCATCCAGTTTCATAAAGAACGACGCGGGGACATATTTCTATATTGGAGAGATATATTACAGCATGAAGGAATACAGACTTGCAGTGGAGGCATATGACCGGGCTATAGGACTAAAAGCCAGGAGCACCAAAGCACTATCCAGAAAGAAAGATGCGCTGAAGAAACTCGGTGATTACGGGGCCATAGTAGAGGTCTCAGGCCGGCTTTTGAAGATTGACCCCTCAGACGGCGAAGCATGGTATGACAGAGGCTATGCGCTGGAGAAACTCAGGAAGTATGGGGAAGCGGTAAAAGCCTATGAAAAAGCCGCAAAATACGCCAAAAACAGCATTCCGGCCCTTAAGAGAGAGAAGGAATGCCTGAAAAAGATGAAGGACTACCCCGCCATAATTGAGATAACCGGAAGAATACTCAAAAAGGACCCGAAGGATGCGGAATCATGGTACGACAGGGGGGTGGCTCTGGAGAAGACAGGAAAATATTCCATGGCTGACAAAGCCTATGCTCGTGCCATAGAGATTGAACCGGACCATCTGAAAGCGCTTGTCAGGAGGAAAGAATGCCTGAAAAAGCTCAAGAGATATCCTGAAGTGGTGCAGATCTGCGATGCCATAATAAACATAGATCCGCAGGACAAATCCACGCATTATGACCGTGCATATGCTCTGGAGCGCATGGATAGGAAAGAAGAGGCGGTGGAGGCCTACGGGAAGGCAATAGCTCTGCCTCCGAAAGAGGATAATGCAGACGCTCTCTATCACCGAGGAAAACTTCTGGAGGCTCTCGGACGGGACGAGGAAGCGCTCGAGGATTACAGGGCCGCACTCGAGATTCGCGACCACTCAAAGCTATGGAAGGCAAAGGGAGGTGTGGAGCAGAGGATGGGATTGCTGGAGGAAGCTCTGAACTCGTATGAAGAGGCACTCAGACGCGATGGAAAGGACGGCAGCATATGGTACAGCAAAGGAGCGGTGCTAGAGGCTCTTGGCCGATATGAAGAGGCCTTAATAGCATATGAAAGAGCCATCAAGCTAATGCCCAAGGATGCGGACGCATGGTATGGAAGAGGCTGTGTCATGGCCACCCTTGAGAGACACGCGGACGCGGTGGTCTCATTCGAAAAGGCCATACTTTACAATAGAAAGAACAGATTTGCGTACATGCGGATGGGAGACAGTCTTGAGAAGATGGGGAAGCTGGAAGAGGCAATGAAGGCATACAAAGAAGCACTCAGGATGGACCCGAAAGACACAGAACTCCTGAGAAAGAAGAAAGATGTGGCAAAGGCGCTTGGAGATTATGCCGAAGTAAAGAGGACGTGTGACCGAATTCTGGATCTGGATGTTAAGGACAGGGATGCATGGGTGGAGAAGGCAAGGGCATGTGTTGAATTGGGAGATTATGACGATGCGTATCTGGCATACAGAAAGGCCCTTAAACTTGACCCGAAGGACATACTCGCGTGGATAGAGGCAAAGGAGCTCGTAAAGAAGATGAAGGATAACAAAAAGGTCATGGAGTACTGCAGGGCCATACTTAAGATGGACCCGAACAACAGCGAAACATGGAAAGACCTGGCAATAGCTGAGATAGAGGCCGGAGAAAATGAATCGGCCGTAAAGCACCTGAAAAAGCTCCTGACGCTGGACAAAGAGGATCATGAAATGTGGGAGCTGCTTGGAGACACTCTGGAGAAACTCGGAAAAAGCGATGAAGCAGCAGAGGCCTACAGTCGGGCTCTGCAACTGGCTGAAAGGGCAGAAACACACAATAAAAGAGGAAAATCACTTATGGCCATAGTGGATTATGAAGGTGCTGCTGCAGAGTTCAGAGCTGCAGTGGAGATAGAGAGGGACAAAAAGGAATACTGGGTAAACCTCGCCAACTCACTGCAGAAACTGGGTATGAATGAAGAGGCCCTGGAAGCAATAGACCGGGCACTTGGAATAGATGATGAGGACCACGGGCTTCTCTATACCAAAGCAGATCTTCTTTATCGTGCAGGGGTCCACGAAGATGCATTGAGGGCCCTTAAAAAGGCCATAAGCAAGGACAGGAATAAGGCGGAATACTGGGCGCTCGCAGGAGAGATATACTCAGAAATAGAAAGATGGGGCGAAGCTGTAAAGGTCTATGCAAAGGCAACAAGACTGAAATCCGACGATGCAGGCCTCTGGAAGGCCTATGGAACTGCCTTGATGAAAATAAAGGAATACGAAAGGGCAGCGTCGGCCTTCGAGCACGCCATCAAGATAAACAGAGATGACCCCGATGCATGGAAGTACAGGGGGCAGGCCCTTCAAAGTGCCGGGAGGAACAGCGAGGCACTGAAGTGCTATGACTATGCTCTCGGACTGAAAAGGTCGGAAAAGGAGATATGGAAGGCCAAAGGAGACCTGCTTTCAAATATGCAAAGATTCGATAATGCGATAAGGAGCTACAAAAACGCCCTCTCCATTGACCCGAATTATACGGAGGCCAGTGAGGCCATGGAAGCCGCCAGAAAGGAAAAGCACAGGAGAAAGATAGACGAATATGCCAGAAAGGTCCTTAAATTCGAGTATGAAAGAGGAAGGGCGCCAAGCAAGGAGGAGATTTTCAAGTATTGCGGTGTACCGCTTAACAGTATAGACGAGGTAACGGAATACATAGAGCAAAACGAGACTTTCTCATTCTCCTCTCTCTCTGACCGGAACATCGAAAGATACGAGCGCTATTCTAGAGACCTTATCCTTCATGCTCTGAAAAGAAACAGAAGAGGGCTGGAGCGCAGCGGAATAAGGCTATCCGATGTGGTCGCCACATATCCAGATATGGATCTTAAATCCGCAAAAAGAATCGTACAGTATATCGCAGAGGTCAACAGGATGGATATTAGCGCAGATACGGACGAGAGGTCGGTGGAGGAGCTCGTCAAAGAGGCACTGTCTCTGCCGCCCGAGCAGAGGGACCTTTACAGCATAATGGAACATCTGAATGTCGGCCCCTATCGTGCGAGACAGGTGCTGGCCGCGATGAAGGTCTTCGACGGAGAGAGCTATGAGGAGATGAGGGTCAGCCCGGAGGAACTCTCAGCACACCAGAAAAAAGCCCTGTCGGAATCAAGATTCCTGAGAAAGGAGGACATAGACCTTGATGACGAGCACTGTGTGTTCTGCGGAAAGCTGACCGAATATATGCACGACTGCGGAGTATCCATGTGCCCCGAATGCGAGGCCACCCACGATTACTGCCCATACTGTGGAAAGCCCCTGCATCCTGAGAAGAAAAAGGGAGGCACAAAGGAAAAGAAGGAGGTGAAAGAGGCCCGGCAGCCGAAGAAAAAGCCCGTAGAGGATGATGCCGAGAAAGGCAAAAAGGACGACGAACTTCTTGCAGCCCTGCTGGAAGAGGGCAGGGAAAATGCGGCACCGGAGGAGGACGATGAGTTCAGGCTTTAGGCCCGCGTATGTCGCGTATGTCACATATGCCATGCTCATACTGGTAGTCGCCCTTCTCTCATATATACTTACAGGTATCCCGATTTTAGTTCCGCTTTCGATAATGGGCAGGAAGGAGCTTGAAGACGAAGTGGAGCGCCTGAAAAAGGAGAAAAAAAAGTATGAAGAGCGCGAACAGAGCCATTCCCGGGCCCTGGCAGACCTTTCCATCAGGCTTGAGAACCTTGAATGGCAGATAAAACTGGCAGAGCCATTCATAAAGAAGCAGCTTTTCAACATGGAGACCATAAAGGCAAAGGTGGATCTGGGGGTGGAGGGAAGGGATGAGATCGGTGCACCTGCGGAGTATTCCAAGGAAAGGGAGGGCTCAAGATGGATGGATATGCTGGTTTATTCTGTAGTAAATAGCTCGGTTGAGGACAGAAACACGATATTCATATTTGTACCCATAACGGAGGGTCTCAGGGAGAGAAACATACTTCTCAGCGACCTTGAAGGCATAAGCGAGGACACGGTCTTGATAAAGAGAGATCAGGGAAACATGATACACTTTGCGGAGATGTGTGCAAGCAGGATGGAGAAGGAAAAGATATCTGGGAAGTCCTTCGCCCTTCTTCTGAGAGTTGCGAGGTTCCAGGAGCAGAGGCCGATAGCCATATTCGAGAACAACACCCCGTTCATAGGGCTGTTGAAGGATGAAGTCGAGGTATGCACGGAGGGAACTGCTCGTGAGGTGGCATACCCCAGGCACATCATAGAATGGGTAAAGGGCTGTGCTGAGGCCACTCTGATAGACTCTAAGAGCTTTAACAACGACCCCACAGCATTTTTTCTAACAAAGAGAGCGCTCCAGTACACTGCAGAGGGCAGGAAGGTGGATGTCCTGGATGTCATAGTGAACAACCGTTTCATACAGCAGAAAAGGCACAACATCCTGATAGAGGCGCTGGCATCCTATGGCCATATGGAATGATAAGATAGAACAAAGTGCCGGGAGCCGGATTTGAACCGGCGAACCACTGAGGAACAGATCTTGAGTCTGCCGCCTTTGACCTGACTTGGCTATCCCGGCCTTCTGTGTGGAAACATATTCTCGCTTTTAAATCTTGAGTCTGCCGCCTCGAGCAGAATTTCGCAGGAATTCTGCGAGCAAGCCTTTCCGAAGGAAAGTGCGTGTTGACCTGACTTGGCTATCCCGGCCTTCTGTGCGGCAATGTCATGTGACTTTTAAATCTTGAGCATGGAAGCCCGGAAGATTTTTCTGGATCTCGGAGACGCCATCACAGGGAAGGGCTCTTCAACTCTCCATATCCGGACATGTCTGAAAAATCAAGAAAGATCATTTGAGAGATTGAGTGCACTCAAATGAGACCCTCATAACAGCTCCAGCCAGAGGTTTTTGAGGAAAAAGCACAGGGAAAATAAGGAATGAAATTAAAGGGTTTTCAGTAATCTCGGGAAATGAAACCAGAATTACATTCTGGGTCTTGCTTCATTGACCTTGATCTCTCTGCCCATCATCTCTTTTCCGTTGAGGGCATCTATTGCGGCCCTGGCCTCTTCCTCGTTAGACATTGTAACGAATCCGAATCCCTTGGACCTTCCGGAGTATCTATCCGTTATTATTTTCACGGCTTCGATCTCTCCAAACTCTTCAAAGACCTTCTTGAGGTCATCTTCTGTTGCGTCGTATGACAGATTTCCTACGTATATATCCATTTTCTCACTTCCTTTCCCACGAAAAAGCGAACCTTTTCATGTTTGGGAGTAAAACTCATACTTTCGTATAGTATATAAACTTTTTGAAGAGAATCGCCCAGCGCTATTTCCTGCAAAAACCCGGGAAAGAGGGTATAAAGCCGCTCAGTTCGCCCATCAGTCATCATCTTTCAGCTTCACGAATTGTCATCATCGCGGCATACCGGAATGCGAGGCTCCATTTAAGCCTTTTTCGCCTCTATGACGAACCCGTCCTCCTCATGCACCTCGAACTCTCCGCCCGTCATCATGGATATCAGTTCCATCCCTGTTTCCGTGTGAGAACTGATAACAGGAGCCTCAATTCTTCCCCCTGCCATTGAGAGATAGATAAGTAACTGGTCCGCAAGATGCTCGTCAACGCCGTATCCAAAGGATTTCTTCAGGCGGAGCGCAGCGCTCTCCCCCACCTTTTCTGAGGGCAGGCCTCTTTCACCCAATGCGTCAGCGCCTATCACATGGTCATCTCCGGATGACCGGAGAACTATGCCAGTGCCGGGAGAGAGGGATTCGGAACAGGAAATGGATATCTTCGTTTCAATGTCTATCAGTTCCTTCAAAGAGGCTTTCCTTATCCTCGAAGGCACATGCTCGGGAAGGCCGGAGCAGTGCACGATGCCATCCACCTCTGAGGGCCAGGAGCCCACGAGCTCAAGGGAGCGCAGTTTCGAGGGCCAGACCTTCAGCAGAACCTCGCCGCCTCCCTTCGGGTAATAACCTCTTTTCAGAACCTCCATTTCAACACGGGCGCCCATGCGGGATAGAGCGCTCAGAAAGACATTCTTCGCATAATCGGCAGGAGGAGACCACTTCACATCAGTGCCTCCCTTCAGAAGTACCTCAGAAGGAGATGGGGCCATCAGAAGAGGGGGCAGGATCGCCTGTATCATGAGGGTTATGCTTCCAGCCGTGCCCGTATCGAAGACATACTCGCCTCCATTTATCCCGGAGGGTGTGAACTCAAGATCGATGGAACCCATCTTCGCTCCTTTCACCTCAGCATTCCCGATATCGGAGAGCGCTCTGACCGATGTCAGATGCTGTGGTTTCAGACCCGGCTTCGGCCTCTTCGCCCTTATCTTAGTTATCCGAACGGGCTCGTTCAGGATAAGGGAAAGGGAGAGAGCGTTCCTGAGTATCTGGCCTCCGCCCTCGCCCATTGAACCGTCTATCTCTATCACGGGAATGAATCGCATGGAGTAGAAATAGGTGATGGAAGAAAGATTTAAAAATACTATTTCAATATATGCACGATGGCTGGAAAATGGAAATCACCCAAGATGAGGGAGAACCTGAAGGCGCTCGCCATAGCGGCGATAATTCTGGTCATACTTCTTCCAATGTTCTTTGGATGGGGAAGCCTGTTCTGTCTGGTATCCCTTATAGTAATATTCATTCTTATGGTGGCATTCATCATCCTCATTTTCGGCGGTTCGCTCCGCCCGGAGTACGAGGTCTATGACATGGCCAAGAAGATGAAGGAAAGGAATCCGGGTGACCCGATCAGATGGAAGGATTACCTTCTGCACGCCGACATAAGTTCCGTGGTTCCGCGAATAGGGGTCAAAAAAGCATGTCTGATACTATTTTTCATATATTCTTCGCCCTTCATAGCAACATTCTTCATAGGTCTATATCTGCAAGGAGTGGAGGCCATATACGAACCCGCCACAATCATGATCGTGTTGTTTATAATAAATTATTCGCTGACAATCTATTTAAAGAAAAGGACATACGAACGCGCTCTCCGGATACTTGAAAAGGAGAGGAGCGAGCAGGAGGGAGGGAAATGAAGCACAATGGGACAGACAGAGCGGTCATCGTTTTCGGAGCGGTTTTTCTGACAATCCTTCTTGTCTTCTTTCTCTCGGCGTACTTTGACTTTCTGGCCGGAATATGCGTGAGTTCAATTCTATTTTTCGTCGCCGGCCTTTATGCGTGGTATCGCAATCCTTACAGTACCAAGGAAAGGATAAGACACAATGCGAAGAACATTGCCAGAGAATTCACCAAAGAGGAACTGAAAGAACCGATAAGGTTGAACGACCTCAGAGGATGGAAGGCAGGCATGAAACTCACAATAAGACACGGGCCTTATGTGGCAGCCCTAGCAACCGTGGGCGTGGGGACTCTTCTCGCAGTCCCTTTGTTGTTCGTGCTGTTCTATTTCATTGACGGCCCGGACAGCTATTTTTGGGTTTTCATGTTAGTAATATGGATGGAAACTGCATATTTTTCTGCAAAGACCTTCAACGAAGCGGCAGCGATAATCGAAGCGGAGGGACGGAATGATGAATGAGAATCTGAAAAGAGAGCAGGAGGGAGGGAAATGAAGTTCAGCGAGATTGATAGTTCCGACATCATTTCCACGGGAATCATTCTGCTGGCAATCGTCCTCCTTTTTCTGTCGCTACACTTTTTGTCCGTGACAGGAACATGCCTGAGTTTGATTCTACTTCTTGTCGCCCTAACCTACAGTCTCTACAGGATGTATGAAAAATCAGTAGGCAATGCTGTAGGCAATGCTAAAAGAGTGGCCAAAAAGTTCACCAAGGAAGAACTGGAAGAACCGATAAGACTGAAGGATTTGCGAGGCGGAAAGCTGGGAATGAAACTCACAATGAGGTATGGTGGATGGGTGGCAGGCCTCGCAATCTCGGGTTTGGTGGTCCTTTTTGCGGCTCCCACGTTATTCGTATTGTTCCATTTCATGGGCTGGCCGGATAACTATGCATGGTTGTGGTGGATCGTGATTTTCGATTTGTTCTTCACATATGTTTCCGCGAAAACATTTGAAGAAGCAGCAGTTATACTGAAAGAGGAGGAATGGAAGGATGAGTGAGGACATGCGATTTTACACGATACTGGTTGGCCTGCTTGCGCTCACCCTCATAACCCTATATGCTTCGATGAGATATCCCAGCGTATTGCTGAACTACCTCGCTCAATTTCTGGCCATCCTGCTGTTCGTCTATCCCGTATATGTAGCGCAGAGGGAATGGAAGGCAAGGGGAAAGAGGTGGAGATAAGCGGGGCATTTGAGGGATTCCAGTCATGGTTCCCTCTATCTGCTTACATATCTCCCAGCATATCCCACAGCCCAAGGATATCCGTGAATACGAGCTCTGTTCCGTTCATATCCACGATTCCCTTATCTCCCTTATATGAGACCACTAAAGCCCTCTCAGGCTCGTATTTCTCGATGAAGGAGCGCAGCCCCCGCTCTATTCTCGAGAGGTCGGCATTTATCTTGACCTCCACAGGCACGATTTCCCCCTCCTTTTCCACCACGAAATCAACCTCTGCCTTCGACTTCGTTCTCCAGTATCTGGGCTCGAAGCCCATTTTGACCAGTTCCGAAAGCACATAGTTCTCGAAAAGCCTGCCTTCTGGCTCCAGGGGATAGCGGCCAACTGTGGCATTTCTCAGGCCAGTATCAAGAAAGTACATCTTGGGCTGCTTGCTTATCTCCCTGCTCCTATTGCTGAAGAAGGGGGGTACATCAACTATGATATAGCTTTTAACGAGAGCATCCAGGTACTTCTTCAGGGTCTGGAAGGATATCTTCAGGTCATCTGAAAGCTTTGAGTACGAGATTATGGCACCCGCGTTAAGCGCCAGATACCGTGTCAATCTCTCTAGGGCACCCATGTTATCTATTGAGAATGTCCTTGAAACATCCTTGATAAGCATGGTCTCCTGCAGGTTAGCGAGCACGGTCCTTTTCATTTCAACGCTATCGGTCAGAACGACCCCGGGAAATCCACCGTAGGACATATGTTCCCACACATGCCTCCGCAGTATCTGTGGATTCAGGACCTTCTGCCCCTTCGCCCTGAGGAACTCGTTTATGCTGAAGGGATAAAGGCGAAGGATCGCCACCCTTCCCACGAGATAGGACAGGGCCTCTTTTCCAAGAAGCACTTCGGAGGAGGATGTCATCCATATCTTTGAGCCGGTATCTGCGAGATATTTCAGTTTGCTTCCTGCATCTTTGCAGTACTGAACCTCGTCCAGTACCGTAAGCTCATGCCCTTCCATATACTGTGTCCTGAATTTCTTCACATCCTCCTCAAATATGGCCCTCGCATCCGGGTCATCGAAGAGAACATACGACGCATCCATGCCTTTCATGAGGTTTTTAAGCATCGTGGTCTTTCCGGACTGCCTCGGACCAACGAGGGCTGCAATCCCATAATGTTCGGACACTCTCAGGAAGCGCTCTTCAAGGTCCCGCCTCACATACATAATCACCAATGAGATACAGAGGTATATTAACTTTACCAGAATTGAACTTGAGTTTAACTTTGGTCGGAGAAAAATTGAAGTGAAGTTGAGGAATGGTAAAGTGTTTATCTCACCTTCGCTCCATCCGGCATCTCCTTATCCGGCGCTATTATCTTCCCTCCTGCGCTCAGCACCACCGCCCTGCTGTCCCTGATTATCGCTCCTGCCGGGCCTTCATAATCCTCGATTTCGCCGGGGAAGAGCGCCTCATATTCTTTATCGCCGATGAACTTTCCGTCCCTGATGGTGCCCACCATTATGATGTTCTCTGCGAACTTCTGGTACTTCAGTTTCTTCGCAGGTGCTGTTCCATCCACCTGCGTTCCGGGCTCAACATCGGTCGTCAGGCAGGCAACCCTTTCATCGTGGTCTGCGGCAAGCAGCATTCCCTGAGACAACTGCCCCCTCAGCTTTGCGGGCTCGAGGTTGGCCACCACTATTATCTTCTTCCCGTTGAGTTCCTCGGGTGAGTAGTACTTCTTCAGACCCGCCACAAGTTGCCTTGTCTCCTTTCCGAGGTTCACACGAAGGACATAGAGTTTGTCCGCATCCGGATGCTCCTTCACCTCCTCCACACGCCCGACCCTGAGGTCCAGACCCTCCAGAGGCTGTTTCTCCTCCTCTATGACGATCTTGGAGAACATCGGGCTGTGCTTCTCCATCTTCTTTCCGGTCTCAAGGGGTTCCAGCGCTCCCTCAAAGCCATGCTCCTCTATGCTGCCCTCCATTCCAAGGTAATCCCAGGTCTTCTCGGCTGCATGGGGTATGAAGGGATAGGAGGCTATCGCAAGGGCCTTAACAACTCTGAGCAGGACATTCATTGTTGTGCCCGCCCGCTCCTTATCGCTCTTCAGTTCCTTCCAGGGAGCGCGCTCCATCATGTACCTGTTCCCTGCCATCGCTATCTTCATCATTGAGCTCAGGCCATCCTTCATCTCCGTCCTTTCCAGATGCTCCTGGACCTCATTCAGATACCCCTCTATCTTCTTCAGGAATTCCTCGTCCTTCTCATCGGGATCTGCAGGCGGTACCTCGCCGAACTTGTCCGCTGTGAAAGATATCACACGGTGTATGAAGTTTCCGTACTTGGCCAGAAGTTCCGAGTTGTTCCTGGCAGCGAAGTCCTGCCAGTCGAAGTCGGTGTCATGGTTCTCGGGCATTATGCTGGTCAGGTAGTAGCGGAGAGCGCTCACATCGTAGGCGTCCAGCACCTCGTTTATTCCAAGGGTTATACCCCGACTTTTTGAGAACTGCTGGCCGCTGAACCTCAGGTAGTTGTTGGCCACAACATGATCAGGGGTCTTCATCCCCCTTCCGATGAGCATTGCAGGCCAGATTATCGTGTGGAACGGTATGTTGTCCTTTCCCATGAAGTAGTAGTGCTTCGCATCCTCCTTCCAGAACTTTTCCCAGTCGCCTCCTTTTTCCTTAGCCCAGAGCCTGGATGCGGAGTAATAGCCTATCACCGCCTCGAACCAGACATATATGCGCTTGTCCTCGAAGCCCTCAACCGGAACGGGTATTCCCCATGAGATATCCCTGGTTATCGCCCTGTCATGCAGACCCGATTCAAGCCAGTTCTTCGTGAACTTGAGAACCCCCGGCCTCCACAGGTGCCCTTTTTCTTCTATGAACTTCATAAGGTCATCCTGGAGAGCGCTCAGCCTCAGGAAGAAATGCTCGGTCTCCTTGAATATCGGAGTTGTGCCGCAGAGCTTGCACCTTGGGTTTATCAGGTCCTTCGGGTCAAGGGTCTTTCCGCACTCGTCGCACTGGTCTCCCCTCGCGTGCTCGTATCCACAGTGCGGGCAGGTGCCCTCCACATATCTGTCAGGAAGGAAGCGCTCGCATTTCGGGCAGTATGCCTCCTCGGTGCTCTTCCTGTCTATGAGCCCCTTGTCAAGCAGGTCGAGGAAGAACTCCTGCACCACTTTCTCGTGATGCTCGGTGTGGGTCTTGGTGTAAAGGTCGAAGGAGATTCCCAGCCTTTCCATCGCCTTCGCGTTCATCTCATGGTACCTCTCGGCTATGTCCTCCGGGCTCACTCCTTCCTTCTCGGCCGTTACAGTGATGGGTGTGCCGTGCTGGTCCGAGCCCGAGACCATGAGCACCTCGTTCCCCTTCATCCTCTGATACCTGGCGAAGATGTCCGCTCCGAGATAGCATCCCGCGATGTGGCCCACATGGACCTCTCCGTTGGCATACGGCCATGCGGCACCGATGAATATGCGCTCTCCTGACATGCTTCAGCCTAAAAATATCGGGGATTTAAAGTTTGGCTGCAACCCTCTTTTCAGGGCAACCATTAAATAGACTATATAAGATTGGGGGCTGTCGAGGTGAAAGAGCATGGCCACGCAGTCGGATTATCAGAACCTTAAGCAAAGATACCTGAATCTCCAAAAGAAGCACAGGGCCTGCAGCGCCCAGCTTAAGAAATCAAAGGAGAATGAGACCCGTTACAGAAGGGAGATAAAGCGGCAGGAACAGGAAAAGAAGGCCATGCTCAAGGAGAAGTGGGAGCGCATAAAGGAGAAGGACGAGGAGATCAGAAAGCTTAAGAACAGGATAAAATATCTTCAGAAGAGACTTGAATCGAAACCTGTGCCATCAGGCGTCGATGAGGGAGAATTGAGGAAAAGAGAGGCAAGGATAAAGGAGCTGAATCAGAGGCTTTTGAAGTGTCAGGAGGATTTGAACGGCCTTAAGGAGAATTACACCCGAACCCAGAGAAAACTCAGAGAGAGTTCCATGGAGACCGCGCTCCTCATACACGGTGGTGACATTATAATCCCGGACAACACCGAGATAAAGGGCAGTATAGAGACAGATATGGGGGTAAAGCTCGGAAAGAGGGTCATCGTTGACGGAGATATAGTTGCCAAGGGATATGTGGTGATGGGAAGCCGCTGCGTAATACAGGGTAGCATACAGACCGAAGGCTCCATAAAGCTCGGTACCGGAACGGAAGTTGCCGGAGACCTTGCGGCCAAAGGCGACATAACCATGAACCCGAGATGCAGGGTAGAGGAACTCGTAGCTGATGGGAAGGTCAAGATAGGAAAGGGAGGGAGCGTGCAGAGCATATCCGCAGGAGGAGATGTCATTCTGGATGAGGGCGTGACCGTGGAGGAGAATGTCGAGTACTACGGAGCGCTCTCCACAGGCGCCAATGTTGCGATAAACGGCTCGGTCATTCCAAAGGCGGGAACCAAGAAGAGTATAATAATTGAGGAAGACGAGGACGAGGATGAGGACGACGAGGAAAAGGAAGAGCCGAAGATCATGAAAAACCCGGAACCGGAAGAGGACGAAGATGAAGGCGAGGAATACGATTTTCCTGAGAATGAGAGTGTAAGCGTGAATGTTGTTGTTGAGCCGGCACCCGCACCGGAACCAGAACCCGAACCAGAACCCGAAGCCGAAGAAGATGCGGAAAAGCAGGAAGAGCCTGAAGAACCAGAAGCAGAGCCTGAGGGAGAACAGGAACCTCCACCGGAACCAGAACCCGAACCAGAACCCGAAGCCGAAGAAGATGCGGAAAAGCAGGAAGAACCCCAAAAACCCCCCGAATCTGATAAAAAAGTGCAAAAGCCCGATTCCGGAAATAAAGGTAAAAAGAAGAAGGAAAAGGAGGGCAAGGTCTGCCCGGTGTGCGGTGAGGTAAACGAATCCGATGCCGAGATATGCAGGGCATGCGGAGCCGACCTTAACGAGATATAGCTCCTTTCAGAAGAGGGACGGCAGGGCAGCCATAAGGTGGCCTAAGGGCTTTCAAGGATGATTTCCACGCTATCCCCATTGGACAGAGTGAATGCCTCTCTGAGGCATACCGGCGAGATGACTTCCACCACATCGGAGTAATGGCTTCTTTTCGGAGTTATAACGGCACAGCGCACATTGTCTATTTTTGCAGGCACTGCGAGGACATCCCCGAAGGTCCTACCCTCCGAGGTAAAACCGGACAGGACGAGCGCATCGTCAAGGAGAGCCCGGTACTTCGCCATCTCTCTCGTATCAAGCCTGAGGTTCAGGGTGCCCGGATAAGGAGTGAAACCCAGTTTTTCCCTTATCTGTTCCACATACCCCTTCTTCGAGAGATAGTAGCTTCCCTCTCCGAGCCCGCTCTCCACCCTTCCCTTTATCACCGGTTCCGAGGATTCGAAGATGCGGCGGTAATCCGAGTATTCTTCCATGAGGATATTCCTGCCAGCAGGACCTATGATGACCCATGTCCGCCTTCCTCTGGAAATCTCCACCATGCCTTCGTCTCTCAATTCCCTGAGCATTCTGGAGGCGCTCTGCTGACTTATCCCGAGACTTTCTCCGAGCTCCCTTGAACTGACGGATACCTGCGAATGCAATGCACCGAGGAGTGCCAGTTCCTTGAGCATCATCAGGTGAGAGGGTTTCACGCCATCGCCATCGCTCTGCCCGTAATATTCTTTTTCATCAGAACTGCACCCATCCCTTTCCGATATCCTCTCTTTTTCCGTCCCTGACCAGATACACTCCGCCGTCCACAATCCTTCCGATGACCGTTCCATATTTCCGGGCCTCTTCAAGCCTTTCCTCCGGAACCGTGAAGAGAAGTTCGTACTCCTCTCCGCTCTCAAGGGCGATGCGGAGCGCGTCCATTCCAAGAGCCTCCGAGACCTTAACGGCGGAGGGATGTATGGGTATCTCTTCCGCATACAGTTCTGCACCCACGCCGCTCATCTCTGCGATATGCCGTATCTCAGACGCAAGCCCATCGCTGATGTCTATCATGGAATTCGCAATGGCACCGACCTCATGGCCGATGTCCGACCTGCAACCCGGGTCGAGGTGCTTTTCAACAGCCTCTGCATATCCTTCCATGCCTCTTTTCAGCACTTCAAGCCCTGCCCTCGAGGCGCCCAATGGGCCGCTGACAAGGACATGGTCTCCAACCTTCGCACCGGAACGGGTCGTCAGATGCTCTTCATCCGTACTTCCGATGATGCTTATGCTGATGACAACTTCCTTCCCACGCACGGTATCCCCGCCGATGATGGGCACTCCTGTATCTGCAATCCCTCTGTAAAGATCCTTCACCCACCCGAGTTCCGTGTTCTCGGGAACAGCGATGGAGACAAGCGCATATTCTGCAACACCTCCCATTGCCGCGATGTCCGAGACATTGGAGCACATGGCCTTTCTGCCAAGTTTGAATGGAGGGTGCCATTCAGGTAAAAAATGCACACCTTCCACCAGCATGTCCGAGGAATAGAGCAATATCCTCCCATCTTTCCCACGCACAACGGCCGCATCGTCTCCGATGTACTCCTTTCCAATCATCTTTGCCAGTTCCTCGATGAGCCCGAACTCCCCGAGGTCCTTCACCTTCATGAGAGCCCATGCGCTCATCTTAAAATATAGTTTCCTATTGTCCTGCTATGATACCACCCTGTGCGGACATAAACCGCGTGGTTCTACCTGAGGTCAGGAGAAGGGCCGCCCTGATACTCAAAGACAGGGGAATGGGCCAGAACGAGATAGCGGAGGCTTTGCAGGTAACACAGGCAATGGTAAGCAAGTATCTGAAGATGGAGCCCAGGGTCATGGGAGGGCCGGTCGAGAGCTACATATTCGAGATGGCAAGGGAGCTTGCTGATGGCATAAGCGCGGGAAAGAGCAGGGCTGAACTGACGGAGGCATTCTGTCGCTCCTGTTTCAGGATGAGGGAGAGCGGAAGGTTCTGCAGCGTGCATAAGGTGGAGGACTGCAGGGTCTGCATGAACATCAGGGGAACAGAGGAGGCAGGAGAGCGCTCCGAGGCGATACGGGATGTTGAGAACGCGATACGCATGTTGGAGAACATGAACTTGGCCCTCATTCCAGAAGTAAGGGTGAACATCGCGAGGGCCATAGAAGGAGCGAGAGGCCCGAATGAGATAGTGGCGATACCGGGGAGGATGGTTGAGATAAGGGGGAAGCTCGTTGCCCTTACGCATCCTGAGTTCGGCGCCAGCAGGCATCTTGCAGGAAAACTTCTCGAGGTCATGCAGGAAAGGAAGGATGTTCGGGCAGTGGTGAACATACTCTACAGCGATGAGATAGGCACCGCCATAGAGCTTGCAGGGCTGAAGGAGGATGCGATAATAGACGAAGGAGGCTTCGGAAGGGAGCCGTGTGCCTACATACTTGGAAGAAGTGCCACGGAAGCGGCATCAAGGGTGATGACCGTATCGGAGATGGTGGAATGAGAGCGCTCATAGTCCTGAACGGAGATTGCCCCTCATACGAGTTCCTGAGGGAACTGAGCATCGGGAGAGCCTTGATCGCCTCTGATGGAGGGTACAGGCACTACCTCAACGCAGGCCTGAACCCATGCGTTGTCGTGGGAGATATGGATTCCATAGACGGCATACCTCCGAGCACGGAAACGATCACATACGACCCTGAGAAGGACCACACGGACGGATATCTTGCGATAAAGGCCGCAGTTGAGAGAGGGGCGGATGACATAACCCTGACCTGCGCTCTATCAAGGCAGATGGACCATGTGATGGAGAACATACGGATGATGCTCTTCTCGCCTGTTCCCATAAGTATTCTGGAGCCGGAGATGGAGATATTTACGGTGAAGGAAGGGGAGAACAGGGAAATACCGGAGGGAAGGAGGGTCTCGGTCGTGCCCATGGGGGAGAGCGCGGAACTGAGCCTGAGAGGGTTCAAATACGGGTTCGACGGTGTTCTAATGGATGTGAGCGGGATATCCAATATATCCGAAAGAGATGCCACTGTGAAGGTCAGAAAAGGAACGGTGGCGATATTCCTTCACCACAAATCTTTTTAACAGAGAGCCGATGCACACAGAGGTGCAGACATGCAAAGGGAGTTCAGCAGAACCGAGAAGGTCTTGATGCGGTGGTTGAGCAACATATTTGACATGGTGGTCATAGCGGTGGGTGCCCTCGCTATGGTCTATGTGATATACCTTGTCATCGTACTTGCAGAGGAGATACTCACGGGATTCGATGTTGAGTCGGTCCTGCAGGGCATAGTGCTCATCCTGATATTCTTCGAGCTTTTCGAGATAATCGCCATGTACCTGCTCCATCACCATGTGAGCATGAAGAATGTGGTGGAGATAGGCGTGCTCGCAATAGTGAAGGAACTCCTCATAGTCACGGACCTTGAGTCCATACACTGGCAGAGCATGGTGGCCATGGCGCTCCTCATCCTTGTCATGGGTGGCCTCTATGTCTTCGAGATGCGGAGAATAGACAGGCACAACGAGTTCCTTATAGAGCACGGAATGGAACCGGATACCGATGAGGATTAGAACCAGGCATCCAGTGTGGTCTGGCTGGCGTTCATCCTTGCCTTCTCCATGCGCTTGACGGTGGAGCGCACCCTGTTCTCGGAGAAATCCCTCTCCTTGCACAGATAGGAGACTATGGCCTCCTCGTCGGGCCCTTTCCACGAGAGTTCAAAATCGTCGGTCACCTGCGGGTTCAGAAATATATCCCTTATCCTCTCGTAGTTCGGCACCTCAAAGCCCTTTTCCTTCATCACTGCCTCGAGGGTGCCGTGCTTCTGTATCAGTTTCAGACCTTTTTTCGGGCCTATGCCCTTAACTCCTGGGTTAAAGTCCGTGCCTACCATGAGTGCCACATCAACGAGCTGCGCTCTGCTTATTCCCAGCACTTTCAGGGATTTCTCAAGAGATATCAGTTCAGGCACGATATCTATGTATATCTGCTTCCTCGGAAGCTTTCGCCTTCCCGTGATGGTAAGGTTGCGTATCAGCAGGGGAGCGCCGAATAGAAGGGAATCGAAGTCTTGGGATGCAGCAGCCCTCACAGCCCCTTTCATCGCCATGTAACTGGCCTGTGCCTCGCCCTCGGACGGTGCCTGAACATAGGGGACGCCCATCATGTCCAGCAGCCTTTTCGCCTCATCCACCATTTCCCATGTCAGTTTCGAGGTCTGCTGCGCTTTCATCCTAGCCGTTTCCATGTCCCCTTCCTCTATCGCCTTCTCGTACGCGGCCTGTGCTTTCTCCTTTGCGGCTTTTCTCTGCGCTATCGTGTCCTTTTTCAGTTCGTCAGGCTTTCCATCGAAGACATAGACCGGCTGTATCCCGGCCTCCATGAGATTCGTAGTCCGGTAGAGTATCCCTGAAAGATGGGAGGTTATCCTGCCCATCCTGTCCACAAGAGGTGTCCCGTCCGGCTGGCGGATTATGGATATGAACTGGTATACGGTGTTGTAAGCGTCTATCGCAACGCTCCATCCCATGAAATCCTTCATCTTCTTCTTTTCCGCCGGGATTATGGCGGAGAGGTTAACGCCCATGAACATACATGCCCTCCTGAATTAATACTTTTCCCGCTTACACGACCGAAAGATTGAAATAAAAAACCGAATAACATGCACACTCGAGGCCTTAATAATGATAAGGGTTCTGCAGTCTCGAGACCCAGGCATCTCAAAGAAATCCAGTGTCTTTCCTGCTCTCCTCCAACCCACTTTAAGAAAGCAAAAAGCTCCCGTAGTGTAGCGGCCAATCATGCCGGCCTTTCGAGCCGGCGACTCGGGTTCAAATCCCGACGGGAGCACTTTTATATTTTAATTGTCAGACAGAAGGCTTATATTCCGCTCCATTTTACCTTTGCTTCCCACGAGGAAGGAACATGGTGACGGAGAACAAGGAACTCATCGACCGATTCCTGAAATTCTACGAAAAGGACGAGTATTCCGCACAGATAGCGGACATCATTTCAGGGGAGCAAGGGAAGAAGAGCATAATTATAGACCAGAGAGAACTGAGTGAATTTGACCCGGACATAATAGAACTGCTGATCGAGGACCCGGAGCAGGTCATAAGGTCTGCTGAGGAGGCGCTCGAAGAGCGCATAAAGCAGCAGATCGGAGAGGACATGGAGGCCGCAATTCCCAGGAGAATACATGCAAGGTTCTTCAATTTCGGAGAGAGATGGAGGACGTCCATACGTTACCTTCGAAGCTCCGATGTGGGTCGTTTCGTAGTTCTGGACGGAATGGTCAAAAAAGCCAGCGAGGTCAGGCCAAAGCTCATAGTGGCCGCATACAAGTGTGCGAAATGCGGATATGTTCAGATGAGGAAGCAGGAGGGCAACAGGTTAACTGAGCCATTGCACTGTCCGAATCCGGAATGCGGGCTGTCAAAGAACGAGACGAGTTTCAAGCTGGTTATGAGCAGATCTGTCTTTGTTGATGAAGAGAGGCTGGAGGTGCAGGAACTCCCTGAGAAGCTTGAAGGAGGTCAGCAGCCCCAGAGGATAGTGGCGCTGGCGGAGGACGATATGGCAGGTCAGCTTGCTCCCGGTGACAGGGTAATACTTTACGGGATACTGGACGCCGTTCCCAGGGCCAGAGGTAACATAAAGTCCACAACCTTTGATTTCATTTTCAAAGTAAACTATGTGGAGAAGGAGAACAAGGAATACAGCGACATAGAGCCCAGCGAGGAGGACATAGAGAAGATTGAAGCCATAGCCAAGAGCGATACGGCAATAGAGGATGTTGCGCATTCCATAGCTCCGACGGTCTATGGCCATGATAAGATAAAGAAGGCCCTTGCCCTTCAGTTGTTCGGAGGGGTGGCCAAAGAGATGCCCGATGGCACGCACATAAGGGGGGACATCCACATACTTCTGGTGGGTGATCCGGGAACTGCCAAGTCACAGATGCTGAAATACATCAGTAAGCTCTCTCCAAGGGGCGTATATGCCTCAGGAAAGTCCGCATCTGCGGCAGGACTCACCGCAGCGGCAGTCAAGGATGAAGGGGGCGACGGGAGATGGACTCTGGAAGCGGGAGCGCTCGTCATGGCTGATGGAGGAATAGCCTGCATAGATGAGATGGATAAGATGAGCAACGAGGACAGGTCAAGCATGCACGAGGCAATGGAACAGCAGACCATAACCGTGGTAAAGGCAGGTATTTCAGCGACATTGAAGTCTAGATGCGCCCTCCTAGGAGCTGCGAACCCCAAGCTCGGGCGCTTTTCTCAGAACTCGGATTCACTCATAGAGGAGGTCAATCTCCCGCCTCCGCTCATGTCCCGTTTTGACCTTATGTTCATAATGCTGGATGTGCAGGACCCGAAGAGGGACAAGAACATAGCGGAGCACATATTGAAAGGCCACAGAATCGGGGAGAAACTGAAGAACGACCGGAGTGACGAGTCTATTGAGAGTCACATATCGAAGATAGACCCCGACCTCATGAAAAAATACGTCTCATACGCCAAGAGGTTGAACCCGATAATGACGGACGGAGCAATAAAGAAGATAGAGGATTACTACCTTAAAACGCGCAAAAAAGGCACGAAGAAGAGCATTGTAAGCATAACAGCAAGGCATCTGGAGGCGCTGGTCCGTATGACAGAAGCGAGCGCAAGGGTGCGTCTGAGCGAAGAAGCGGACGAGAAGGATGCAGAGGTTGCAATAGCTCTCATGCGAGCATATCTTGAAGACGTGCTTCATGACGATGTGGATTCTCAGATAACCGGGGAGAGTTCCAGTAAAAGAGCGATAAGGAGGACGGTCTGGGAGACCATGGAGGAGCTCTTCAAAGAGAAGGAACAGATAACATTCAGGGAACTTTACGAGATACTGAGCCCGAAAGGAATCTCCGAGATGCAGCTCAGGGAGACGATAGACAAGATAAAGAACGATGGTGGAAGCATTTATGAGCCAAGCCCGGAGAAATATAGAAAGCTCAGAATCTGAGTACTGGGTGAAACTGCACCCTGCCGGAAGGGACATAGTACTGGCTGTCTGTGATGCCGAACTCATAGATGAAACCTTCACGGAAGGCGAGCTGTCTCTGAAGGTTTACCGGGATTTTTACGGCGGAGTTCTTGTGAAGGAGGAGGGGCTGAAAATCCATCTTCAAAGGGCCACCATTCTTAACCTTGTGGGAGAGCGCTCCGTTTCCATCGCTATGGAGATGGGCTGGGTTGATAAGGAAAACGTCCTGAAAATAGGCGGAGTTATGCATGCACAGGCCGCCATAATGTTCGATGACAGGACCGGAAAAGGTTAAATCACGTGTGCTATGGCTGGCCATGACCTCCAGAAGGGTAGATTCCATACAACTGTCCGGCATAAGAAAGCTGTTCGAGATGGCGACATCGGATTCCATAAACCTCGGGCTGGGGGAGCCTGATTTCCAGCCGCCGAAGGAAGCGATAGAAGGGGTTAGAAGGGCAATGGAGGAGGGGAAGAACAAGTACGGGCCCACTGCAGGAATACCCGAGCTCAGGGAGGCAATAGCGGAGCGCCTGCACAGATACGACACCTCTCTTCAGAAGGATAATGTGATAGTTACATCGAGCGCCACCGAGGCTCTCATGAGCACATTCCAGAGCCTCTTTCAGGAAGGAGATGAGGTGCTCATACCTGACCCTGGATTCGTTCTCTATCCCGCACACACCACGATAGCAGGCGCAAAGCCGGTGTATTATACCCTGAAGGAGGAGAACCGCTTCGAACCGGAGATAGAGGAATTGAAGTCGCTCATAGGCCCGAAGACGAAGGGAATGGTGATAAACTCCCCGGGAAACCCCACGGGAGGCGTATTTTCAGAGAGCACAGTTAAGGCCATAAGCGAACTATCGCAGGACAACGGGTTCACGATAATAGCGGACGAGGTCTACGATGAAATGGTCTATGATGGGGCATTCACATCATTTCTCAGCCATGCTGAGAATGTGGTGCACATCAATTCATTCTCGAAGACATTCGCAATGACAGGGTGGAGGATAGGATACGCGGCATCACCTGACAAGGAGCTTATGAAGGCGATATCCAAGATGCACTACTACACGGTGGCATGCCCGCCGACACCGATACAGTACGGCGCTCTGGCGGCCATGCTACACTCCCAGTACTACATAGAGGAGATGGTGAGCGCATTCAGGGAGAGAAGGGATGTCATTGTCAAGGAACTGAACTCAATAGATGGATTCCACACCCACACGCCGAGGGGGGCCTTCTATGTCCTTCCATCATTTGATTTCGACATGAGCTCTGAGGAACTTTCCATGCTCCTGCTCAAGCACGGGGTTCTCTCATCTCCGGGGAGCGCATTCGGAAGGGCCGGAGAGGGCCACATAAGGTTCTCGTACGCCAACTCAAAGGAGAACATAATGGAGGCCATGCGCAGGGTGAGGGAAGCGGTGCAGGGGATATGAGAACAACCCGAGGGTGAGGCTTAAATAGGAGTCTCTGACTGTTAGAGCGCCAGGCTTGACCGGGGGGCTAGGCGTCCCCTGTTACCCGAAATCGCCTATACGCGGGGGTGACGGCCGGGAGAGGCGTATCCGGTCATTCCTCCGGTCCCGTGGCCGACTATGAGGTTCTGTCCCGGGGGGCCGAAGGTGGCATGGCATGTCTGCCGGAGGGCAGGCGTCCTGCCTTTGCCGCGGAAACCGGGTCAGGCCCGGAAGGGAGCAGCCCTACCGTGGACTATCGACGCTCCCGGGGTTGCGGGGCCGAGAAGGTCCCGGGGTCAACCGGAGGCGTGCCGAGCGTCGATCCCGGCTGGCCTGGCACTTACAGGCACAGAAGTGGAACAACAGTGTCAAATAGAGCAATAATGAACAGAGGATGGTGATAGATTGGAAGAGGAACTGATAAGAAAGGCGCTCGACATGGGCGCCGATTACTGCGACATAAGGACAGCCCGGGTATCGGGAACATCGCTTGAACTGAAGGACTCTCAGGTTGAGAAGGCCATATTCGGAGAGAGCGAGGGAATGGGAATAAGGGTGCTCTATAACGGAGCATGGGGCTTCTACTCCACGCACGACATGAGCGAGGCATCCCTGCTGAACGCCCTTGAAACAGCGTTCAAACTTGCAAAGGCAACATCTCAGATGGGAGAGAGGAAGACCGGGATGGCGGATGTGCCTGTTGTCACGGACACGGTGATATGGCAGCCTAAGAAGGACCCGATGAGCACGGGCATAAAGGAAAAGCACGAACTTCTCAGAGATATGGTGACAAGGGCCAAAGAGGTTCAGGGAATAAAGACGGTGAGCGCAGGATATGCGGACAAGACCCTGTACCAGAGGCTTGTGAACACAGATGGCTCGGATGTGAGAACTCAGGTCACCCGAACATATGTCAGGGCATCGCTGGTGGCAAAGGACGGCTCCAACATATCCAGCCTTGTTGTGTCTGCAGGGGGCACGGGAGGATTCGAGGTCTTCGAGCAGACTGGCCAGGACCCGATAGAGAACGCGGTGGAGGGCGCGGAGAGCGCTGTAAGGCTGCTGCATGCAGAGAAGAGCCCGAGCGGGCTCATGCCTGTCATATCAGACCCGGACCTGACGGGAGTGTTCGCGCACGAAGCGCTCGGCCATGCAACCGAGGCCGACCTTGTTCTTGCAGGGGATTCATGCCTTGAAGGGATGATAGGAGAGATGGTCGGCTCCGAGGTGGTGACGATAATAGACGACCCGACAAGAGCGAATGTGTATGGGTCGTTCCCGTACGACGACGAAGGGGTCAAGGCGAGAAAGAAGGTTCTCGTGGAGAATGGAGTCCTGAAGACATACCTGCTGAGCAGGGAGACCGCCTTCAAGCTGGGAATGGAACCCAACGGGAGCGCAAGGGCCGAGAGCATAGCGTATCGCCCGCTGGTGAGGATGAGCAACACATTCATAGACAACGGCGACCACTCATTTGAGGAGCTTGTTGAGGACATAAAACTGGGAATATATGCGAAGGGAAGCAGGGGCGGACAGGTGGATACAGGAAAGGGAACCTTCCAGTTCAGCGCTCAGGAGGCGTTCCTGATAGAGAACGGAGAGATAACCAAGCCGCTGAAGGATGTTTCATTCGGAGGCAGGACCCTTGAGATACTGAAGAGCATAGATGCGGTGGGCAACGACTTCAGGTTCGGGCATCCCGGCTCATGCGGAAAGGGGCAGTGGGTGCCGGTGAGCGACGGAGGCCCACACATCAGGATAAAGGAAGCCAATGTAGGGGGTGCATGAGATGGAACCTGAGGACATCATAAAGATTGCAGAGCGCATGGGCGCTGACGAGGCGGAGGTATTCTTCCTCAGAGGGACAGAGACCGAGATAAGCGTTGAGAACAACCAGATTGACTTCGGCGGCGGCGGAGCATCCACGGGATACGCTATAAGGGTGCTGAAGGACGGAAGGATAGGCTTCAGTTACTTCTCGGAGGAGAACACCGAAAAGGCGATAGAGAGCGCTCTGAAACTGTCTAAACTGGGAAAGAATGTGGAGGGTTATTCATTCCTGAAGGATGACTCCTTCCCCGTGGTGGATGGGATATACAGCGACGATGTGGCCAATATGGACCCCGAAGAGGCCCTGCGCATGACGAAGGAGATGTTCGAATCCGCGCTCCTCCACGAGAAGATGGTGGTGGCAGGCGGCGGTCTCGGATACGGATACACCGAGTACTATGTCTATAACTCGCATGGAGTATATGCAGAGGGAAAGGAGAGCAGCATCGGAGGCGGGATATACGCGGTCCTTCCGGATAAGACTGTCTCCAACGGAACAGCATTCAGGGTCTCGCACATGAAGGACATAGACTTCAACGAGGTGGGGAAAGAGGCCGGACAGAGAGCGCTTGACACCCAGGGCGCAGGAAAACTGGAGAAGCCCGGGAAGATGAAGATATTGTTCCATCCCAGGACATTCGCCAGCCTGATAGAGTACACCACTGTTCCACAGCTCTATGGCAACAGGGCCCACAGGGGAGAGAGCGTTTACAGGCCAGAGATGCTCGGTGAGCAGGTGGCTGTGAAAGGGCTTTCGCTCTACGACGACCAGCTGAACCCCATGGGAATGTACACCGCGCCATCGGACGACGAAGGAGGAGTCTCAAGGAAACTGGCGCTCATCGAGGACGGGAACCTTGCGGGATTCATGTACGACAGCATAAGCGCCGCTGAGTTCGGGGCTGAGCAGACCGGGAACGGAATGAGGAGCGGGGCCAGGTTCAAGTCCCCAAGGGATTCTACACCGCCCGAGACGGTTGCCCGCAACATAGCCCTAGAATTTCCTGAGGCAAAGGACTTCGATGCCCTCGTATCCGAGATGGACAGGGGCGTCATAGTATACAGCGTGCTGGGTGCTCACACAGCCAATGCAGTTACAGGAGACATTTCTGTTAACTCGCCAACGCTCTTCTATGTGGAGGGCGGCGAGATAAAGTACCCTGTCGCATCGGCAATGATAGGCACGAACAGCACCGACCTTCTGAAAGGGATTATCGCTGTCAGCAGGGAGCGCAGGCCGGTAACAGGAGATATCAGCGGAATGTCCTTCATAATGCCCCATGTCCTCGTGGACGGAATAAATGTGGCGTGAAACCCATTAAAACCCAATCTCTTATTTTTTCTTTTCTCGGCACTGCGAAAGCAAAGAAATCAACTGTAATGTGCAGGGGGAGGGATTTGAACCCCCGAACCGCTGAGGACAGGATCTTAAGTCCTGCGCCGTTTCCAGACTTGGCTACCCCTGCATAATGGGTCGGAGCGCTCTCCCACCCATCTTTCTTTATTTAATCTTTTCATCACAGAAGGGGCCCCCACCAATCGAAAGATATAAATTCAAACAAACATTATATGCGCTCACGCCATCCGGCGAGGAACAATGTCAATTAGGATTGAGAACATGCACAACATGTCAGATGAGAACGAAGGGCGGTGATAAAACGCCGAAACTCTATTACTGTGAGCATTGCCATCAATTCACCAACAGAGAAGGCTTCAGATTTGAAGTATTGGATGTTCATATGGATACTTGCCCTGTTTGTGGAAGCAAATTACGTGTTTTTGAGGTGGACCACACAAATTACACGAAAATAGGAATCCCTATAGGAATCGCAGTGGGGGTGGGGCTGTTCATTTTCACTATGTACATCTCATATTCTCCGGAAATCCCAGTTAGAGATTTGATAATCAACACACTTTTCTTTGCTATGGTTTCCGTGTTGTCATATTTCGGCATAGCAGGGAGTTTATCCATTTTTGAACCCGATGCCGCTGCAATGAAAGTTCTTGAAGAGTACCCGGAACTCATGGAGAACAGAAGAAAAGCAATCATGGAAAGGAGAGCCAAGGGACATTGTATTCGCTGTGACCGACCGATACCACCCGGAACTAAAAAATGCCCGTATTGTGGACAGGAACAGATGTAAGCTGAAATAATACACAGCGCCGAGGGGGAGCGAGCAAAGTTACGCCTTTGCGAGCAACCCTCGGCGCGACTGAGCGAAGCGAGGGAACGCCGAGGGGGAGATTTGAACTCCCGAGGGCGAATGCCCACGAGCTTTCCAGGCTCGCGCCGTACCAGACTAGACTACCTCGGCTTTTTGACTTAACGGGTTTGGTTTCTTGGAGCAAACATGCTCTCCTTTTGGAACGCACACCATCGCATTATAAAAGATTTACCCGCTACACCCCTATCCATATCCCGCTGACTATCTTCCTCAGCGTGGCAACTGCGGACAGGGCTGCCAGATAGCTGGTTCCGGGATTGGAGGAGGGCACATTCTCAACCCTGCAGAGCGCCTCACCGAAATCTCCCTTTATCCTGACGATGTGGGTGTTTCTCTCGATATCCGGGTCAACGAAGACCCTGACCTTCGTCCTATTGAAGCCTATCCCTGCCAGGCTCAGAGTGGCCGAGACATTCACATTCTTCGGAAATGCTTTAGCAGCCTCCTCTGCACCTCCTTCGAATACCAGCGTTCTCTCAGTTATCGAATTAACATCTATTCCCTTTTTCTTCAGGTAATCAACATTTCTGAGGCCCGCAGGAGGTTTTGTCGTCTCCAGAACAACTTCATCTATCCCTGCCATGGACGCAGCACCGAGCCCAGAGGTTCCGAAGACAGCTCCAGAGGGAGCATATATCCTTCCACGGTTGTGCGAAGCGAGGGAAAAAAGTTCTTTTCTAAGTGATTCGTCGGAGAGCGCTCCCACGCTCATTATCATAAGGTCCTTTCCCATTCTCAGGGCTTCCGGACCATATTCTCTCACTGCAGAGTGTGATGCTGCCTCAATAACGAGATCTGAGTCTTTCATGGCAGAGCGCACGTCCTTGGTGAAAACAGCCTTTTGAAACTCCTTCTCCATATCTCTTGCGGCATGCTCTATGATGTCGAAGACATATACTCTCTCTATTTCCGGCATTCTTTCGATATTCTCAAGCAGAACATGCCCTATGTTTCCGCTGCCAATCAGGAGTATGTCCATGGCTACGCCTTCTGAATACCCTCACTTTCCCCCTCTAAATAAACATTGCTCAGGAATTGCGTGGAACATAGCGGAGTATCGCGGCCACTCCTCCTATGGACTCCAGCCTTTTTCCAGGCTCTCCGTACTCGCTTATGACCGAAACGCTGGCACCGGTCTCCTCCGCCAGCCTCAGAAGTTCCTCACCCTCTCCGCTCCGCATTATCTTGCTCAATATCAGGAGTTTTTCAACCGCCCCCATCTTCAGGAACTCCTTCACATCCTCCTTTCCATATGCGGCGGCACCGTTCTTGGATATCTCGGTGAAGAGGCGCTCCACATCCTGTGTTTCCTTCGTGAGCGTGAATCCATCAAGGACCTCGGCACCTGCCTTCTTCATCACCTCGTTTATTCCGGCACCTCCGCCGTGCGCCGCACCGTAGATGTGCGCGTTCCTCATCAGCGATGGGTCCTTCTCCCTGAGCCAGGCAGCGAACTCCTCCTTAGTGAATCCCGGGCCGATTATCATGAGCACTCCGTCCTTGTAAGACTCCTTCAGGGCCTTCCAGACCTCGTTGAAGTAATCCTCCTTTTTGGATGAGCCGTACTGCTTTCCAAGGCCTGAGAAAGAAACGGTCGCGATCCTCTTCATCCCGTACTCCCGCAGAACGAATATCTCGGCCTCGTTGTCCTCCATTGTCAGAAATGTCATGAGAGGCCTTTCGGTGCTCTTCTCCGCCTCATCTATCCTTGAAAGCTCGCCCCTGCCCCATCTCTCCTTGATGATGGAGAGCTCAGAGCCGACACCTATGTTCAGGGTATGGTATTTCCCGATGTCCTGAGGGCCATGCTCTATCACCCCGAGGATGCGCAACCTGTCGGTGAACTCGTGGAACTCAACCTTTTCGACCCTGATTCCCAGCCTCATCGTTCTTTTCTCTCCCCTTTCAGCCCGTATCTTGTCCGATGCCTTCTCCTCTCTGCGCTGTGTCAGGGCGAAGACAAGGTCGTCGGGCCGGACTATGTTGTACAGGTGCCAGAGGTCGTCCTCGGTCTCAACCCTCAGCTTTATCTCGCCGTTCCTCAGGTCTCTGAATACAACTTTCACGATGCTCCATCCTTTAAGGGATAAAAAGATATGCCGCAAACCTTTATACTCGCAGCCCCATCGCAGCTCGATGGACGCTGATACCCTGGAGAAGTACATGAAGGCCGGAAGAATAGCCGCTGAGGCAAGGGAGTTCGGGATATCCATGATAAAGGACGGAGCGCTGGCATACGATGTTGCCGAGGCCATAGAGAATTACATACGGGAGAAGGGAGCGAAGCCTGCATTTCCTGCGAACCTCTCGGTGAACCACGAGGCAGCGCATTACACTCCCCTGCATGACGACAAGAGGCGTTTCAGGACAGGGGATCTGGTCAAGGTGGATGTGGGAGCGCATGTTGACGGATACATCGGGGACACTTCAAGGACCATCGAAGTGGGAAGCAATCGCTATTTCAGGCTCATAAGGGCGTCAGAGGAAGGGCTCAACACGGCGATGGATGTGATACGCGCAGGGGTTGAACTGGACGATGTGGGGGCATCGGTGGAAGGCGTGATATCTTCGTTCGGATACAGGCCCATAGAGAACCTGACAGGACATCTTCTCGAGAACTACAGGCTGCATGCAGGCCTCAGCATTCCCAGTGTGAAAGGGCTTGAGCGGGGCACGATAAAAGAGGGAATGGCCATCGCAGTGGAGCCATTCGCTACCGACGGCGCGGGGTATGTCAAGAACGCAGGCAACCCAGGGATATATATGATTCTAGACGAGAACGCGAAGCCGAGAAAGGAGGAGCAGAGGGACTTCTTCGAGGCGATAGTCGAGAACTTCGGAGGGCTGCCTTTTGCGGAGCGCTGGTGCCATGAGATAGACAGGAATGCTCCGAAATTGCTGAAACAGCTGAGCCGCAGGGGATACATACACGCATACGAGGTCCTCGCGGATGCGAAGAAAGGCATGGTGTCACAGAGAGAAAATACGATGATTGTGAAGAAGGATGGTGTGATAGTCACAACGGAGGTGGAATGATGGACTACGAGGCGCTCGGCTTGATGGTCGGGCTGGAGATACACCAGCAGTTGAGGACGCACAAGCTCTTCTGCTCATGCCCTTCGGAGCTAACGGATGAGGTGGGAAAGGAGTTCGTGAGAAGGCTCAGGCCGACGCAGAGCGAACTGGGAGAGGTTGATAGGGCTGCATTGCAGGAGGCCAGGAAAAGGCTGACATTCAGGTATCAGAGCGCCAACACCTGCCTTGTGGAAGCGGATGAGGAGCCTCCGCACGAGGTCAATGAGGAGGCGTTGAGGACGGTTCTCACGGTGGCGAAGATGACCGATGCCTCGGTGGTCCGCGAGATACACTTCATGAGAAAGATGGTGATAGACGGCTCAAATACCACGGGGTTCCAGAGGACAGGGCTCATAGCGCTGGATGGCCACATAGATGTGAACGGAAGAAGGATACGGATACCCACATTCTGCCTTGAGGAGGACTCTGCGAGGCCTGTTGAAGGTGGAAGAAAGGGCGAGAAGGTCTACCGCCTCGACAGGCTGGGAATACCGCTGATAGAGATAGCCACAGCGCCGGACATAAGAAGCCCCGAGGAGGCGAAGGTCGCTGCGAAGACCATCGGCTCGATCCTGAGGGCCACCAAGAAGGTGAAAAGAGGACTGGGTACGATCAGGCAGGACCTGAACATATCGATACGGGGCGGTGCGAGGATAGAGATAAAAGGGGTGCAGGAACTCGATCTGATACCGCTCTATGTGGAGAACGAGGTCAAGCGCCAGTTGAGGCTCACAGAGGTCGCTGAGGAACTGAAAAAGAGGAATGCAGGGGTGGAGCGCGAGATATACGACCTGACAGGGCTCTTCGAGGCATCGGAATCGAAGATAATCAGGAATGCCCTGAAAAAGGGAGGAAAGGTGCTGGCCATAAGGCTCCCCGGATTCGCAGGGCTTCTCGGAGTGAAGGAGGGCGAGAGCGAGAGAAGGCTTGGGCCGGAGTTCGCGCAGTATGCAGCTGTTGTAGGAGTTAAGGGAATATTCCATTCGGATGAACTGCCCGCATACGGAGTCACTGAGGAAGAGGTTGAAAATGTAAAGAAGGCTCTCAAAATCGGAGAGATGGATGCCTTCGTGCTGGTGGCAGAGAAAGAGGGCACGGCGAGGGATGCGCTCGATATGGTGCTGATGAGGGCCGAGATGGCCTTCAAAGGAGTTCCAGAGGAGACCAGGGATGCGAAAGGCGAGGGGAAAACGAAGTACAGCCGCCCTCTTCCCGGAAAGGCCAGGATGTACCCTGAGACCGATGTTCCGCCCATATATATAGACGATGAGATGATGGACTCCATAGAGGTTCCGGAACTCAGGGAAGAGAAGGTGGAGCGCTTCGTGAAGCAATACGGGATAAGCAGGCAGGATGCCGAGCAGATTGTGGATACTGAAAAAGATGACATATTCGAGGCCCTCTGCGAATACGGGATGCCCAAGGTTGCGGTCCGTGCTCTTCTCCAGATACTTCCCGAGGTCGGGGATGTGGATGAGAAAGGACTGAGGGATGCATTCAAAGCCTTAAAGGACGGCAGGTTCTCAAAGGAAGGGCTGGAGCAGGTGCTTTCCAACATGGCGAAAGGAATGACCATAGACGAGGCCATAGAGAAGGCCGGATTGGGAATGATGAGCGAGTATGAGGCCATGGAGATCGCCCGCGCCCTTGTATCTGAAAGAATGGATTTCGTGAAGGATAGGGGACAGGGTGCGATGGGCCCGCTGATGGGTCCCTTCATGGCTCAGGTCAGGGGAAAACTGGACGGAAAGAAGGCGAGCGCGATACTGAGGAAGGCGATAGAGGAAGTCCTATGAGGCTCATCCGAAGGGGTGCAGAGGCCGAGATATACGAAAGCACCATGTTTGGAAAAAAGGTCATCGTGAAGAGAAGGATACCGAAGGGATACAGGATAGAGGAACTTGACAGGCGCATAAGGGCCGAGAGGACAAGGGCCGAGGCAAGGGTGCTTCACAGGGCGAAGCAGGCAGGTGTGAGAGCGCCGTACATCTACGACATAGACATGCAGGAGATGGCCATAACCATGGAATGCCTCGACCTTCCGAGGGTGAAGGATGTCGTGGACGATATGCCGTCCGATGAGAAGGAAAGGATCGCTGAGATGATAGGAAAGGCCGTTGCTTCACTGCATTCAAAGGGCCTTGTTCATGGCGACCTGACCACATCCAACATGCTCATAGACGGGGATCGCATAGCGCTCATAGACTTCGGGCTCGCTGAGATAACGAAGGAGAAGGAGAGGATGGCATCTGATCTTAGAGTTCTTAAGGAAGGGTGGCGGAGCGCTCACTACCGGGATGAAGACCTTGTTGAAAGGATATTCTCCGCCTATTCTGAATCATGGGACGGAGGCTTTGATGTTTTACGCATGCTTGAAAAGGCAGAGGGAAGAAGAAGATATGTGAAGAAGGGTTAGACGATGCCCCAGGCGTGTTTTTCAGATTTATATCCTATATCGTTAAGTTATGGAAGGTAGGAATGGCTCGCCCTTCTGGAAAAAAGGAAGCACAGAATCCATCTCACAGGTCAGCTTATGCGATAGGTTTTTATTCTATAAAACAATAGGGCAGGCAAGAAATGAAAGGAGGCCACTAAATGGTAGGCGGATTCCTGAAGAAAACAAAGCACATAATACCGACAATACCGGCAAAAAGAGAGCATGATAAGGGCTCTGCTGGAGAGTACATAGACCTCACGGAGATGGAATTTCCGGATGAGGGTGCCGCTCTCAGCGGTGCAAGGTCAATAGTAAAAGTGGCTGAGATAAACGGATATGAAGACCTTGCAGACCTTACAGACGAACTCTACAACGGCAATATCCTGATAATAGATTTCACCATGATGGCAAACGACGACCTCGAACTCAAGAGGGTCATCGGGGAGCTCAAGTCCGTGGCAAAGGACACGGGTGGGGATGTTGCGGGCATCGCCAAGAACATACTGATGGCCACACCCGGTGGAATAAAGATAAGCAGGAAGAAGATAAGGCCAGGATTCTAAACCCTTTTCAACCCTTTTGGATACCTTTTTTCAGCCAATCTCTCATAGATGGATTTGAAGCGCTCCCACTGCTCCTTATACTCCCCATCAACTTTTCCAATGATCTTTGCAGGCACACCTACCGCTATGCTCTCGGGCGGTACTTCCTGCCGGTTCCTGACAACAGCGCCCTCTCCTATCGCAGCCCATTCGCCCACATGAGCGAAATCGCTGACTATGGCGCCCATCCCGATGACAGCACTGTTCTCAATGATCGGAGTGTGTACTATGGCACCGTGGCCTATTGTAACCCTCTTTCCAATGACCGTTGTCTCCCCCGGCCTCGCATGGATGACAGCATTGTCCTCCACGGCTGTGCCATCGCCTATCCTTATTGAGCCGTAATCTCCCCTTATAATTGCTCCCGGGGCTATGAAGCACCTCTCTCCGATGACCACATCTCCGATTACAACGGCGCTCTCCGCCACATAGGAGCTCTTTCCGATCACAGGCCTTTTCCCTTCGAACTCGTATATCATGTCAGAAGAACTTCCTTATCCTTATCATGTCCTGCAGGGAGGCGTTTATCTTCAGTTTCTTTGTGGCTATGGCCTTCATCGGCCCCATTTCCTTTTTGAAGAGCGCCAGAAAGGTCTCCTTGTCCGTAAGGATCTCTATGTCAGCGTCCACATCCCCCTCTTCCAGAGGTGTTGCATGCTTATCCTTTAGGTTGAAGTGATAGTCCCCTTCATCGCTTATTTTCACGGCTATGCTGCGCTCCACGCCTTCAAGTTCCTTCGCCAGCTTCTCGTCCTCGTCCACTCTCTCATTGAACCTTCTTATTGCATCCTCAAGGAGTTCACGGATCTCGCTCATTTCTTCACCTTCTCAGAAGAAGTCGTCAAGTTTCTTAATCTTTGCCCTTTCGAGGGCCTTCTTCGCCGTCTTCCAAGACCTGCGCGTGTGCGGCGGCAGGTCGCCGTGCTCCTTCACCCATTTCCTCAGGAACTCCTGCGTTATCGGGTCAGAGGGATAGCCGCTCCCAATCTCGCCCAACTCCTTTTTCATCTCCTCTATCTCGGCATCCCTGCGCACCTTGGCGATTATGGATGCTGCGGACACCACAGGGAACATGTCATCTCCCCCGTGCTTCGCAACGACCTTCACATCCATTCCGAGCAGGGCCTTTATCTCCTCTCCAAAGCGCTCTTCGTTCACATCAGCAGCATCCAGAAATATCTCACAGCCGTCGGTGCAAAGTTCCTTCAGGACATCGGCGAATATCTTCACCTCAAGCTCGTTCATGGTCATACTCTCTCGCATCCGGTCTATCTCCTCGGGCTCCACCACCTTCAGCGCATACTCGCAGTTCTCCATTATCTCCCTTGCCAGCCTCTCCCTTCTCTGAGGCGTGCATTTCTTCGAGTCCCTCACGCCTATCTCCCTGAGAAACGAATCGTCATCCACTTTTACGGCGGCAACCACCATCGGCCCGATGACTGGCCCTCTTCCCGCCTCATCTGCTCCGCATATCACAGTACATCATCGAGGGAGAGTATATGTAGGTTTTGAAGAGGGAGGGAAAATAAAGCGGAGAGTTGGTTAATCGGATACGGATAGCACTTATGTTAAAGCGAGTAAAGAGTTCTTCACGCTACTTATTGTTTTACAATATCTTTTTTCTTTGTGTGTATCGCGGAATCCTGTCTGAGGGAATTTTTAGTTGTTGTATTATCTGTTGTCTTTCCTTATAGTTAATTGGATGAAGATACGCGTGTTCTATTATCATAAACTTAATAACTTTTTTGGACAGATTGGAAAAATTCTTGTCTTTAATTTCTTTTGATATTGTTTTGATATCTATATTCTTCATATACCACATATAAATACCATGTTTAATCAAAAAATAAGAGGGTGTGTTAATTTTTCTGTTGGCAAGGTCTATTATTTCTCCCAACTTATCCGAACCCACCGCATTTACAGCTTTTTTAATAAAACCAAAAACTAGTATGAAGTTCAAGTTCCAAAATATGGTTTCAGCCAAGCGTCTCATTTCCTCCCGCGACATATCTTCATTGTTTTTTTCTTTTATTATGGCATCTAATTTTTTAGATATTAAATTTATAATGTAATTTTTAGCCTCATCATTCTTTAGCATATCAAAAAATGACGATAAAATTCTTAAATGAATATCAATGCCCGCAATCATTAGTTCCACTAAATCGTTCTTTTCTAAGGATCCTATTCTGCTTTTCAAAATCGAGCCTATAACTTCTCCAGTTTTTATTGACTTTCTTACATGGATATCTAGTATGT
>JALTFR010000046.1 GCA_027006785.1 Thermoplasmata archaeon | reverse complement strand
CCGCTCTTATGGGCATCTTATCTGCATATATTTTTCTCCATCTCAATCCTTCATATGCATGGCCTGTCTCTGCCTTCATAGGCCTGTCTGCTTTTATATTGGTAAAATACCTCTACCCCTTTGCAGGTGTTGACCGGAGCAAACTAAAGAAAAAGGACTACATCGGCCATGCATTCATGTACTTCCTTGCATGGCTTGCTATATTCATCATATTTCTGAACCCGCCTTTTGCGGATTACAGCGCTCCGGCCATAGAGCATGTCCATCTGGAAGGGCTCGATGAACATGGAAACTGGACAACCTATGAAGCAAACGGGAACTATACCGAATACAGGATAGTCGCATTCGTTCATGACAACACAGAGGTTGCTCTTGTGGAGATAAACATAAATGCGAGAGGCTGGCAAAGAATGAACCTCACATCCGATGGTCTGGCATATGCGATACCTGTTGAATACAGCGGTCACGGCTCCATAACATACCAGATAAGGGCTGTTGACATATACGATCACGAGATTGTAGAGAGCGGAACCCTCCCATAAGCATTTAATATCATCTTCAGATACCTTTTCGGTGATACGATGTATCTTTCAAGCATAAAGGATGTGGAAAAAGAGAAGGTCGAGATGGAAGGAGTGAAGGATGTCTGGATCCAGTGGCTAATTGCAGGGAAACAGGGTGCGGAGAACTATGCAATGAGGCTTTTCACGGTGGAGCCGGGTGGTGTCATAGGGAGGCACCAGCATCCGTGGGAGCATGAGATATACTTCCTGGAAGGAAAGGGTATCGTCGGTGTCGGAGATGAGGAAAGTGAGGTTGAGGCAGGGAACTTCGCATACATCGAGCCAGACATACCGCACTGGTACAGGAACACAGGGGATACCGAGTGGAAGTTCCTCTGCATAATACCCATGAAAGGAGCCGGTGGCAGGTAACTAAAGGAATGCCCTGTAAAGCATCCACAGAGCTGCTATGATAAGCACGATGATGAAATAGCCCTGTAATGACTTCACATCAACCTTCTTCGACATGCTGGAACCGATGATCGCTCCGATGAACGCAGCACTTGCTATGGGGAGCGCAAGCGTCAGGTCTATTCCCATGCTTATGCCCCTTCCGAAGAGAGCCATCAGGGATGTCAGGAGAACGAGGACAGAGTTCGTGGCAAACGCGGTCCTGAGAGGCACGGTTCCGAGTATGATGATTATCGGGACTATGAGCCCACCTCCGGATATTCCGACCATTCCCGCGAGGAAACCGACAAGGCCAACAGTGGGCAGTACATAGAGCAGGTTCATGTCGAAGTTTCCCTCAGGGCTTCTGCGGTGCCATATCCACGGCTTTCTCTCCTGTTTTTCCTCCTCTTCGATCTCTTCCTCTATCTTCTCGCCTATGCCTGCCTTCCGCACATACATCACGATGGCGGCGATGAAGAGGGTGACGGAGAAGATCATCTTCAGGTAGAACGGATCAATGCCACCTGAGAAGAAGCCGCCGGCCATTGCTGATACCCCTGCAGTTGAGAAGAGGACGGCGGCGAGTGCCCAGTCAACCTGCTTCATCTTCCGGTGATAGATTATCGTCATGGCCGTGCCTGAAAAGACAAGGCAGAGAAGCGATGTGGTGGCAGCGCTCTGGAACGGTATTCCAAGGGTTATGAGCAGAGGCACATAGAACTCTCCGCCTCCCTTTCCGAACATGGAGAGGACCGAGGCCGTAAGGAAGATCACGATGGCCGCCAGTATGACCGAGCTCAGGAGCATGTGAGGGCCACCTCCGGCCAGTAGATAAGCATTCCACCGAAAACGCTCATTTGAACACCGTCCCGTTCCAGACATGTTTTGCGGTCCTTGCGAATGTCACCACCCACATCAACAGAAGAAGCCAGTAGAGCGAGAAGCCGATGTGGTCCAGAACCTTCATCTGAAATATTCCCGATAGCACATGGCTCGCCGCAACATATATTCCGAGAGGGAAGGTGAACGCCCACCACGAGAGCCCGTATCGGAGCGAGAGCTTGCGAAGATAGAATGAGGTCATCATGATGGACATTCCGACCCACCAGAGCCCGAAGGCCCAGATTATGAGAGCGAGTACGAAGAAGGGCTCCTTGACGGTCATGAAGGAAGAGCCTCCTGCAAGGGACACGAGGGCCATGGCGCTGCCTCCTATCGGCCCGAGGTTCACCCAGACGGTGGGTGCAAGGGCTCCCGGCATTGGCTCGTGCAGTATGAAGCGATACATGGTTATTGAGAAGAGCGCTATGTAGATGAAGAAACCCGCTCCGAAACCGAAGTAGTTGAAGAGGATGAGAAGTTCCTGCCATTCGCCGGAGAATAGCGGGACGAAGGACATTCCCACCAGAGGTATGACTATGAGCCCGACTGGAGGTATGAACATTCCCGGGTTTATGTGTTTCATGTCCGTTATGTCGTTCCTGAAGCTGAGGAATGGTATGAAGAGGGAGAAGAAGACTATGCCGAGCGCACCGATGAGCCAGAATGTGAATGCGAGCCAGTGACCGTTCCCGTAGAACATCAGGATATTGGATGAGAGGACCACCATGGCAATGGGCATCGTGGAGTAGAAATGGCTCATCACAGGATTATGGATGTCCGCTACCGCCTCTCTGCGGTAGTATATCCAGCGCAGGGTCCACGGAACGAGAAGTATGAAGAAAAGAAGCATGTTGAAGTAGAAGAGCCCTTTTCCGAATATTGAGAGGGTGGGGATGTATGCGCGGTAGAACTGGCTTGTCGTGGAAACTATGCCGGTTCCCATGACCATGGCGAACCACGATGGCACGAAGTTCTTCACTATCTGTCCTTTGTGTTCAAGGTCACGCATCATAAGGAGACCTCTTTTTCCCGTGTTTGCGGGCAGCCGATACCTTTTAATGCCATTTCAACATCCATTGGAACGCCGCACACACGCATCGGATATAAGGGTTGCGGTTTCAAAAAAGATTGAAATGGTGGCATCATGGAAGTCCCCGATGAGATGAAAGAATGGGTTGACGAAGGAGGAATGGAGAGAGCGCTCTCCAGCCTGCCGGGTGATGATGTCCTGATGGAGATCGGAAAGATACATACGGCGCTCTCTGACCCCCTAAGATTGAAGATACTGCACCTTCTCTCACATCATCCTCTCTGCGTATGTCTCATGAAAAAGGCCTTGGATATCTCCGATTCCAAACTATCGTATCACCTTTCCGTTTTGAAGGAAGTCGGATTGATAACCGGGGAGAGAAAGAAGAACTGGAGAATATACAGTATTACGGAGAAAGGAATGAAATATCTGAGAATGTGAGGTAAGATTTTTACCGAAGGCCATTCTCCACTGTGTCCCACAGCATAACCCGAATGATCTCTGCGATAGCGCCCATCTATGACCCTGTCATAGAGTGGTTCCTGCATGGAGAGGAGAAGGTAAGAAAGAGGATGGCCGACAGGATACCTGACTTCGAGAGAGGTCTGGACATAGGATGTGGGACAGGAACATTTCTGGAGGCCTTGAGAAAGAGAGGTGGGGGCGAACTCTATGGCCTCGACATCTCAAAAAGGATGCTCAGGGTTGCTAAAAGGAAGCACAGAGGTATGGAGTTTGTGAGAGGGAGCGCTCTCTGCCTGCCGTTCAGAGACTCATCCTTCGATGCTGTCTTTTCAACCATGATGATGCACCACCTGACGCACGAAGAAAGGGTTGCAGCGCTCAAGGAGATAAGGCGGGTTCTCAGGCCGGAAGGTGCATATTATTCCCTGGAGTTCGGCGAAGAGGGACTCGACAGAATAGGCAGGGCTGTGACAGGCCTCGGATATCTCCATGAGAGCGAAGCGCAGGGCTTTGAAGTAGGAGAGAAAGAGGCCTGGGAAAAAGGTCTTGTGTGGAGAGCCTTGCACAGGAAATAGAGGGGTTGAACAGATGTGTGTATTTGTGGATAAAACCTCTCTTTTTCAGGCATTTCGGCGATATAAGAAGGCTTCAGGGAACAGATTTATATACTGTATGGTTTTGGTGCCCTATCTCATGACAATCAGGTGAAAGTCATGCCTAAAAATGCAATAAAATACATCCGCGATGTGGAAAAAGAGGCGCTGATCCGAATACAGAAAGCCGAGAAGGATATAGAGCAATCTGTTAAGGGTGCTGAAGAGGAGGCGAAGAAGAGGAGAGATACAGAGATATTCAAGCTTAACAAGGAGCTTGAAGAAATGGAGGAATCCTCTGTGGAGCGAGCCAGAAAGGAAGCGGAGCGTATAGAGAAGGAGACCGAAGAGGAACTCGTGAAAATACGACATAAGCAGGCGGAGAACATGGAGAAAGCTGTTGAACTTGTAGTTTCATCTCTTTTCAAGGGTGATTGAACTGTATCCGGAGCGCATGAGCGCGGTTGACATACTTGTGGAAAATTCTCATCTGGATCTCCTTCTGAAGGAACTCCATAAAGAAGGGATACTGCAGATAGATGACATTTCTTCATCTGGAAAGGACTATCTGGAACTCGTGGAGAAGTCATCCACTCCGGAAGAGGTCAAGGACATAGCGGGCATGATGATAAAACTGGAGGAACTCCTTGCGGACTTTGATATGGGCGAAAAGGGCCCGAAGGCCAGTATCAAGGAGATGATATTTCCCCCGATACCTCCGAAGGTGAGGGTCAAAAGGGCCACATTCGATGAACTGAAGGAGGAATACTTGAAGCTTCACGATGCTCTCTGGGAGCGTGTGGAGGGCCTTGCCGAGAGAATATCCTCATCTGAAGAGGACATGGAGCGCAAGAGGAAGCAGATAGAGGACCTAGAAAAACTGAAGATCATGGACATGGACCTCTCTGACCTGGGCGAGGGACCGTATGTGAGCATAAGAGTGGGGGAGATACGGGAGCCCGAGATTCTGAAAAAGGAACTCTCAAAGATTCATGGCGCCACATATGATATAAGAATGTACTTCAAAAAGAAGAAGGTGGAGAAATTCGTGGTAGTAGTCGTATTTGAGAGCAGCAATGCAGCTAGAGTTTCTTCAGCACTTCGAAAGGCCGTTTTTCAGGACTTTGACACGGAAGGCCTGAAAGGAAGCCCCGAAGACGCGATAAGGACCCTTTTAAGGGAGATAGAGGGGCTGAAGAAAGAGATAGTAGCTCTCAAAAAGGAGATGTCCTCCATAGCGCATGACTGGAGCCTTAAGGTTAAAGCTCTGCTGGAGGAACTCGAAATCGAGAAGAACAGGGTGGAAGCTCTGGCCAGCATGGGGAGAACGAAATCCACAAGCGTTATATCCGGATGGGTTCCTAAGAAGGACGGTACAAGGCTTGAAAGGCTCGTATCGGACTCCACACAGCGTCATGCAGTGGTCTTCTTCTCGGAACCTGGATCAGAGGACGAGAAAAGGGTTCCAGTGAAGATGAAGAATGCCAAGTGGTCAAAGCCCTTCGAATCACTCACCAACATGTTCTCAAGGCCGAAGTACAATGAGATAGACCCGACAATGATAATAGCACCCCTCTTCGTGATATTTTTCGGCCTCATGCTCGGGGATGCACTCTACGGAGTCGTAATTACAATAGGCGGTGTGCTTATATGGAAGGGGCTCGGCCGCGTGGATGAAGGAACGAGGGACTTCGGTATAATTATCACACTATCAGGTATTTCAACTGTCATATTCGGCATGGTGCAGGGAGGTTATTTCGGGCCTTTCAACGAACAGGCACCTAACCTTCTTCAGTTGCTAGGAATAGACTATGTTCCTGCCCTCATAGATCCGTTGAATGACCCTGTGACCATGCTGGTCATCGGCCTTCTGATAGGTCTTTTCCAGATAAACCTGGGAATCATACTCTCATTCTACCAGCACCTGAAGGACAGGGATTACAGAGAGGCAGTTCTCAGCGAGGTCAGCTGGTTCGTTCTCGAGCCTGCGGGCTTCATACTTATCTCGTCAGGCCTTTTCGGCTGGTTCACATTCCCCCCTTGGGCAATGAGCCTTTCATGGATAATGGCGATAATCGGCCTTGCGCTCCTCGGAATAAAGAGCAAGATGCTTGCTCTTTTCGATATAACCGGTTTCCTCGGAAATTTCCTCTCATATGCGAGGATACTGGCGCTCGGATTGGGTACGGCCGGCATAGCGCTCACTATAAACATGATGATAGGCATGGTTATGGAGGGCAGGAATGTTGTGACCCCTGCCATGTGCGGAGCCATAGCGGCCATAGGAGTCCTCTTCGGAATACTCGCACTCAGAAAGCCGAAGAAGAGATATAAGATACTGGGCGGGCTTTTCATAGTCTTCGGCGTTGTCGGGGCCATAAGCGTTCCAGCGGCATTCGCGCTGATGGGGGCAATAATGTTCGTTGTAGGACACCTTGGAAATGTGGGTCTTCAGGCTCTCGGTTCCTTCGTCCATTCTCTGAGGCTCCAGTATGTGGAGTTCTTCGGATACTTCTACGAGGGTGGAGGACGGGAGTTCAGGCCATTCTCTGAGAGAAGAAAGATAACCGAGATAGATGAGGTGAACAGATGAAGAGATTTGCAGCTGTCATACTGGTGCTTGTGCTTCTCACATTCGCAGGAGGGGCACTTGCTGAAGAAACGATAGAAATCGGAGATGGAGGCGGGAATTCGCAGGTTCAGACAGGTGATGCCGTGAGTTTCAACTGTACGGTGGAATCGGCGAATTATACCTGGAACTTCGGCGACGGTACCGTAATGGAGACAAATACCTCATCTGTCACTCATGTCTATCACAGTTCAGGAGATTATACGGTCTCGGTCAGTGCCGGAGGAAGGAACTTCACGTATTCCATAACGGCTATAGACGCATATAATACGGGAGGCGGGCTTCTGGCACTTGTCGGGGCTGGCCTCGCCGTTGGTGTTGCAGGAATGGGAGCCGGAATAGGTGTGGGTATCGCAGGAGCATCGGCAGCCGGCGCTACCGCAAATCAGCCCAAGAAGTTCGGTAAGTTCTTCGTCTTCCAGAACCTCGCACAGACACAGGCGATATACGGCCTTCTGACAGCGATACTCATCATGCTCGGAACAGGCATGTTCGGCGGAGAGAAGGATGTTCCAATGGGCGTCGGATTGATAGCCATCGGAGCGGGCCTCGCAGTGGGAATAGCCGGCCTCTCTGCAATAGGACAAGGAATCGCCGCAGCCGGCTCAATCGGAGCGCTCGCCAGGAAGGACGAGGCATTCGGCAGGGGAATGGTCTTTTCGGCCCTCCCAGAGACACAGGCTATATATGGCCTCCTGGTGGCAATACTTCTAATATTCTTCTCAGGAATGTTCGGCGGAGGATATCCGGAATACTATTTCGGGCTCTCAGGTATAGCGATAGGACTTGTCGGCATAGGGGCGGGCCTTGCGGTAGGAATAGCAGGGCTGTCAGCTATTGGACAGGGAATAGCAGCCGGCTCAGGTATTGGAGTTGCATCGGAGAGGCCGGAGCTCTTCGGAAGGTCCATAGTCTTCTCGGCTCTCCCTGAGACCCAGGCCATATACGGAATACTCATAGCCATACTACTGCTAGTCTTCGGAGGGGTCATGAGCGGCCCAGCATTCGGGGACCTCGGCGGAGAGATGGGATACATCGGATACGGTCTTATAGCGGTCGGTGCGGGCCTTGCGGTAGGAATAGCCGGTCTGTCCGCAATAGGCCAGGGAATAGCGGCAAGCTCGGCGATAGGGTCGAGCGCAAGGAAGCCGGAGCTCTTCGGAAAGAGCTTAGTGTTCGCAGTTCTTCCGGAAACGCAGGCCATATACGGACTTCTTATAGCGATACTGCTCCTGGTCTTCTCGGGAATGGTGGGCGGTGGAATCTCCGAGGCATTCTCAGGAAGCACGGCCTTCACACTCGGGCTCATAGCCGTGGCCGCAGGACTGGCAACGGGAATAGCAGGATTGTCCGCAATAGGTCAGGGAATAGCGGCAAGCGCCGGAATCGGAGGCACCGCAAGGAAGCCGGAGATGTTCGGAAAGAACATCGTGTTCGCAGTTCTTCCGGAAACGCAGGCCATATACGGACTTCTGGTTGCCATACTCCTGATAATCTTCACCGGATTCATAGGAATCACTCGTCAGTTCAATCTGAGTGATGTGGGCATCGGTTACGCTGCGGTGGGCGCAGGCCTCGCCATAGGAATAGCAGGATTGTCCGCAATAGGTCAGGGTATAACGGCTGCATCCGGAATAAGCGCCACGGTGAAAGGGCCTGAGAACTTCGGAAAGAGCGTGATATTCTCGGTCATGTCGGAGACATTCGCCATATTCGGCCTTCTGATAGCGATTCTCATAATCATATATGCGGGGATAATGGGGTGATATCTTGGATAAGAAGGCACTCGATAACATAGCAAAGAAGATTCGGGCCGATGCGGAGCGCAAAGTTTCTGAATACAGGAAAATGGCTCAGGAAAAAAGGACAGAGATCCTTTCCCGCGCCGAAGCAGAGCTCGAGAGCGAACTTAAGCGCATAAGGATGAGAAAGGAGAGAGAGATAGAGAATCAGGTGAACTTCATTATCTCCCAGGCCAAGATATCCGGAAAGAGGATGATACTGAACGAGAGGGAAAAGGGTATAGAGGCAGTATTTTCGGAAGTTCTGTCCTCCGCTCCGGAAAAGGACCCTTCAGGATACCGAGAGTACCTCCAGAGGGCCATAAAGCACATGAAAGATGTTCTCGGCGAGGGCGTGATACTGTGCAGGCCTCAGGATGAGTCCGTGATAAAGGGCATGCTTCCGCCCGGCTGGGATACGGAAACGGCACTTGACGGGGGAAGCCCCGGAATAGTCGGAAGGTCGGGAGATGGCTCCATGGAGGTGGACTTCACACTGTTCCGCAGGCTTGAGGATATGAAAGAGGACCTCAGAAAGCAGGTAAGCGAAGTGCTCTACGGAGGAGATGCATGAGCCTGATGTTGGATCCGATAACCACCACATTCGCAATAATCGCCATAGCCTTACTGATAGTCATAATATTCTTTATGTCCTACTTCAACACCCTTCTTCTCATAGCGAACTTCGCATATCCGAACGCTATGCTGAAGGCCACTGCCCGTCTCTTTCTTGACAAGGACAGGCTGAGAAAACTGTCAGAGTCCAGCAGAGAGGAGTTTGTGGAGGCACTCAGGTCTGCAAAATACCCCATAAGCTCAGGAGAATCGGACCCGGATAAGATAGAAACAGCGATAGACAGACATTCATTTGAACTCATGGAGGAAACATCCGCTTCCATGCCTCACAAGGCAAAGCCCTTTTTCGAGGCCTGGATGAGAAGATATGACATAGATGCGCTGAAAAAGGTCCTCCGGACGAAAAGGACGGGAGAAAAACCGGATGTGTCCGGGCTTTCACTTCATTCGATAGACAGAAAACTGCTCTCCGAGATGGCAGAGGCGAGGGATCTGGAATCTGCTGTGATACTTCTGCAGGGCACGGAGTATGAACTGGGTGCTGAGGAGCGCTCCGGATATGCCGTTGAGGCGGCACTTGATAGGAATTTCTTCAATGGTCTCGTGGACTCGGTATCCACCGTTGACAGCGACATAGCGCAGAGGGTCTCCCAGTTCGTTGATATGTATGCTGATATAACTAATATAAAGAGCGCTCTCAGGGCGAAACAGATGGGGATGAAGTCCGAGGACGCGCTGAAATCCTTTGTAGGTCCGGGCTCCGAAATAGCCGAATGGAAGGTCAAGAACATGGTGGATGCCGCAGACCTTGAAAGAGCGCTGGCAGAACTCTCAGGAACATCCTATGGAGATGTTGTCCGGGGTATCATGGATATGAGGGAAATAGAGAGGGCGCTAGACAGAGAACTTTTCCGACGCTCTCTTGAGCTCGAGACAACATACTCGCTGGACATGGGCCCTGCGCTCTCCTTCGTCATAGGGACTGAGATGGAGTCAAGGAACCTGAAAGCCCTGAACAGGGCAATAGAGACAGGGCTTGAGTGGAGCGATGTTGAGCCTTTGCTGGTTACAGAGGAGGACGACGAATGAGGATAGCCGTCATAGGAGATAGAGAAACGGTGGCCGGATTCAGGCTTGCAGGTGTGAAGGAGTCTTACATTGCAGAGGACGGTTTCTCAGCTCAGAAACAGATAAAACACCTGTTCAATATGCCCGGAATCGCTGTAATATTTGTGACTGCAGACTTCTATAGCGATATAAGCGATATGATTCACGATAGAATAAATTCTGGATTGGTTTATCCGATCGTTGTTGAAATCCCGCCTGCGCATGGCGAGATAAAGGAAGACCCGATAAGGGAGATAGTCAGAAGAGCCGTAGGAATAGATATGGAGAAATAGGAGCGTGTTCACATGGAATATGAGGAAGGAACGATAATCAGGGTGGCCGGCCCGGTGGTCGAAGCGACCAACATGAAAGGAGCCGAGATATACGAAGTGGTCTATGTCGGCAAGGAAGGCCTGATAGGCGAGATAATCGGGCTGAAGGGAGACAGGGCCACCATACAGGTCTACGAGGAGACCAGCGGAATAGGCCCGGGAGAGAGCGTCAAGAGGACAGGTGCACCGCTGTCGCTGACCCTCGGTCCGGGACTTATCGGCCAGATATACGACGGTATTCAGAGGCCGCTGCCCGCCATAAAGGATGTTGCAGGTGATTTCATATCCAGAGGGGTGAGCGCAGACCCCATAGACATGGATAAGAAGTGGCATTTCGTACCTGTCGCCTCAAAGGGCTCAAAGCTCACAGGCGGTGATGTGATAGGTACCGTTCAGGAAACGGAGCTCATAGAGCACAGGGTCATGGTCCCTCCGGGAATAGAGGGCGAGCTCATCGAGATTGTGGCAGAGGGCGATTACACCGTCAAAGATACCATAGCGAAGGTGAAGAGCGCCGAAGGCGAGACCGAGATAGCGATGCTCCAGAAGTGGCCGGTCAGGCACGGAAGGCCCGTCAAGAGATTCCTTCCACCCGAGGAGCCTCTCATCACGGGACAGAGAATCCTGGACACATTCTTCCCCATTGCAAAGGGCGGCACAGCCGCAATCCCCGGAGGTTTCGGTACGGGAAAGACGGTCACACAGCACCAGCTGGCAAAATGGGCAGATGCGGACATCGTCGTCTATGTGGGTTGCGGCGAAAGAGGGAACGAGATGACCGAGGTCCTAACCGAGTTCCCGGAGCTCATAGACCCGAGGACAGGCAAGCCTCTGATGATGAGGACCATACTGATAGCCAACACATCCAATATGCCTGTGGCGGCAAGGGAGGCATCCGTTTACACCGGAATCACTCTGGCCGAGTACTACAGGGACATGGGTTACAATGTGGCGCTTATGGCAGACTCAACATCAAGATGGGCCGAGGCCATGAGGGAGATATCCGGAAGGCTTGAGGAGATGCCCGGTGAAGAGGGATATCCCGCTTATCTCGCATCGAAACTGGCCGCATTCTACGAAAGGGCCGGAAAGGCATCCATATCCGGAACTGAGGACAGGATATCCTCCATATCCGTCATAGGTGCCGTAAGTCCGCCGGGAGGCGACCTTTCAGAACCTGTTACTCAGAACACGCTCCGTATCGTCAAGGTCTTCTGGGCACTGGATACTGCGCTGAAGGAGAGGAGGCATTTCCCTTCGATAAACTGGCTCAGGTCATATTCACTCTATCTCGATGATGTGAAGAGGTGGTGGTCCGCAAATGTTGCCGAGGACTGGTTCGACCTGAGAAAGAGGGCGATGGCCCTGCTTCAGAAGGAGGCCGAACTTCAGGAGATCGTGCAACTCGTGGGTCCGGATGCGCTCCCGCCGCTTGAACAGGCGGCTCTTGAGGGTTCAAGGGTCATCAGGGAGGATTTCCTTCAGCAGAACGCTTTCCACGAGGTTGACACATACTGTCCGCCGAAGAAGCAGTATCTCATGCTGAGAATAATGCTGGAGTTCTACGACCAGATAACCGATGCCATAAAGAAGGGCGTATCCATAGAAAAGATAAGGAAGCTGAAGAGCAAAACAGATATAGCCAGAATGGCAAGGGTGCCCAACGACGAGTACGAGAAGGCCTTTGCGGATATAGAGATGAACATGAGGAAGGAGATAGGCAGCCTCGTGAAGGAGGTGAAGGAATGACGGACAAGAGCATAGAGTACAGGACGGTCAGGGAGGTTAGCGGTCCTTTGCTGGTCGTCGAAGGGGTTCACGGGGTCACATACGGTGAGGTCGTCAAGATAAAGGGCGGAGACGGAAGGGAAAGGCTGGGACAGGTCCTTGAGGCCAGAGAGGGCCTTGCCATACTTCAGGTCTTCGAAGGGACCACAGGGCTGGATACCAAGAACACATCTGTGAGATTTACCGGCGAGACCATGAAGATCGCCCTTTCCACAGACATGCTGGGAAGGGTGTTCAGCGGCTCCGGAAAGCCCATAGACGGCGGGCCTGAGATAATACCTGAAGTAAGGAGGGACATAAACGGAGCGCCCATAAACCCGGCCGCCCGTGAGTTCCCGAGGGAGTTCATTCAGACCGGAATATCAACGATAGACGGAATGAACACGCTGGTCAGAGGTCAGAAGCTCCCGATATTCTCTGCATCCGGACTTCCGCACAACGAACTGGCCGCGCAGATAGCGAGGCAGGCGAAGGTCCTCGGAGAGAAGGAGGAGTTCGCCGTCGTCTTCGTCGCAATGGGAATTACTGCAGAGGAGGCCAACTTCTTCAGAAGGGACTTCGAGAGGACGGGAGCGCTGGAAAGGTCGGTACTCTTCCTGAACCTTGCGGACGACCCTGCGATCGAGAGGATAATCATACCCCGTATGGGACTGACCACGGCCGAGTATCTGGCCTTCGAGAAGGGAATGCATGTCCTTGTCATACTCACCGACATGACGAACTATTGCGAGGCGCTCAGGGAGATCGCTGCTGCGAGGCAGGAAGTTCCCGGAAGAAGGGGATATCCCGGATACATGTACACGGACCTCGCGAACCTCTACGAGAGGGCTGGAAGGATATACGGAAAGAAGGGAACCATCACTCAGATACCGATACTCACGATGCCCGACGACGACATGACCCACCCGATACCCGACCTCACGGGATACATCACAGAGGGTCAGATCGTGCTTTCAAGGGAACTGCACAGGAAGGGAATATATCCGCCGGTCACTGTCGGAGCCTGCCTTTCAAGGCTGATGCAGCAGGGAATAGGTGCCGAGAGGACAAGAGAGGACCATGCGGATGTCGCGAGCCAGCTCTATTCCGCATACGCAGAGGGTAATGACCTGAGGAACCTGGTAGCGGTCGTCGGAGAGGAGGCGCTCACCGAGAGGGACAAGGCGTTCCTGAGGTTCTCGGACATATTTGAGGAGCGCTTCGTTGCACAGGGAAAGGACGAGGACAGGAGCATAGACGAGACACTGGACCTCGCATGGGAACTTCTGGCCACACTTCCGAAGGAGGAACTGAAGAGGATAAGGAAGGAGTGGCTGGACAAGTACTACCCGAAGAAGTGAGGAAACCCATTTAACCAAACTTTTTCTCTCACATAATCCATAGGCTGTCCCGTTCTTCGATGTTATGATTCCATATGCAGTATAGATGGAAGCGTTGAACCTGTTTTTAAGATGGCGACGCTCATATTATGCCATTCACCAAACATTAGCAGACAAATGGCGTATATATGCAGTAAAACGAGAGGGACCACCGAAAAGATAAAAAAGGATATTGATATAAGAGAGGAATGAGGAAGGTTCCCATGATGAAGAAGATAACGAGCATATTTGCGGTTGCATTGATATTGGCTGGTTTATTCGCTGGTCTGCTGATTCTCTCTTCCGAGAATGTAGAGGCAGCAGAACAGACAGTCCATTCTCCGATACGAATAAACAGCGATGACGATTTTGCATCTATGGCATCCAGCGAAGGTTGGCCTGGTGATGGAAGCCAGGGCAATCCATATGTCATCTCAGACTACGACATCGATGCGTATGGCGATGGGAATGCCATATATATTGGCAACACAACAGTCTATTTTGTGATTGAGAACTGCAGCCTTTACAATGTGTCATATGTTTCATATCCATATAATTATGGTTACGGAATAATGTTATATTATGTAGAGAACGCTACCATTCGGAACAATACAGTATATAACAATTCGCAGGAAGGTATCGAACTTTATTATTCAGTTAATAATGTAATTCAGAACAACACCATGTATAGAAACTCCCAAGAAGGTATTGAACTCTTTTTCTCTGAATATAATATGATATGTAATAATGCTATTTACAATAACTCACTAAATGGCGTAGAATTTTCCGCCTCAACAAATAATACCTTACGGAACAACACCATACACAATAACGATGGATGTGGAATAAGTTTTTCTTCTTCAGAAAATAATGTCATACAAGACAATAGTGTTTATAAAAACTCGAGGAAGGGCATCCACCTCGTTTCTTCAAGTAACAATATCATACAGACCAACACTATATATGGACACTCGGAGTATGGTATTGAACTCGACTCTGTCCATCACGATCCTTCAGAAAACTGTAACAATGTCATACGGAATAACATTATATACAGAAACTCGTGGGACGGAGTTATCTTGTGGTATTCCCGTAATAACACTGTGCAGGAAAATATCATATACGACTCAGAAGATGGTGCCAGCATCTATCTATCCAGCAACAATAGCATAAAAAATAATAACATATACGATAACTCTGAGTGTGGTATTTATCTGTTTTCATCTAACAACACAGTTTACGGCAATATACTAACAAATGATAGCATACTTCTCGAAGGCAATATTACTGTCTTCACAACTCAGGAGATATCCACAAATAATACAGTAAACGGAAACCCAATTTATTATTACAAGAATGTAGATATGAACAATGCAACGGTTCCCTCTGATGCAGGTGAGGTTATTCTGGGAAATGTCACAAATCTAGTGATAAGAGATCTTACAACAGGCAATGCCGATATATCTGTGTTGTTAGGATATTCGAAAAATATAAAAATATTAAATAATTTAT
>JALTFR010000045.1 GCA_027006785.1 Thermoplasmata archaeon | reverse complement strand
CTCTGGCACTTGCAGCCTATGAAGCGGGAGCTTCCGGAGTTGTTGCGATAAACACCGTTAAGGGAATGGCGATAAATGTGGATGCCGGAATGCCTGTTCTGGCCAACAAGGTGGGTGGTTACAGCGGTCCAGCGATAAAGCCCATCGGCCTCAGGCTGGTCTATGAGATAGCATCCGCATTTGAAAGGGAGGGTGCCAGGATTCCGATAATCGGAGTCGGAGGGGTGACAACAGGAACGGATGCGATGGAGTACATGATGGCCGGAGCTAGCGCTGTTCAGGTGGGGAGCGCGTTCCACTACCGCGGAAGGAACACAATGTCGCTCATCGCTGACGAGATGGAGCGGTTCATGAGGGAAAAGGGATTCTCGTGCATAAAGGAGGTCGTGGGCCTTGCGCTCCTCTGAGCCCTTTAGGATGGCGGAGATACTGGAGGTCGTTGAGGAGAGCTCTCTTGTAAAGACATTCAGGTTCAGGGACGATGTTCCTGCAGAGCCCGGGCAGTTCTACATGGTCTGGGTTCCGGGAGTGGACGAGATGCCCATGTCAATATCCTACATGGGCGAGATGAAGGGGATAACGGTTCACCGCATCGGAAAGGGTACTGAGGCTCTCCACGCCATGAAAGAAGGGGATGTCATCGGAATAAGAGGCCCCTATGGAAGGCCGTATTCCCTTGAGGGAAAAAAGGTCCTCATGGTCGCAGGAGGGACCGCAGTGGCCTCCCTTGCGCCTCTGGCAGAGAAGGCCGTGGAGAATGGGCTCGAAGTGTTCTTCGCCCTGGGTGCCAGAGATAAGGGAAAACTGGTCTTTGTGGAGCGCCTCAAAGGAACCGTTGACCTTCATATTGCGACGGACGACGGGAGCATGGGCTATCATGGATTTGTTACCAACCTTGCAAAGGAACTGATGGAAAAGGAGCGCTTTGACATGGTCTATGCCTGCGGCCCCGAGATAATGCTATACTATTTCTTCAGGACAACGCAGGAGATGGGCGTGAAGGTCCAGTTCTCTCTGGAACGATATATGAAGTGCGGAATAGGGTTATGCGGTTCATGCGCTGTAGGGCCGTATCTTGTGTGCCGTGACGGGCCGATATTCACAGAGAAGGAGATACTCAAGATGCCCGAGTTCGGGAACTATATGAGGGATGCCAGCGGAAGAAAGGTGGGACTGAAATAAGCGCTCCACAATAACAGCATTTCAGATAACTTTAAATATGAAATATACATATATCATGACAGAACCGATGAGGCGGTGAAATGAAGGAAAAGGCTTTGTTTGTAGTGATCCTCGCTTTCATACTCCTCTCTGCTCCGGTGCTTGGGGCTGGTGGGGCATGGCCTGAGAAGAGGCATGACGGTGGAAATACCAGCGCTGTGGAAGGCGTTGGAGATATGAAGGACGGGGACCTTGTGGAGAAGTGGAGGTTCGGGCCTGTGAATGAGGGCCTCGCCTCATTTAACTGGAACTTTGTAGCGGATATCAACGGTGACGGAAGGAACGAGGTCGTATGTTCCGCTGAGAACCGCATAGTGGCGCTCGACGGGGAGAACGGTAATGTTGTCTGGAACTACACCGATTCTTCATTCTACGAGGGCAATTCCTCGGTTTATCCTCCCGTACTTTCCCTGGTTAAGATAAAGGACAAATGGAACACCCTCGAGGGTTCCGACGACCCCAATATGATGCTCTCTTATGGCGAGAAGAAACCCGTATGGGCACTCGATTTCTACAACGACCCGGACAGCGAATATTACGGGTTCCACTGGGTCGGCATCGTCTATTCCGGAGGGAACGCCTACGGCCTGCTGGAAAGGCCGGACATATACAGCGGATATCCCTCATTCAAGCCTCCCTCATGGCAGGTGGGCAACAGTAGCATAATCCTCTTCGACCTCTCGGATTCCAAGCCTGTTTGGAAGAAAGATGTCCCTCTGTTCGCGGTGAGCGCAGGTATCGGCGATATTGATGGGGATTCATCCGATGACATCATCCTGAGCGGTTTAGGAAAGGGTGCGGAATACGGAGTTCTCATGGCTCTTGACATACACGGGAACGAGGAATGGAATGTGACCGGAAATTTCTCGGGAGACAGGTTCCTAGTAGGAGATATCACAGGTGACGGAAATCCGGAGATAATCCTCGGAAATGAGAGCGGATATTCCTGTTTCAGCAATGATGGGGATCTGCTCTGGAACATCACATTCCAGTGGGAAGGTCAAAGCCCTCTTGTTTCGGACAACACGGCCATGGCCGCGCTCTACGATGGCAAGGGCATCGTCATGGGAGACATCGGAAAATACCTCTACTTCATAGGTGGAGATGGCAAAATACTGTGGAAAACAGGCCTTTCCGGGCACCGTTTCATGTATCCGGTCATCGCAGACATTGACGGAGATGGAACGAAGGACATCCTTCTGGAGCTCTTCAACGGTTCCGAATCAGGCCACAGGTTGGTCTGTCTGGATTCGAATGACGGCTCGGAGAAATGGTCATACCATCTCAATGGCGACACTCCTGAATCAGCGCTGGTCGTCGCGGATGTTGATTCGGACGGAAAGCTGGAGATACTTGTGAGCGAGATGAGCGGTGACGATATCTATGTGGTCTGTCTGGACAACTCCGAGAGCGCTCCCACCCAGCAAACCGAGGACACGCCATTGCCAGCATACCTCATCGGGATCGCCCTGATATCCGTGGCTTTGATATCATACACGAAAAAGAGGAGAAACGGAAATCCCTGAAATAAAAGGAAAAATCGAAGGGGTTTAGAGCTTCTGGAACCTCGGCCCGAGTTCCTTCATTATTCCGGGGAGGGTAGTGTATTCCATGTCCTCCAGCGGAAGCCTGTGCGGCTCGAAGGGCCCGTGCCTTCTCATGTACTCCGCGATGTCCTGCGCCTTGTTCCTCGTGTAGTCCCATGCAGGGTCGTCGAAGAGGTCTGCGGGCATTCCGAGAGTTCCGTTCGCGACCTGGAATCCGAGCGCCGCCACCCTCGGCGGGCCGTCGAACCTCGTGCACTTCGCATTCTTTATTCCGACAGGCATTATCGGGCCGTTGTGGCTGCCCCTCATCCATCCTGAAACGAGGTGCGGGAACGCCCAGGGCTCAAGGACCTCTCCAAGAGCCGGAAGTCCGCTCTGTGCCCTCACAACTGCAACAGGGTCGTCCTTTCCTACATATTCGCCAGCTATCTGATACAGTTTCTCGGTTGAAACCACTGCAACGGGCTCGTCCTTTGCGAACTTGTCGCTGTTCCTTGAATAGACGCGCTTTATGACGAACCTCGACTTCGCTCCGATTAGCGCAAGTATATCATAGGTCTCCTCGGGAGTGTTCATGAAGACCTTCTTGTGCTCCATTATGTCCCATATCTCGAAGGTGAATCCCCTGTGCATACTCGGGTCTATCACCAGTCCGGGGGTGTTGAACGGGTCTGCGAACATCCTGTATATCGGAAGGTTGAAGGCACCGGGTTCTGTCTTGTCCATCATGAAGGCTATGACAGGCTCTCCCTTCCTTTCCTCGAACTCCATCTCCGCAACTCCGGGACCCATGCCCTTTATGTTTCCCGAAAATGCATCGCTCAGAAGGTCCTGCCCCGCTCCGTAGAGCTTCAGTTCTTTTGCCACTTCTGTGGCCTTCTCAAAGGTCTTCCATGCGAGTTCGTGTATCTGCTTGTTGTCAGTCCCCTTTGTGTGCGTCATTATCAGTTCAAGGTCGTCTCCCACATGAGTAACATGGAAATCCCTTATGATTCCCTTCTTCTTCGCCTTTTCCATCTCCTTCTCGGCCGTTTCTATCAGCCTGGGATGAACGAGGGAATGCCCCGGCCATCCTCCGACATCTGCCTTTATTATGCTGAATGTCACCTTCATGCTATCACGCACCCTGCATAAGCGATGTATTTAATTACTTTTCTACGGAGGGCAGTCTCATATGAATGTTTATTTCTATATCCAGTTTATATACTGTAAATACGCCGTAGATAAGCTTTAATACGGTGAAACAGGTAAGGGTTGGAACAGAAGAAAAACAGGAGAATGATGAGGAATGGGCGCATATTCGAAAAGAATTGAAAGATACTTTGACGAAATGGAGGACGGGGTGTCCCGGGCGTATGAGATTGCCGGAAAGGCGAGGGCCATGCACATAGACCCCTCGGAAGAGGTGGAGATACCGCGTGCCATAGATCTTGCCATGCGTGTGGAGAAGCTCCTTGTCCAGCAGGGCTATCCTGTTGAAGGCATCGCAGATGAGATAAGAAGGCTGACAGCAGAACTGGGAAACAGGGAGCGCGTGGCTCTGGAGGTTGCAAAGCAGGAGGCCGTAAAACTTCTCAAAAAGGGCATAGGTGTGGAAAAGGCAATAGACACTGCGGTCAGGCTTGGCCTTGCGGTTCTTACAGAGGGAATCCTTGTTGCTCCGCTCGAAGGTATAATAAATGTGAAACTGGGAAAGAACGACGACGGAAGCGATTATGTCTCCATATTCTTTGCAGGGCCAATAAGGTCCGCGGGAGGCACTGGACAGGCAATGAGCGTTCTTATAGCGGATGTGGTGCGCAGAGAACTCGGTATAGACAGATACAAGCCCAGTGACGACGAGGTGGAGAGATATAAGGAGGAGATACCACTCTACGAAAGGGCCCAGCACCTGCAGTACAAGCCATCATCAGAGGAGGTCGACCTGATAGTCCGAAACTGCCCGATATGCATAGACGGAGAGGGAACAGAGGATGTGGAGGTATCCGGGCACAGGGACCTTCCCCGCATAGAGACAAATCGTGTAAGAGGTGGTGCCTGTCTTGTCATAGCCGAGGGAATGTGTCTGAAGGCGAGCAAGCTGAAGAAGCATGTGGATGCCCTGAACATGGACGGATGGGATTTCATCGGGGAGTATGTGGAAAGGTTCGGAAAGGGAAAGAAGAAGGGTGAAAAGAAGGTTGGCCCGAACTACAAGTTCATAAAGGATGTTCTGGCCGGAAGGCCTGTGTTCGCGGGGCCGAGCGCTGTCGGAGGCTTTCGCCTGAGATACGGAAGGGCGAGGACAACAGGAGTTGCCGCAACCGCCATACATCCAGCAACGATGTACATACTGGGGGAATTCCCTGCTCTGGGAACTCAGATAAAGATAGAGAGGCCGGGAAAGGCAGGGGTTGTAACGCCATGCGATACCATAGAAGGCCCGAGCGTCGTTCTGGTGAACGGTGATTTCATCCAGATAAATACGGTCAAAGAGGCCAAGAAGGTTCGGGAAAGCATAAAGAGGATACCCGACGTGGGAGAGATACTGGTTGCATACGGGGAGTTCCTTGAGAACAACCATCCACTTATGCCAGCATCATTCAGCACCGAGTGGTGGGAGCTTGAAGTGGAGGAGAAGACCGGAAAGATACCCGAAGGCCACGAAGAATGGGATTCCGAGAGGGCATTCTCATTTGCAAAGGATACGGACACGCCCCTTCACCCGAAGTTCAACTTCTTCTGGCATGACATATCGAAGGAGGATGTCATCGCACTCAGAGACTATATTGAAGGTTTTCAGCCTGAAGGAGAGGAACTGAGCATACCTGCTGATGACGGGATAAAAGAGATACTGATAAGGCTCGGAGCCCATCATCTGGTGAGGAACGGAAGCTTTGTAATAAAGAAGGGAAAGGCCCTCTATCTCACCCTGAATCCAGCTAAAGGAGAAGTTCCCGACGGAGAGCGGACGGTGGAGATAGTCTCGTCACTTTCAGGCGTAAGGATAATGGAGAGGGCACCCACACGCATAGGTGCGAGGATGGGAAGGCCGGAGAAGGCAAAGGAGCGTAAGATGGACCCTCCCGTACATTCGCTCTTTCCAATCGGAAACGCAGGTGGTCAGCAGAGGCTTCTGGAGGAGGCAATGAAGAACGGCGGAAGAAGGATGCAGACCTCATTTGGAAAGGTAAAGACAGATGAGGCTGCAAACTCAAATAAGGTTGAGCTGGGCATAAGAAAGTGCACAAACCCGGATTGTGGAATGATTCTGAAATTTCCTCAGCCATATTGTCCGAAATGCGGGTCTCCGACAGAGTATACCGGAAAGACAGAATACATCGAACTGGACCTTGCATCCATGGTTGTGAAGGCTCTCACAAATCTGGGCGAAAGGATGCCGGATAAGGTGAAGGCCGTAAAGGGCATGATGTCCGGTGAAAAGATGCCTGAACCGCTTGAAAAAGGCATACTCAGGGCAAAGAACGACGTATATGTCTTTAAGGACGGCACATGCAGGTTCGATATGACCGATGTACCTCTCACGCATTTCAGGCCGAGAGAGATAGGGATAAGCGTGGAGAAAGCGAAGGAGCTTGGGTATACCACGGACTGGGAGGGAAACCCGCTGGAGAGCGAGGAGCAGATAGTGGAGATATTCCCTCAGGATGTAATCCTGCCCAGAAGGGCCGGAAAGTATCTCGTGAAGGTATCAAAGTTCCTTGATGACGAGCTGGAGGAGATTTACGGAATGGATAGATTTTACAGGGCTGAAAAGGAGGATGACCTGATAGGAAAGCTCGTCGTCGGACTGGCGCCGCATACATCGGGAGGCGTTCTGGCAAGGATAATAGGATATACAGATACGAATATGGGCCTTGCACATCCCTATTTTCACACTGCAAAGAGAAGGAACTGCGATGGAGATGAGGATTCCGTGATGCTTCTCCTAGACGGTCTTATCAATTTCTCAAGGAAGTTCCTTCCTTCCAGCAGAGGAGGCCTGATGGATGCACCCCTCGTCCTTACCACGAAGATAATACCGGATGAGATAGACAAGGAGGCCCACAATGTTGACCTCATGAAGCGCTATCCTTTGGAGTTCTACAGAAAAACCCTGGAGTATGCAGACCCGAAGGAGGTTCTTGACATGATGGATATAGTGAAAAAAAGGATAGGAACCGCGGGACAGTATGAAGGTCTTTATTTCACTCATGATACCAGCGACATATCTGTCGGGCCAGTGGTATCGAACTATACTCGCATAGGAGATATGGACGACAAACTTACGGCCCAGATGAAGCTTGCAAGGATGCTCGACTCCGTGGATGAGAGCTATGTTGCAGAGCGTGTTATATCAACGCATTTTCTTCCGGATATGATTGGAAACATGAGGGCCTTTGCCACTCAGTCCTTCAGGTGCACCAAATGCGGGAGAAAGTACAGGCGTCCCCCATTATCGGGAAGGTGTGAATGCGGAAACACTCTGACCATGACCGTGCACGAGAAGAGCGTTATGAAATATGCCGAAAGAACGAGAAAACTCGCAATGGATTACAACGTCTCACCCTACATGAGGCAGAGGATAGACGTTCTCATCAAAAACATGGAGGCGCTCTTCGATAACGAAAGGATAAAGACGGTCACTCTGGACAGCTTTTTCTGAGGTGATTGTACGAGGTTCATGCTGATATCGGACATACACGGTTCCATTGATGCGGCGAAGAGAGCGGGAACGGAGGCAGAGCGCAGGGATGTGGACATGGTCATCGTTGCCGGAGACATAACCAATTTCGGAGGAAAGGATGAGGCCAAGAAGATATTGTCTGCAATACCTGTTAGAAAGGTGGCTGTTCCAGGTAACTGTGACCATCCGGATATAGTTGATGTCTTCGAGGAAACAGGGACTGAGAGCGCTCACGGCAGGCGCTTCGAGATGAACAGCATGCAGTTCTCTGGTCTCGGCGCATCAAATCCTCTGCCTTTTGGCACCCTGTTCACATATAGCGAAGAGAACATCTATACGTTTCTGGATTCTCTGCTTCCGGGTTCGGACATACTGATAACCCACACCCCACCTGTAGGAATCCTCGACAGAACGACCTTCGGCCATCACGGCGGGAGTGAGAGCATAAGAAAGGTTGTGGAGAAGTACAGACCGGTATTGCATGTCTTTGGTCACATACACGAGAGCCCGGGTGTGGAGCGTATCGGTGAAACCGTTTTCGTCAATGCAGGCGCTGCAAAGGACGGGAATGCGGCCATAATAGAGCTCAAAAAGGAAGGCAGTCGCCTAGGTGTGTCGGATGTGCAGAGAATACGCCTATTTCCTTGATAAATAATACTCAAGAACCTTTTTTTCGCTTTTCCTCAGGGTTTCTGAGAGGGTTGATATGGACAGGCCGAGATGCTCCGAGAGTTCCTTGATGTTAACCTTTTTTGGATATTCGAAATAACCCATTTCATACGCTGTTCTCAGGATCTCTTCCTGTCTTTCCGTGAGTATGCCCTCCTCTTCGGGATCCCTCAGTGAAAGGATGCTTACTTCGCATCCCTCCGTCTCCAGTTTTTCTATGAAATCCCTTATGTTCCTTCTGTCCGGGCTCACTATGGTAAGCAGAAGTGAGCCGCTGCTGGTCGTCGTCCCGTACGTAAGGAAGCAGTCGCTACCCACTATCGCCTTGCATATGGAGCACTGATTTACCTTTATTTCTCCCAGAAGCACATCTTTTCCAACCTTCGACATCTGTATATTGCATATGAATGGATTCTCCTTCAGTGATTCCGAGACATCGCCCAGTACCTCGCTTCTCCCCTTTATCTCAACGAGGCTCTTCCCACCATCCCGGTCCGTGGCGGGTATCCATCCGAGAAACTTTATAATGACATCATGCTTCAATATGATATCCTTTATCCAGCTATCTCCAAGTGTCACGCTGAGTGTTGCTTCAATCATCAGATATCCTCCTGTTCAAGTATCATCTCCAATTTCCCCATCTTTAAAAAGATTTTGTACCGAAATCATGGTTTTAAGAGGATTATCGCATCTGTATCGATTCGAACTTTGATCCTTTTTCCGGGCCTTATATCATATTTTCGAGCAAGAGATTCCTTCTCATGAAGCTTTATGCGCTCTTCTCCGTATTTAACCGTAATTTCCAGCAGCCCACTGCGGATTCTGGAGGATATGACCTCAACCTCAATACCCTCATCCATGCCATCATCCGATATCGTACAGTCTCCGGGTCTGAAGAAAAGGTAGCCCCTGCCCTCGAAATCTCCCCTGAAATTGCCGAATGGTGTTCTTGCCGTACCATTTGTTACATTTACATTTATAAGATTGGCATCTCCAAGGAATCTCGCAACAAAAGGATTTACAGGCCTGCGGTATATCTCTTCCGGTTCTCCTTCCTGTTCAAGTCTGCCCCTGTTGAGAACCGCTATTCTGTCGCTTATGTCCATGGCCTCATCCCGGTCATGAGTTACGTAAATCGTGGTTATACCGAGTTCTCTCTGTATGGAGCGTATGTCATGGCGAAGGGATATCCTCAGCCCGGCATCCAGTGCAGACAGCGGCTCATCAAGGAGAAGTATATCTGGCTCGGGCGCAATGGCTCGGGCAAGGGCAACCCTCTGCTGCTCGCCACCTGAGAGTTCGGATGGCATCCTTTTTTCATAGCCATCCAGACCTACGAGAGAGAGAGCCTCTTCCACTCTTTTACGGATATGCCCCTTATCTGATCCTCTCATCCGCAGGCCGAAGCCGATATTTTCGGAGATATCCATGTGGGGAAAGAGCGCATAGTTCTGGAACACCATTCCGACCCTCCTTTTTTCGGGAGGAAGAGCGGTGACGTCCCTTTCTCCGAAGAATATCCTGCCGGAATCAGGTTCCAGAAGCCCGGCTATTATCCTAAGCATGGTTGTTTTGCCGCACCCGCTGGGCCCGAGAACGGTCATAATCTCTCCGTCATTCACTTCCAGGCTTATTCCTCGAAGTGCCGGGATTTCTCCGTAGTTCCGGGTTATCTTTTCCAGTTTTATTCGCATCAGAATGCGCTCCTTTCCTGTGAGCCACCAATCCTGTCAATCAATAAAAAGGATATGCCTGCCAGAAGCATAAGGACAACCGACATGGCAGCGGCGCTCCCGAACGCTCTAGTACCGAGTATCCTGTATATTGCAATAGGCATTGTCGTGTATTCCGGACGGTAGAGGAGGAGGGTCGCTCCGAACTCACCCAGAGATATGGCAAACGCAAAGGTCGCGCCCACAAGCATTCCGGGGCGTATTTGGGGAAGTTCAGCATATAGGAATGCCCTGATGGGTCCGGCACCGAGGCTTCTGGCGGCATTTCTGAGGTCATCATCCATCGAAACCGCCGAATTATAGACCGAGCGAAACACCAGAGGGAATGCTATAATCGAGTGTGCCAGAGCTATGATTGGCCAGCTTTCGTATATCCCGGTTTTAAGAAATGCCCCGATGTAAGCCCAGCCAAGTGTTACCGAGGATACTGCCACAGATACCATGATCAAAGGCACCCATTTCCCATGTTCCTTTGCCCAGAAGGATGATAAGAGCGCAAGAGGCACCGTTATGACAACAGTGAGAAAAGCGAAGAACAGCGAGTTGCCTATTGCCCTTATAGGCCTTATCCCTATAACGGATGATGCTCCTTCGGAGAATAGAAGCCTGTACCAGTGAAGGGTGAAGGAACCGCCCCAGCCCGTGACAAAGGAATAGTAGACCACAGATAGCATGGGCCCAAGTATGAAGAATGAGATAATTGCTGAATAGACTAGAACAGACACACTGGCAGGTGAAAATCCCCTTATTTTTTTCATCCTTCTGATTCCTGAGGCCCCATTCCTGCCGAAATGCGTGTAGGTCCAGATGAATATCAGAGATATTGCAATCTGTATTATTGAGAGAGCGCTCGCCATGTGAGGCTGTATCAGAACGGTCGCAAGGACGTATATTTCCACCTCTATGGTTGCATATTGAGCCCCCCCCAGTATGAGGACTATGGCAAAGGACATGAAGCAGTATGCGAATACTAGTGTGAATGCGGAGACCATCGAGGGGGCAAGCAGGGGCAGCGTAACATACAGGAATCTTTTCCATGGACCTGCACCGAGAGATGCGGCCGCATCTTCGTAAGAAGAATCCATGTTCTCCCATGCCGAGCCGACCATGCGAATCACTATCGGAAAGTTATAGAAGGCGTGGGCAAGGAGTATCGCAGTCAGGCTGTAAAGTATTCTGATATGGATGCCGAAAGGTTCGAGAAGATGATTGATAAGACCACGGTTACCGAAAAGAGCGAGGAATCCCAGAACAACGATTATGGATGGGAGTATGAACGGAACGGTGCTTATGGCTTTAATCAGGGATTTTCCCCTGAAGGCATAGTTGCCCATGATATAGGCACCCGGCAGCCCTATGCAGAGTGTCAGTATCGAACTGAGAAATGCCTGATAGACGGTAAATCCAATCACGTGTCTGTACTGCTCAAAGGCCTCTTTCAGATATGAGAGCGTGGCACCGCCGTTCCACAGCCCGAGATAAAGCAGAGATACCACAGGATATGCGAAGAAGGCAAGAAGAAAAATAAGAGGGATGAGAAAAAGAGATCTCCTATTCATCTTTTCCTTCTCTCCCCGGTGACGAAGATAGCTGCCAGAATTGCCAGAAGTATCCATGCCGCAGGTAGTGATGGGCTGTTGGAGGACCCTCCGGAAGATATGGCGCTCTGCCATTCCTGTAGCCATTCATCGTGCTTTTCGGCAAGAATCTTTGCAGGTATCGTAAGGTTCGTTTCCGGCCTTACCGCATATCTGAAGCAGTCTGGTAGAGCTGCGTTCGAATTTACAGGGAACATCCAGTTGGTGAGTGGGATTTTCTTCTGGAACTGCGGGGATATTGCGAAGTCTACGAATCTCTCTGCAAGTTCCCGGTGTTTTGCGCCTTTCACCACACCTATCCCCTCGATCTGCAGATAACCGGCATATTTTCCGTTGACCTTCAGAAATGATGCCCCGTAGTTCGTGCTGTTGTAGTATTCGACCCAGTATGCAGGATCCGTGGCATAGCTCACCACTATCGGTGCCTCTCCTGCGGTGAACATCTCATATGCGCTGTCCCACCCTGATGTTATTGTCAGGGAGTTTTTTGACAGTTTTGTCCAGTATGAAGAATTGAAGTGATTATCATTGGCAGCTATGCTCCATAAAAGAAATATCATCCCCGTGCTGGATGTCCTCGGGTCCTCAAGTATTATCTTTCCCTTCCACTCGGGCTTTATCAGATCATCGAACGTCTGTGGAGGCTGGCTCACCTGGGATTTGTTGTATACGAGCGCAACATACCCGTAATCGAAGGGGACCACATGGTGGCTCGGGTCGAAGTCAAGCTCTTTGGGTATGGAACTCATGTTCTCAGGAGTATACGGCTCAAAGACATCGTTGTCCAGAGCCTTCTGCAGAAGCGAGTTGTCAACGCCTATTATTACATCCGCCTGCGGGTCCTTCTTCTCCATTATTGCCTTTCCCAGAACCTGTCCGGAATCTCCGTATGTTCTCACCTCCACATGCACCCCGTACATCTGCTCGAATTCAGGTATTGTTGCATTTTTGAGCCCCCATGACGCGAAACTGTCATAGGCATAGATTACAAGGTCTCCATTCGAGCTCTGTGCGGATGCAGGCATGGAAGCGTACACTATAGTACTCATGAGGAGGAGGACCGCAAATCCGGAAAGCAACTGTTTCACGAGCTTCAAGGATATCACCGTTTTTCCATCTATATAACCTATTTAAGCATTCCTAAAACTGAGTTATATCATCTGTATCCGGGCATAAGATATCAGAAAAATACAAATACGGCACCCTGTTTAGTGCGAAATATCCCGGCTTAGCTCAGTCTGGCTAGAGCGGCGGACTGTAGTGTGTCACCGGAGCAATCCGGAATCCGCCGAAATCCGCAGGCCCCCGGTTCGAATCCGGGAGCCGGGACCATCTCCTTCTAAAGCAATGTGTGATCGCTTGCTTCTTTTCAGGGTTTTTACCAAGAAAATCCTTTCCTGTGTCTGAGATAATTCCCCGATTTTTCGCTTTTATATCTCTGATTTTCCGTATTGTGGCAGATTTGTCTCATAATACCCATATATGCTCACATATTTCTTCTGTTTCTGCAAAAGCTTTATGATGTATTCTCGAATACGGGCTCTCAAAGGTGATAATATGGCATTCGATACAGGAAGCACAGCATTCATGCTTGTGGCCACCAGCCTGGTCATGCTCATGACGCCGGGTCTGGCATTTTTCTACGGTGGCCTTGTAGGAAGAAAGAACACACTGACCATAATGATGCAGAGCTTTGTATCTCTGGGATGGACGACAATTCTATGGGTCACAGTGGGTTTCACAATGGCATTCGGACATGACGTGCACGGAATAATAGGTGGCGCTGACTATCTTTTCCTGAACAACATCTCTGTTGGTATGCCCTTCCCAGGAAACGAACAGATACCGATGATACTTTTCATCGCATACCAGATGATGTTTGCGGTTATAACACCGGCCCTCATCACCGGTGCATTCGCCGACAGGGTAAAGTTCAGGGCATACATGATATTCCTGACTGCATGGCTCCTCTTCGTCTATTTCCCGCTCACCCACTGGGTATGGGGCGGAGGATTCCTTGCACAGTGGGGAGTCCTGGATTTCGCAGGAGGAATAGTCGTTCATGCCAGTGCGGGCTTTGCAGCACTTGCAGCGGTGTTCTTCATCGGAAAGAGGAAGTTCGTTCAGCCGGGTCCGCACAGCATACCCATGGTCGCTCTCGGAACCGCACTTCTCTGGTTCGGTTGGTATGGTTTCAATGCCGGAAGCGAGCTGCGTGTGGATGAGGTAACCGCCATAGCCTTCCTGAACACAGATATAGCCGCATCTTTTGCAGCAATAACATGGCTCATAATAGAGGTCATAAGGGCAGGAAAGCCCAAATCACTCGGTTTCCTGACGGGTGCGGTAGCAGGGCTTGCCACCATAACACCGGCTGCAGGATATGTAACCCTTCAGAGTGCGATGATAATAGGTATCACCGCATCGCTGGTCTCCTATCTCGCAGTGGAATTCAAAAACAGCCGTGGATGGGACGACGCTCTGGATGTATGGGGTGTCCACGGCGTGGGTGGATTCCTGGGGGTGTTTCTGCTGGGAATATTTGCGACCACATCGGTAAATCCGAACGGAGCGAACGGGCTTCTCTACGGTGGAGCAGCCTTCTTTGGCAAGGAAGCCGCAGCGGTCATTTTTGTCTCAATATACGCCTTCCTCTTCACCTATGTCGCCCTCTATATAATAGGAAAGATCACACAGCTGAGGGTTAGCGAGGAAGAGGAGAAGATGGGACTGGACGAATCCGAGTTCGGAGAAATCGCATACGAATGATTTCAAACCCTTTATCCCTTTACCCCTCTTTTTCACAAAACTTTATATCCCCTTTAATGATGAGCCGCCGGTGAATTTGAATGCAGGCAGGACAGATGGCTTATGATAGAGCGATAACGGTATTCTCCCCCGACGGGCGCCTTTTCCAGGTGGAATATGCGCGTGTGGCAGTGACCAGAGGTACAACGACCATCGGAATAACATTCAAGGATGGCGTCGTGCTTATTGCCGATAAAAGGCTGAGTTCCAGGCTGATAGACCCGGATTCGGTTGAAAAGATATGCGAGATTGATGGACATATAGGGGTTTCATGCTCTGGCCTTGTGGCAGATGCGAGAATAATCGTGGACTATGCTCGGGTCCAGGCACAGATAAACAGGGTAACATATGACGAGCCCATACTAACCAGTGCTCTGGCAAGGAAGATATGCGATTACAAGCAGCAGTACACCCAGTATGGCGGTGTAAGGCCCTTTGGAATAGCATTGCTCATCGCGGGAATCGACGATGATGGTCCTAAACTCTATGAGACGGACCCGAGCGGAGCTCTCTTCGGCTACAGAGCCACCAGCATCGGTGCGGGCAAGGATGCGGTCATGGAGGTCCTCGAGGCGGAGTGGAAAGAGGGTATGAAGAAGGATGAGGCCATATCTCTCGGTCTGAAAGCCCTACAGAAGGCCAACGATGAGGAACTCAATCCGATCTCCGTTGAAATAGGTGTTATCCAGAAAGGAAAGAACTTTTCAAAGTACTCGATGAAAGAAGTTGGCAGGATGATAAATAAGGTCCTTGGAAAGGGAAAATCCGGGGAATCCAAAGGAGATTGAGATGGTAAGCCTTGACGATGCCGTAATAGCAAGGCTCGAGAGCCATGGAGAGCGCTTTGAAATCCTGATAGACCCGGATGCCGTTGAGGACATAAGGGAAGGCAGGATTGAGGACGTCCTTCAGTATATGGCTGCCGAAGAGGTGTTCAGGGATGCACATAAAGGCGACCGCGCATCCGAGGATATGATAAAGAAGGTCTTCGGAACCACAGATGTAAATGAGGTTGCACGGGCCATCATAGGGAAAGGCGATGTCCAGCTCACCACCGACCAGAGAAGGAAGATGCAGGAGGAAAAGAAGAGACAGATAGTTGCGGAAATAGCAAGGAATGCCATAAATCCGCAGACAAGGACACCTCACCCTCCATCGAGAATAGAAGCTGCGATGGAGGAGGCCCATGTGCATATAGACCCATTCAAAGCGGCGGATAAGCAGGTTCAAACGGTTCTCAATGCCATAAAGCCAATAATACCCATAAGGTTCGAAAAGGTCAGAATAGCTGTTCATGCCTCAGGCGATGTATATGGAAAGATCTACGGGGATATTGTCTCTTACGGCACCATAATAAAAGAGGAATGGCAGCCCAACGGTTCGTGGATAGGCGTTGTTGAGATGCCTGCAGGCCTGCAGGTTGAGTTTCTGGATAAAATAGGAAAGAAGAGCAAAGGGGAGATTGAAACAAAAATTTTAAATAATTGAGTTAAGAGCGTGATACAATGAGCGAAGAAAGTATTGAAGTGAAAAGGGAACTTGTGTTGCCCGGAGACCTCATAGCAGAAGGAGATATGAGGCCCGGAACAGGTGCATATGCACAGGATGGAAAGATATATGCGGCCCAGATGGGCATAAAAAATATAAGTAGGAACTATGTGAATGTCTTTCCATTGAAGGGGCATTATATGCCAAAGTTCGGGGACAAGGTGATCGGTATAGTGGAGGAGATGAGTGCGAACTCATGGCTTGTCGATATAAATTCCCCGTACCCGGCGCCTTTGCACGTTAATGAGGTCCCCTGGAAGGTGGATTTCGGTGATACCGGAAAATATCTGAAGGTTGGTGATGTGGTTCTCCTCAAGGTGGCAGGAATAGATGAAGCAAAGCATGTCAAGGTCACAATGAAGGAGCAGGGCCTGAGAAAGCTCACCGGTGGAAGCATAATGGAGATATCCGCATACAAAGTTCCTAGAGTTATAGGAAAAGGAGGTTCCATGATAAACATCCTGAAAGAATACACACAGTGCAGGATATTCGTGGGCCAGAACGGAAGGATATGGATAGACGGAGATGTTGACGGAATTGCCCTTGCTATGAGGGCGATAAATATGATAGACAATAACGCACATACGATAGGACTTACCGATAGAGTGAGGGAATTTCTGGAGAAAGAAAGCAAGGAGATAGGAATTTTAAGTAAGGAGGAATAGAAATGGGTATGAAGATGGATATTGAATTGATAGACAAGAACGGGCTGAGAATTGACGGAAGAAAGCCCGAAGAACTGAGACCAATAAAGATAGAGGCCGGAGTCCTGAAAAGGGCTGATGGCTCGGCATATGTAGAATGGGGAAAGAACAAGATACTCGCAGCTGTTTATGGACCGAGGGAAGCTCATCCCAGGCACCTTCAGAAGTCAAATAAGGCCATTGTTCAGGTCAGATACAATATGGCACCTTTCTCGGTCGGCGACAGGAAGAGGCCCGGACCGGACAGGAGGTCGGTCGAGATATCAAAGATAACGTCCGAGGCGCTGGAGCATGTTGTTATGACAGAGCTATTTCCCAGGTCAAGCATAGATGTTTTCATAGAGGTTCTGCAGGCAAATGCCGGTACGCGGTGTGCAGGCCTGACGGCAGCATCAGTTGCTCTGGCTGACGCAGGCATACCGATGAAGGACCTTGTGGTCGGAGTCGCATCCGGAAAGGTTGATGATGTCGTAGTCCTCGACCTCGGAAAGGAAGAGGACAACTACGGTCAGGCCGATGTCCCAATGGGATACATACCACGGACAGGCGAGATAGTGCTTCTTCAGATGGACGGTGACATGACACAGGAGGAGCTATTCAAGGCCATGGAGATGTCAATGGACGCTGCAAAGTACATCTACGGCCTTCAGAAGGAGGCCCTCAGAAAGAGGTACGAGATGATAGCCCGCGAAGAGACGGAAGAAATAGAGGGGGTGCAGTGATGAGCGGCAATAAGGTAGTTTCAGAGATACTGAGGGATTATATCTACAACAGTCTCGAAGAAGGAAAGAGGATAGACGGAAGAGGATATGACGAATACAGGAAGGTGAGCATAGAGACCAATGTGATACAGAGCGCAGAAGGCTCCGCAAGGGTTCATATCGGGAACACTGACGTTCTTGCGGGGATAAAGATGACCATAGGATCTCCCTTCCCGGACACGCCTAATGTCGGTGTCATGACGACGAATGCAGAGCTTATACCCATGGCGTCACCCACGTTCGAGAGCGGACCACCAGATGCAGAGTCAATAGAGCTTTCAAGGGTTGTTGACAGAGGTCTCAGGGAAGGTCATGCAGTGGATATGGAAAAACTCTGCATAAAAGAAGGAGAACTGGTATGGATAATGTTCATAGATGTGCATATACTGGATTACGACGGCAACCTCTTTGATGCAGCGGCTCTGGCCGCAATGGCAGCGCTGGCGAGCGCCACCGTACCCGCCTCACAGTTCGCAGACCAATACCCTGACTATGACCTCGGAGAGGACTTCCCAATGCCCATAAATAACTACCCAATAATGAGCACATTCGTGAAGATAAAGGATGTCATACTCGTTGACCCGGCACTTGACGAGGAAACAGTGGCGGATGCAAGACTTTCTGTTTCCACGGATCCGGAAGGAAGGGTCAGGGCAATGCAGAAAGGTTTAAATGGAGGATTCAGCTACGCCGAAATCCAGGATATTGTCAGGAAAGCCACAGAGAAGGGCAACGAGCTGAGAGATATCCTGATGAAATCACTCTAAGGAGGCATTCCAATGGCCAAAAGAACGAAGAAGGTCGGTGCATCCGGCAAATACGGTACAAGATACGGAGTTAAGATAAGGCGCAGCCTCGGAAAGATAGATTCTATGAAGGCCGCCCGCTATGTCTGCCCTCGCTGTGAGCATGAGAGTGTCAGAAGGGTGAGCACAGGCATATGGGAATGCAAGAAATGTGGATACAAGTTTGCTGGCGGGGCATACTATCCTTTCGTCAGAGCTGACTGGAAGAAAGAGGCCAAAGAGGAATCCGTATGAGTCAGTATGTATGCGCAGTATGCAAGAGGGATATCGAAAGCAGCGAGATGAATAAAGTGGGTCTCCGCTGCAAGTACTGCGGATCGAAGATATTCTACAAGAAGAGACCAAACATAAAGAAGCGGCTTCTGGCGAGATAGATGCACGGCGCTCGAATAAGAGTCGAAGGGCTGGCTTCACTCCTGGACGCGCTTTCTCCCGAAATGAGCGATAAGATTGACAGGAGCGAATTGAACGTGCGCATTGACGGGGACGCAACGATTATAGAGATAGAGGCCGAGGATGCCACGGCCCTGAGAGCATCGCTCTCATCAGCGCTCCGATACATAGCTGCGGCATCATCCGCAGTAAATGCTATAGATGAAGATAAGGAGGAATGAAATGGAACTCAGTCCGAAGATGCAGAACGACATCATGGAAGCACAGCAGCTCCAGCAGCAGCTGCAGAGCATAACCACTCAGAAGTACCAGCTGGAGACTCAGCTGAGAGAGATGGAGATAACAATAGAAGAGGTCGAAAAGGCAGGTCCTGACGGAGTGATATACAAGAACGTCGGAAACCTTTCATTCAGGGTGAAGGACATCGAAGCGCTGAAGAATGAACTGCTGGAGAAAAAGGAGACCCTGGAGGTCAGGATAAAATCCATGGAAAGGCAGGAGAAAAGCATAAAGGAGAAGTATTCTGCCATACAGCAGAGGCTGATGAAGAAATAAAGCCCTTTAACAATCCTCGACTTCTTCCGTTTTCACTCAAAAGAAATTTAATAGATGAAGTGTATGGTGCGGCGATAAGATGAGCCGCAAGATTCCATCAAGGTATTCTCCGAAACGGACAGAAAATGAGATAAGGACACTCTGGGAGGAGAAAAAGGCTTATGAGCGCTCCCGCGAAAAGCGCTCACATGGTAAGGACATTTATGTGCTGGATTCCCTGCATGAAACCAGGGATTCAAGCGATCCTTCAAGGCTGTTTTCAATGATAATGAAGGATGCGTTCATCAGATATCTCAGGATGCGCGGGAACAATGTCCGTGATACTCCCGGAATAGAGGGTTATGCCGGGGAGGTTGAGGCAGCGGCCATTCATGCTTTGGGAATATCCTCCGAGGAAATTGGAAGCAATCCGGAGTCCTTCATAAACCAGTGCAAGAAGGAGGCCAAAGAGCTCGAAGGAAAGATTGCGGAGAGCATGCTGGATATGGGAATTTGGATGGACTGGAAGCGACCCTATGACCCGATAGAGACAAAGTATATGGATAGTGTGTGGTTCACGTTCAAGGAGCTCAACGAGAGGGGGCTGCTCGGGAGGTTCAAAGGCATATCTCAGTGGTGTCCCAACTGCAGGACCTTCGTTTCCCGTTCGGATATGAAGGTTGAGAAGGACTGGAAGAAGGGCATATATGTAAAGTTCGAACTGAAAGAAAGGGGCATGAACTATCTCGTTGTGTGGTTCTCTGAGCCGTGGAAAATAACGGCCACTCTGGCTCTTGAGGCCTCGCCCTCAAAGAAATACAGTGTTGTGGAGATAAAGGGCGGAAGGGAGAAGATAATAGTGGGCTCCTCCGAGCTCGATGCCGTAATGAAAGACTGCGGCATAAAGGACTACAGAAAGGTCGGGGAGATAAGCGGAGAGAAACTGGTGGGCATGAGATATCTTCATCCGCTCTTCGGGAGCACAGCGCAGGATGACGATATAATTGACATAGGCATGATGGAGAGCGAGGAGCTAAACATAGACCGTGTTCTGGCAGGGAACAGCACCGGGAGAACAGGAATAAAGGGCATTGTACCGGCGCATTCGTCCTATGATCTCAGTCTTGCCGAGAGAAATGGAATACAGGTTCTGACACCGGTCAGCGAATCAGGTGAACTGGGCTCCAGCACAGGGAAATATGCGGGTTTCACAGTCTTCGATGCTAATTCGATAATCGTACGTGACCTCATCAACACGGGCGCGGCCCTTGCTCCCATGGATGTACTTGAGAGCACCGCCCATTGCCGGCGCTGCGGCACGGAGCTCATACCGATGATATCCGAGGAATGGTCATTCAAGCCATCCGAGATATCCGAAAGAGTGGAGGAAGCTGCCACGGATGTCGAATGGAACCCTTCGTGGATGATGGGGGCTGATTACGAATGGATGGAACAGGTCATGCCGATCCCCATCTCTAAGAAAGGATACTGGGGAGTACCAATGCCCGTCTGGGTATGCCAGTCATGCGGTCACACCGAGGTCATAGGTTCACTGAAAGAACTGCAGAAAATTTCCCCGGACTTCAAGAAAGGAATGGGAATATATCGCCCGTGGATAGACAGATACTCCGTGAAATGCCCCCGGTGCGGAGACTCAATGAAACGTGTGAGTGAGGTTTTGCTACCTGATTTCGCTTCAATGGCCTCCTCATGGGCTCAGTTGAGCTATCCGGCAATGGAGAGTGAATACAGGAGGTGGTGGCCCGCAGACTTCGTGCTTGAACCATTGACGGTATCCAGGACATGGATATATTCCCAGATGGCAGTATCTTCGGCCATATTTGAAAAAGCACCATTCAAGAGGGCCATATCCACAGGAGGAGTCTCATTTCCAAAAGGAGTCAAGCTTGCCGGTTTAATGGAAAGGTACGGTGCCGATATACTCAGATATGCACTTCTTTCAGGAGGCAGCCCTTGGTATGACAGGAAACTCTTGGATTTGCATCTTGAGAGGGTCAGAAGCGTATTCGAAAGGCTCTGGAACATACACCGTTTTGTCTCTCTTTACTATGGAATCTCCGATTTCAAGCCGGAGGAGGTTTCTCTGGAAACCGTGCACGAGTACGGCATGTCCGTTGACCTGTGGATGTTATCCCTGCTTGAGGAATCGAGGGATGAATACATAAAAAGTATGGACTCGTACAGGCCAGATAAGGCCTCGGATGTTCTTATTTCTCTCATAGATTCGGTATCTAAGTGGTATCTGAGGGCGGTCAGAACGAGGATTCGCTCGGGAGATATGGAGCGCAGAGAGGTACTTTCCGCATACCGCACGCTTTATGAGGCTATGGTGGCCATACTCAGAATGCTGGCTCCGTTCTCGCCGCATATAGCGGAAAAGATGTACCAGGACATAGGTGGAAAGGAGCCCACGGTCCACAGTGAAGATATAGGGACTCCCAACAAGCTTCTGATAGACAGGAATCTGGATGTTCGCATGGAGATTGCCATGGACATAATACGCTCCGGAAGAAAGGCCAGAAGGAGGGCAGGGATACCGCTGAGATGGCCGCTTTCACGCATAGTTGTCAAAGCAGCATCCAAAGAGGTCATAGATGCTGCGGAGCTCTTTGCGGAGTTCATAATGGAAGAGCTCAATGTTAAGACCATAGAGACCGTGCAGCCGGCACAGGAGTGGGAAGAGATGATACTGGAGGTTCAACCCAATCCGGACGCCATAGGAATGGTATATCGCCAGTGGTCCAGCAGGATTGCGGTCATGCTGAAGAACCGGCCTGCAAAGAGGATAAGGGAGGAAATCCAGAGAGGGGAGTACTACCTGGGAATAGAGGGGCAGATGGTTAAGATAGAGCCAAACATGGTCAAGTTCGTCTCGGCACTTCCAGACTATGTGGTCGAGCAGAAATTTCTCGATGGAAGCGTATATCTGGACGTGAGAAGGGATGAAAAGCTCATGATGGAGGGACGCATGAGGGAGATAGTCAGAAGGGTTCAGGACATGAGAAAGGACCTTGACCTGAGTTTCAGAGACTATATTGACTTGAATATTGCGGGAAACGAGGATATTGAGGATGCTGTCATGGAATGGGGGGAAGAGATAGCCCGGATGGTCAATGCCCGCGAGATAGCGCTCACCAATGAGGAGGGCATTGAAGGAGAGTACATGGTCGAGTGGTATATCGAGGGAGAGCCTGTCATAATCGGAATCGAGCCCCTATACTGGGAGGAGATGATGGCAGTCCTTACCAGAATACCGGGAATAAAGAGGCAGAAGGCAGAGGCCATATTCGATGAGGGCTATACCAATCTGGCTCTTCTTCTTCAGGCCACCGAGAAAGACCTCTCTTCCATACCGGGTATAAGTTCGGGCATTGCCCGTAAGATACTTTCATATGCCAGAAAGAACTTTGCAGGCGGTGCGGAGCTGATAAAGAAAGGAACTGAGTACGAATGTTCCATCTGTGGTGCCACTCTGGACGAGCCCCTTGATGTCTGTCCGAAATGTCATCTTCCGCTCCACCTGAGGGAAGAGACGGGAAAAGCTCAGAAAGAGCCGGTGGAACAGAATGAAAAGGAGACTGAAAAGGAGAAAAAAGAGGATACCGGAGAGGACACTCAGTTTATGGAGAAGATGGCCAAAATAAAGGGAATCGGACCTTCAAGGGCAAAACTTCTGTATCAGGTGGGGTATCGCAGCGAAGATGACCTGAGGAAAGCAGGCGTGGCAGAGGTGTCAAAGGTAAAGAGAATGAGCCCTGCGATGGCGGAACTTCTGTTCAAATCACTTGGAATACCGATAGAGGAGAAGAAAGAGAAAAAAGCACCAAAACCTGCAAAGAAGGAGAGCGCAAAGGAAGCCAAAAATGAGGCGTCTGCACCGGAGAAAGCCGATAAGGAGCTTAGCGAGGTTGAGTTCGTAAAGGCGATAACCGGCATAAAGGGCCTCGGGCCCTCAAGGGCCAGGAAGATATACCGGGCAGGTTATCACAGCATCGGAGCGCTCAAAAAGGCCAGCGTTGATGAGCTTGCAAAGATTCCCCGCATGAGCAGGGCACTGGCGGAACAGGTCAAGAAATTCGTGGATAAGATGTGAAGAATGTAAAGAAGAATGGAAGAATGGAAGAATGTAATGGAAAAGGGGTTTCAGAACTTGTAACCGATGTCCCGCAGGAACTTCCTTCTGTTCTTCCGGTTCTCATCGGTCTCTATTCCAAGCGGGCCGTGTCCGTCTATCACGCCCAGTATTCCCCTGCCCCTTTCATTCTCAGCCACTATGACGGATATCTGGTTTGCGGTGGCGGCGAATATGGTGCAGACCTCGGGAACATGCTTTATGGCCCTCAGAATGTTTATCGGGTATGCGTTCTCAAGAAAGATGTAGAAGCTGTGGCCTGCGCCGACATTCAGTGCGTTCTTTGCAGCGAGTTCCTTAAGTTTTTCATCATTGCCCTCCACCCGTATCAAGCGCTCTGCAGATGCTTCGCTGAAGGCTATGCCGAACTTCGCCTGTGGCACTGTGTTAACTATTGCCTCGTATATGTCCTCGGCGGTCTTTATGAAGTGGCTCTGCCCTATTATCACATTCAGTTCTTCGGGTTTCTCTATTACGATCTCTTTGAGCTCCATGATGGCTGATTCTTCACTGAAATTTAAAACCTGCGGAAAAGCAATAATACCATGAGGGTATTGGATTGAGCGTGAAGGTCTACGGCATAAAGAAAGCCACATTGAAGATGGCCATGGAGATAGCGAAAGACAATTACCCGCACGAGTTTGCAGCCCTCATGCGCGCCCGGGACGGATTGATAATAGAATTGCTCTTCATTCCAGGCACGATAGGTGGGGAGAGGAGCGCAAGCATACCATTCTATATGGCACCAGTGGACTTCTCGATAGTGGGTGTCCTTCACAGCCACCCCTCACCGAATTATCACCCTTCAAAGGCTGATCTGGCTCTTTTTGACAGGTACGGGAGCGTGCACATAATAGTTGCATACCCATATAATATGGATTCATGGATGGCTTTTGACAGGCTCGGCAATACAGTGGATCTGAAGGTGCTATAAGCTCAAGGTACGGCGCTTGCGAATGCGTTGGTGCCGTTTATCTTCTCTATTTTAACGCGAAGTCTCGTGCCCTTCCTGTAATTTCCCTTTACATAGATGGTGAACGCGCCCATTCTTGCGATGCCGTCACCCCTCTTTCCGGTGGCCTCTATGGAGACCTCATAGATATTTCCCACAACAAGCGGGCCCTTGGGCTTGTCTGCGGGTTTCGGCCCCTTTCTCACGGTTACAGGCCTCTTTGCGCCGCAGGCATCGCATTTCAGCATGAGAATCCTGCCTTCCCTGACGAGCTCCGTATCCGGCCTTCCGCACTCGGAACATATGACATAGGTCTCAACATATGTGTTGAACCTCGCCTGTATGCTGCTCTCGGATATTCTGGATTTCAGAATGGCTCTTCTCCCTTCAATCCCACCGGCAGTACCGAACTCTCTCAGAAGGTATTTTATGACGTCATTGGGGTCCCTTCTTATCTTCTCACATATTTCCGTGAAATTCCTTATTATCGTCATTTTGCCCTCGTTCATCACATCCACGTGCGGGATCTCGAACCTCTCTCCGCTCTTCACTGTTTCGGGCACGGCCTCGTATGCGGTGTTAAGCAGTGAATCGTAATCGAACTCTTCTTCGCTCATAGGCTCTGATTAGACGGCTTCTACTTAAATGTGTCTTCGGGAAAAGCATATTAAGGCCCCTGCCATAGCTTTGTGTATGGACTTCTGGACGACTGCGGACATAGAGATACCATCGGACCCTCTGAAAAGGGTGATAGGACAGGATGAGGCGGTGGAACTCGCGAGGATAGCGGCGAAACAGCACAGGCATGTACTCCTCGTAGGCCCTCCCGGAACAGGGAAGTCCATGATAGCCCAGGCCCTCGCATACCATCTTCCGAAGCCATCCGAGGAGATAAGGGTGGTCCACAACCCCGAATATCCCGAGAGGCCGTTCGTGGAGATAAAGAGCGCGGAGGATGTGGAGAAGGAGAGGGTGGAACTGGAGGAAACACAGGGGGAGCTCATGGCACCGAACATGGTCCCGACCGATGTGGCTGAAGCCCTCGGGTACAGGTGCCCCCACTGCGGAGAATATTCATCACCGGATGAGAGGATATGCCCTCACTGCAACCAGCCGAAGATAACAGGGGTGCAGAAGTACGGGGACAGCGCTTTCACTGACCTTTTCGGAGGTGTTGTGGAGGCGACCATGAGCCAGCTGATACCCATCCCGAAGAGGGTGGAGAGGACAGTGCCCACGCCTTTTGGGGAGAAGATAATCGTGTATGAGAGCGCGGGAGATAAGATAAGGATGCTGGACGAGAAGGCCCTTGCGAAGAGGAGGGAGATGAGGAGGAAGAGGCCGTACAAGATAATCGTACCCCTGGACAGAAACCCATTCGTTCTGGCGACAGGGGCCAGCGAGACAGAAATATTGGGGGATGTGCGCCACGACCCGTATGGCAGCCACCCACAGCTGGGAAGCCCGCCCTATGAAAGGGTGATAGCGGGGGCGATACACGAAGCGCATCACGGTGTGCTTTTCATAGACGAACTCCCGCATCTCGGCCATCTTCAGAGATACATACTCACGGCTATGCAGGAGAAGGTCTTTCCCATAGTGGGAAGGAACCCGCAGAGCGCAGGGGCGAGCGTGAAGGTGGACAATGTGCCCTGCGACTTCATATTCGTGGGAGCGTGCAACATACAGGACCTTCCGAATGTGCTTTCTCCGCTCCGTTCAAGGATAATCGGCTCGGGTTACGAGATACTGGTGAACACATACATGCCCGACAACGAGGAGAACAGGATGAAGATGGCCCAGTTCGTGGCCCAGGAGATAGCCTTGGACGGAAGGATACCGCATGCCACGAAGGAGGCTGTGGATGAGATAATAAAGGAGGCGAGGAGAAGGGCGAAGGAACTGGACAATGCGAGGAACGCGCTCACCCTCAGGCTCAGGGAAATGGGTGGAATAGTGAGGAGCGCCGGCGACCTTGCGGTGCTCGAGGGCTCGGAACTGATAGAGGTCCGCCATGTCAAAGAGGGAATAAGGCGCAGCAGAACCGTTGAAGAGCAGATAAAGGAGCGCTACGGCTCATATCACGCAGGTGTATCAAAGGACATCAGCCATGCGCAGAAGGAGACAAGCCCTTACTACTACTGGAACGAGAACGAGAACCCGCCGGGGTATGAGTGATCACTCCGACAGGATGCGCTCCAGCCTTCTTCTGTTCATCCACATGTTTGCCCATAAAATCAAGATGGATATGGGCGGTATAATGATGAGAGGCAGAAGGATATCGGATAAAGGAAGTTTTAGAAATAAGAGTACAGAAAGGATATAAAAAATAGACGGCAGCGCGAGTTCAGGAGGATCCCGAGAGTTTATCTTTCTTGCTTTTATGGGGGGCAAATCGGGGAATCTGTCATATATCTTTTCTTCCTTTTTCATGAGCTTTTGCATCACTCTTTTCATATCGGAAATTCTGGAAGAATAGGAGGATAAATGGCGGTCATAAAGCCAGTAAAGAGAACCTCCACCTGCAAAGAGATACGCCGATAGGAGGGTACCCATCAGAAAGGCCTCTGTGCTTTCGTATCGTCCGTCACCGTCAAACATCAGCATGGTATAGATGAGAAGGGTTAGAAGGAGAAATATGATAGCGGTTATAAGAAAGCCCTTCCATTTTCCGCCAACTGCATCCTTTCTTTTTTTCTCGGCCTCCTCGAGTTTGCGATATTCATCTATCTTTCTTGATAGCCAGCGAATGTCCTTTTCGGTCCTTTTCAGCTCTCGATATGCCTCTTTTCTGTTCATTCGGAATGCCTCCCGGCTACCGCATCTCTCATCTAACCGACATAGTAAAAAAGAGATTTAAGGTTTTTGATAACTATCTTTTAATTCACCCTGTTCTTCGGCTCCCTGCCTTCCAGAACATCAATTATGGCCTGCGCTGCCATGACGGCCATCTCCGTTCTCGTCTCAAGGGAAGCGCTCCCCATGTGCGGTGCGAGGACCACATTGTCCAGCTCGTAGAGCTCCGGGTTCACATTCAGCGGCTCTCCCCAGAAGACATCCAGGGCAGCGCCCCGTATCCTCCTCCTTTTCAGCATCTCGATGAGATATGGCTCGTCTATGACCTCTCCTCTGGCTGTGTTTATGAGATACGCCTCTGGTTTCATGAGCTCCAGCATATCCCTGTTTATCATGTTCCTCGTTTCAGGTGTGAGGGGCACATGCAGGCTTATGTAGTCGCTCTCAGTCATGAGTATCTCCAGGGGCACGCGCTCCGCCCCCGTCTCCTCCTCTATCTCAGGTTTCCTGCTCCTGCTGTAGTACAGGATGTGCATCCCGAAACCCTTCGCCCTTCTGGCCACCGCCTGCCCTATCTTTCCCATTCCCACGATTCCGATGGTCTTATCGTACACATCGGTTCCCAGCATGAGCATGGGCTCCCAGCCCCTGAACTTTCCAGCCCGCATGAAGGCATCCCCTTCCACCACCCTTCGGGCCGCTGCCATCAGTATGGCCCATGCGAGGTCCGCAGTGGTCTCGGTGAGGACTCCAGGCGTGTTCGTGACAGGTATCCCCTTCTCTCTCGCATACTCGTAATCTATGTTGTTGTAGCCCACGGCGTAGTTGGATATCACCTTCAATTTCCTGCCCGCGTCTATGACCTCACGGTCTATAGCGTCGGTCAAAAGGCAGAGCAGGGCATCGGCATCCCTCACACCCTCGATTATCTCCTCCTTCGTGAGAACTCTGTCGTGCGGGTTCACTTCAACATCATATCTCTCCTCAAGCATTCTGAGACCCTTTTCAGGTATCCTACGGGTTACGAAGACCTTCATCAAAAACCCCCTTGAAATGAATGGAGAGCGCCGTCGGCAGGATTCGAACCTGCGACCTGCCGGTTAACAGCCGGCCGCTCCAGCCACTGAGCTACGACGGCACGATGCAGTCGCCTACTTGCTTGCCATATATATCTTTTTTCACGCCCTCTCCATCTCCTCTCTGAGATAGCGGGGCATGTACAGCATGTGCATGTGCCTCTTCGCATCGTAGTACTTCGTATCGGGCGAATCCTCCGCTCTGACCCTCTCGAAGTCCACATCCCCTTTCAGTCCGACGACGAAGTTCCAGGGCGGGGAATATCCGATCACAGGGAACGCGAAGCCGTAGGCACTTACGAAGGCCCTCTTCATGTTCCCGTAGGCGCTCAGGAACTCCTTTGTGTGAAAGTATGAGCCTCCAGCCTGAGTTATTACGATGCCGTCATCCTTGAGAGCATCCCTGCAGTATCCGTAGAACTCCTCGCTGAACAGGGAGACGGCAGGACCGACAGGGTCTGTGGAATCTATGATGATCACATCGTATTCGTTCTTTCTGCTCTTCACATGCTCTATTCCGTCCCCGATTATGAGCTCTGTCCTAGTATCCTCGAAGGCCCCTTCGTCTATAGGCACATGCTCCCTGACGGTGTCTATGACCATCCGGTCTATCTCAACCATCGTCGCTTTATCTATCGGGTGTCTCAGGACCTCGCGGAGCGCTCCCCCGTCACCTCCTCCGATTATCAGGACATTCTTCGGGTTAGGGTGCGCCAGCATGGCAGGGTGGACCAAAATTTCGTGGTATGTCCTCTCCCATGCCTCCACGAACTGTATCGCACCGTCAAGGACCAGCATCTTTCCGGACCTCTCGGTCTCGTAAATCTCGATGCGCTGGAACTCGCTCCTTCCCTCGAATACCTTTCCCTTGATGCGGAAGCTGACTCCGTAGTCTCCGTACCACTCGGTGAACTCACTCATCTTTGAACAGCACTCCTCTGTCCATCTTCACGATGGTCGGTCTCTTACACCGGAACTCCTTTATTATGTATTCGCCGGCCTTGGAAGGCATGGTATGGTCGCCGCAGGTGTAAATGTCCACCGAGGCATATCCCAGCTCAGGCCATGTGTGTATCGCCAGATGGCTCTCGGATACAACAACTACTCCAGAAACGCCCTGCGGGGAGAACTTCCTGAATGTTGAGCCTATAACGGTCGCGTTGGCCACCTCTGCGGCCTTCTTGAGTATCTTCTCTACCTTCTCCACGCTGTCAAGTACCGGGGCCTCGCAGTCGTAGAGGTCCAGGATCACGTGGGTGCCCAGAGGCTTTGTGACTACTGCCATCGTCGTCACCTCTTTCCATTTCTTATCACCTCGTTTATTCGTGTCCCCTGAACCTTGAACCCTTGGTTCACCGCCGGAGCGCCTTTGCACGGTTCTTCTCAGGGTATTGGCGGCGAAGAAGACCTTATTTTTAAATCTTTTCATCTCAAGAGGCCTGCGAACGCATACTCAAATGTGGAAAAGCACAGGGAAAATTACTTATAGCGATGAATAGATATGGACACGGTGAGATACTGAGAAAGCAGGGAAAGAGAGTAAAGAAAAACCGGCACAGAGGGATAGCATTGTTTCTGATACTCATGTTCATGATTCCTGTTTCGAGTGTCTCGTTCACAGGTCAGGGAAATCCACCCTCATCTGGAGGATTGGCGCTGGTGGCGTACGAGGCAGGGGCCATCCCGAACATAGACGGGACTTTGAGCCCTTCAGAATGGAGCGATGCGAAACCATATGTCTTTCAATGGAACGATAGTAAAAGAATAGCACCGGAAAATTCTCCATTGATAGCGACCTTAACAATGAAGCATGACGAAAGGAATCTGTACATCCTATTCACCATAAATGACGACGATGTTGAAGATGACGATGCCCTGGACATAGGAATCAGGGTTTTGAGAGAGGAGAACTCTTCGGATGCAGATTCCATAGTTCTACCTGCCAGCGGCGAAGGATATGAAGGCGGCGCCCTCAGGTGCGGAGATGGCACATACATGTACATAAGAGATATCAAAGGAAGTGTGGCAGCAAAGTACTCAAACGGTTTTTATGTCTTCGAGGCCTCGCTGAATATGACAAGGTATTTCAACCGTTCCGGAAGCGATGCGGAGGCATACTTTCAGTATACTGATGCATCCTCTGAAGGCTGTCTCTATAATGTTGCCGTCGCTTTTGGTAGCTATAACGGCGAAATATTTCTTTCTTCGGAGCATTATTCAGGTAAAGAGAACCCTTATGATGTCATTCAGAATGCCTATGGAATGGGCTGGGAAGAAAGTAATTACCTCATATATGCTACCGGAATCGCTGCGATAATCATCGGTGTGGCTGTTATTGTCCTCTGGAAAAAGAGAAAATAGTCCGACTCAAAGGTTTATTGTGTAAGAGGTTTCACTTCTTTATGAACTCGGTGTATCCGCACTTTCCGCAGGAAACACGGTCTTTGTGGACGGCCATGAAGACTCCCGGCCCGCACTTGGGGCAGGTCCTTCTCACCCTTTTGAGCTTGTCCCCTTCTATCACATAGTAGTTGGCCTTCTTCACAGGCTCTTTCTTTCCCATCACGATGCCTCCTCGCTGCTATCTTCCTTCTTCTCCTCGGAGTGGTTCCTCTTGAGTATGTGCTTTCTCTCCACGGCCTGAAGGGACTCCTTCTTTCCGTATGCCTTTGCGTATCCGACGGTCACGGGCATTCCGTACTCGCTCCTCATGTAGTCAACGACTACCAGTTCCCTCTTTGTCTTGAGCGCTTCGGCTATCTTTCCCTTGACTGCGTCCCTCTTCGGGGTCTTCTCCTTCTCGTGCACCACCTTGAAGTAGACTTCGGTGCGGTCGAGCAGGGGGTTGTCCTTCTTTCTCGTTATTTCGACTTCCATCTTATGCCTCCGTCGCTTTCTTCATCCTTGAAAGGACGTCTCTGGCCTTCTTGCGTGTTTCTTCGGAAACCTCGATGATGCACATCCCCTTTTCAGGGATTCCGTACACCACGATGTCTCCGTAATCGGCCTCCGAAAGGCAGACCAGCGCAGCGAGGTCCTCCTCGCCATCCACCATTATCATGGTGCTTTCCTGCCTTTTCAGGGCCTTTTCTATGGAGTCCCACAGTTCATCCGTTATGGTCGCCTGCGGGTTCTTCACTCTCATGGTCATGTCAAAGCGCAGTCCTTCCGCACCTGAATGGGAAGAGCGCCTTGTTCTGCCGTCAATCACGGCGAGGTGCGGGATTATGCCGCTCTGATATAAAGTTATCGTGCAGACATCACCGACGCTTATCACCCTTTTTCCACGGATGTAGGGGGGAGCATCGGTGTATACTGTGGGACATGGTCTCGCCAGCTCTTCCCTCATCTCATCGGGAAGTATGAGCATCACGATTCACCGCGAACCTTCAATGCGTACTTTCCGTTGACGGTTATCCCCATCTTTCTGGCTATCTGAGAGCGTGTGTAATCTATGACGACGAGATATCCCTGCCACTCCTTTGTGGTCTCTCCACCACATACCGGGCAGGTCTTCTCAGTTGTCAGGTACCTGCATTTCTTGCATGCCTTGAGCTCGCTCGGTTTGACCATTACGAAGCCTCCTTCCTGCTCTCCTCTATCCACTCGAACTTGCCCAGTCCGGGCTGTTTGAGAGTGAGACCTATCTTGGATTCCCTCGGGGAGCGGTCGTTTATCGAGACCGAAACTATCCTTGCCCTTACATGGTCCTCGAGTTTCAGGAATTTATTTCCCTCCTGAGCACCTATTCTCTGGTTGCTGAGGTCAACGTCCATGTGCTCACTGGATATCTGGCTTATGTGAATGAGCCCGTCCAGAGGGCCAAATCTCAGGAAAGCACCGAACTTGACTATCTCGCATATGAATCCGTCAACCACCTCTTTGTCCTTTATTTCGAATGAAAGCGATTCGTACTCGACTTTCTGATATACTGCCCCATCGCCATAGACTATTCTTCCTTCACCTATCATCTTCACACCTTTAACGAGGACAACCATGATGTTGTCGTGCATGGTGCCTTCAAAGGTCTTCTGGGCTATCTCCATGCAAACCTGTTCGTAATCCTCTCCGAGCCTTTCGGGTGGAATTCTGACCGTGTCAATTCTCTTCTCCATGAGATACATAATATCACCGGCAGACAGCCATGAAGTTTTTTATCATATAAACTTAACCTACACGGCCTTCAAAAATCCTTAAATAAATGGCCGGCTATGGCATCTTCATGAAAAAGTTTCTGCTGGTCGCTATGCTCCTTATGCTCCTTCTGGCCATGAACTTTATGCCACCCGCACATGCAGAAGATGGAAAGATGTACAGGACATGGATGGAGCCACAGAATCCTGTGCAGGGTGACACAATAACGATATATTATGAGAACCCTAACGCAACTCAGGTGAGTATCATCGTTCAGTCCGCTGATGGGCGGGAAGCAGTAATGACATCGGGACACGGAAAGAACGGAGATGTTTGGTGGTACAGATTCTCGGATATGCCTGCCGGGGATTTCGTTTACAAGGTCAATTCCAAGCCGATAAATGATTCCATACCGAATGATGACAACTTTCACGTGCTCGTCAAGTTCCATGTTGAGGCCAGATCCGGTTTCAACCCGATAGAAGGCCAACATGTGGCCAAAATATACTACATTATCGCATTCATTCTGATACTTGTAGTGGTGGTGATTTCCGCCGCATTTCTGAGTAAGCGGACCAAAAATCCGGAGGATACACATATGGATGGCGAGAGCGAGGAAAAGATGCCTGAGGAGAAAAATCCACCGGACAGCTCAGAAAAGACATAATAGTAAAGGATGGTGAAAAATCATGCAGGTAAGACACATAATTGCAATCTTTCTGACGCTGTTCCTGCTTGCAATCGCGTTGCAGAGTGTTAATGCCACTAATGTATCCGATATAGGAGGAACATCCTACATGGTTCCAACACACCCGAAGATAGGGGATACCATAACAATATACTATCAAGACCCGGATGCAGAGAATGTCACATTCTCAGTATGTTCCGATACGGACGGGACATGTTACATAATCTCGGAGACCGGCAAAACGGAAAACGGCACATGGTGGGCAAAGGCAGAGCTCACATCTTCTGGCAGGTCACATTACACTATAAATGCCACATATGTCCTTCCGGATGGAAACACAACCTATTTTGAAGATAAGACATATTTTACTGTGGCCGAGAACGGTTCCGAGGACAGTACCGATGAGGGCTCAGTGTTCCCGCTCATAACCATAACCGGCATAATTTCGGCGAGCGCTCTTCTTCTTGTCTCATACTGGGCATGGAGGAGGCACAACCGTTGATGAGAAAGGCCCTGGTCCTTTTCATCGCCGTTCTTTTCATTGCATCTCCGGTACTTGCCGCGGAGAGAGCGCCGGATTTCACGGTCCATGATGTTAGTTCAGGCAACGAATACACCCTTTCATCTTTCAGGGGAAAAGTGGTGCTCATAGACTTCATGGCGATAACCTGCGAGGGCTGTGACGAGCTGGAGGAATCCCTGAAAGAGGTGTGGCCCGAATACAACGATAGCGTCATTTTCATAAGCCTTGATGTGGCGGTGGCCACTGACAGCCCGGACGACCTAAGAGCGAAGGCCCTTCCGTGGATAGCAGGTATGGACAACGAGTCCGTTTATCTTCAGTACGGTGTGAGCAACACCCCCACCATCGTGATAGTGGATTCCGAGGGATATGCTGTCTTCAAGAAGGCGGGGGTCATGAGCCCTGAGGAATTGAGAAAGGCCCTGGATGATGCCATAGCCGGCAGGTCAGGGCCAATAGACATACCTCAGACGGGAATATACCTTCTCGCTCTATTCGCGGGCATAGCGTCCTTCTTCTCGCCGTGCTCATTCCCGATGCTTCCGGGATACATGGCATACTACTTCGGCATAGGAAAGAAAGATGGGCACAGATACAGGAAGGCCGCCGTAGGCGGCTTCTCGGCTGCCATGGGCATAGTTGCCGTGTACCTCATTATCGGAGCGCTCCTCATCTACTTCGGCTCCGCCATAAGCGAGTACATCCCTGCCATGGGGCTCGTGGTCGGAATACTTCTGATAATACTCGGCATCCTCATGTTCACACCCATACAGTACGACGCGCTGGTTGAGCCTTTCAGGAAGATAGGCTCTCGCTTCAAGGGAAAGAAAGAGCACGGCTTTGCGGTGAAGCTCTTCGGATACGGCGTCGGATACGGCGCTGCGGCGGCAGGATGTACCGCACCTCTCTTCATCGCTGTCATACTGGGGGCGATGGCCATAGGCCTTGCATCCGGAATAACAGCGCTCCTCATCTACACGGGAGCCGCAGGCATATTGATGGTAGCAATAACGCTATCGATGGCAGCGGTGGAGAACCGTCTGGTGGATGTCCTGAAGAGGAACACCGAGCGTATAAAGTGGGTGAGCGCTGTGGTCCTGATAATCGTGGGCGCCTACCTCGTGTGGTACCATCTGGCATAGGCAAAGCTTTTAATCCATGCCTCAATCCTTTTTCATGGAGATTGGAGTCGTAGGGAAGCCGAATGTGGGGAAATCCACCTTCTTCACAGCCGTGACAACGGCCGATGCCCAGATAGCGAACTACCCCTTCACGACGATAGAGCCCAACAGGGGCGTCGCTTATGTCCGTTCGAAATGCCCGCATACAGAGATTGGAAAGCCCTGCAATCCGAGGAACTCGGTGTGCCATGCCGGAACCAGATACATTCCTGTGGAGCTCATAGATGTAGCAGGTCTTGTACCGGGAGCACACGAGGGAAAAGGGCTGGGCAACAAGTTCCTGGATGATTTGAGGCATGCGTCCGTGCTCATTCATGTGATAGATGCCAGCGGTGGAACCGATTCTGAGGGAAACCCCGTGGATATCGGCACCCACGACCCGATGGAGGACATCCGTTTCCTGGAGGATGAGATAGACCACTGGATATACGGGATACTGACATCCAACTGGCGCAGGATATCGAAGACCGCCGAGACCATGGGAAAGAAGCCTGAAACGATGCTCTTTGAGAAACTGACCGGATTGGGGATAAGCGAGCACCAGATACAGGCCGCCATACGCCCTCTGGGCCTTCCTGAGAAGCCTTCCACATGGAGCGAGGAGGAGATATTGAAGGTGGCAAGGGCGATACGAAAGGAGAGCAAGCCGATGATAATAGCTGCCAACAAGGCGGACCTTGCGGATGACAATGCACTAAAGGAGTTGATGAAGCTGGATGATTACATCGTGATACCGACATCCGCCGAGTACGAACTGGCGCTCCGCAGGGCTGCAAAGGCAGGGTTGATAGAATACGAGTTCGGAGCCTCCGATTTCAAGATAGTTAAGCCGGAGGCACTGAACAGCGCTCAGACCAAGGCCCTCGAGAAGATAAGGGAGTTCATGCAGAGATTCGGCTCAACAGAGGTTCAGAAGGCCATAGAAAAGGCCACATTCGAACTGCTGGACCTGATAACCGTCTATCCCGTTGAGGATGAGACGCACTGGACGGACCACAACGGGAATGTGCTGCCCGATGCCTACCTGATGCCCAGGGGAAGCACGGCAAAGGACCTCGCATACAAGGTACACACGGACCTCGGGGACAACTTCATAAGGGCCATAGATGCCAGGACAGGAAGGGTGATAGGCCACGACCACGAACTGAAGGACGGGGATGTCATCAAGATAGTGGCGAGGACATGAGGCGAAACCTTAAATAAGGCGCAACCGTAGTTATCATCATGGAAACGGTTGAATATGTGGTTGGAGAGAACGGGGAAAAGAAGGCCATAATACTTCCGATAGAGGATTATGAAGGGCTCATCGAAGAGATCCATGACCTGAAGGTCATTGCGGAGAGAAAGGGAGAGGAAGATATTTCTCTGGCAGATTTCAAGAAGAGGTTGAAAAAGGATGGCGTACTCGGTTAAACTTAAGTCCTCCGTTGAGAAGGACATAAAGAAGATACCGAAGAAACACATTGAAAGGATAATTCTCGCTCTGGACGGGCTTGAAGAGAACCCACGGCCGAAGCAGTCCATAAAACTGAAGGATACGGAAAGGACATATCGTCTGAGGGTTGGGGATTATCGAGTGATATACCAGATAGATGATGAAAGGAAGGAGATAACGGTCTTTCACATACGGCACAGGAAGGATGTTTACCGATACATATAGCACGTATTGAAAGGACATCTTCTTGAAAAACCTTTAATTACTCGCCCCCATTGGCAACTGTGCGACTGGTCACCAAGTGGTTCGGCGCCTTCCTCGTCTACGGAAGCGAGGTGAAGGACAGCAGGCTCTTTCCCAACGATGCGGAAGCGATAGCGGAGCGCCTGTTGAGGATACGCAAAGGAGAGGTTCTGGATGAGGAAAGGGAACTGGCCGGATCGGTTGAGAATGTTCTGATCGGCGATAGAAGGCTATCTTCGCTGGGAAGGTTCAAGCCGGAGAAGAGGATAACCGACATAAAGCCGGAGCCCTATGGTTTCGAGAGGGACACCCTGCACGAGGCCCTGCTGATTCTAGGAAGGCAGATGGTCCTGGAGCGCAGGAGCGACAGCGATGACATAATACAGACGGTGAGCGCCATAGACGAGACCATAGATGCGCTCAACACACTTTCAACCCGGCTGAGGGAGTGGTACGGATACCATGATCCTTTCAGGGAGCAGGATGAGAAAGAGGTCTATGAGAGCAATCCTGCACTTCATACATTGAAGAATTCGGTGGATGAGCTTGAAAGCTCCCGTGAGGCCCTTGAAAAGGAGCTGAGGAAACTGATGGAGGAGAGAGCTCCGAATCTTACAACTCTTGTGGGCCCCAGCATAGGCGCAAGGCTGATATCCATGGCAGGCGGGCTTGAGAGGCTTTCCACAATGCCTTCAAGCACCATACAGGTCCTGGGGGCTGAGAACGCATTCTTCAAGTTCCTGAAGGACGGAAAGGGCATGCCGAAGCACGGGATAATCTACCAGCACCCGCTGGTTCACAGGGCAAGGCTCTCGGACAGAGGGAAGATATCGCGTTTCATGGCAGGGAAGATAAGGATAGCCGCTGCGGTGGACGCTAACGGTGGGGATTTCATCGGAGATGAACTTCTGAAGGCAGTTGAGGCCAGGGCTAAGGAGCTCAGGGAAAGGCCTGAAAAGAAGAAGCCCGCAAAGAAAAAGAAGGGGAAGAGGAAAAAGAGGAAGTGAGCTCTTGCGCTACTGTATAGTGACGGACCTTCACGGCGCTGATCTGAGGAAAGCGTATGAAATGCTCAGGCCCGAGGCGGACATGTTCATAGTGCTCGGCGACCTTGACAGGGTTTTTCTGGCCGAAGAGGCGCTGAATATATTGAGGCAGGATGAGGGCGTTGTTCTCATTCCGGGGAACCACGAATATGCTCACATAAACCACCGGAAGATAACCTCATCCACGATGGATGACCAGGGAATAGACTCTTCCGCAATGTGGGAGGAATGGGATTCAAAGCCAGAGGTTAAGGAGGCATTCGCATCCATGTTCTCAGGGGATTTCAAGGAAAATTATCTGGAAATGAAAGGGAAGGCCGGGGAGCGCATAGAACTGGGGCTTGAAGGCGGAGACATAGCGCTCTTCATGCATGCGGCCCTTGAGGGAAGCCCGACCGGAAGCCCTGCGGCGTTATGGAACAGGTTGCGCAGCACCGAGGACCATGAGAGGAACTTCCGCGCCATGAAAGAGAATGGTTATACCCTGATGTTCAGGGGGCACGACCACAGGCCGGAACTGGCGCTCTTTTCCGATAACAGGGTTCATATCGCGGATATCCGGGAAGGAAAGCCGGTGGAGATAAGGGGCGAGAGCGCAACGATAACCGTCGGGGATTTGCACCACGGTTATTATGCATTTCTGGATGACGAAGAGGATGGAAGGAAGATAACATTTTACAGGGATTCAACCCTCGCTTTTCGGGGAGCATAAACCTATTAATCGCATCTCCTTTTTCCCGGCATGTACGACCTGATAGTCCGTGCAGGGCAGTTGCTGACGCTGGAAGGCCCGAAGGGCCCGAGGACAGGAGAATATGCGTCTCATCTCGGAATACTTGAGAACGGTGCGGTGGCAATAGAGGATGGGGGGATCGCAGAGGTGGGAAAGGCATCTGAGATAGGGAGCGCTGCAAGGAACATCATCGAGTGGAAGGGCCTTGTTATGCCCGGATTCGTTGATCCGCACACCCATGCGGTATTCTCTGGAAGCAGGGAGGACGAACTGAAGATGAAGATAGAGGGCAGGACATATCTTGAGATACTGCAGACCGGCGGAGGCATACTGAGAACTGTCAGGGCGACAAGAAAGGCAGATTTTCAACAACTGCTTCGTGAAACGAAGATGCGGGCCGATACGATGCTCCTCTATGGAACTACCACCGCTGAGATGAAGAGCGGGTACGGGCTTGACCTTGAGACAGAGATGAAGATGCTGGATGTGATTTCGGAAATAGGGAGAACACATCCGATAGATACAGTTCCGACATTTCTCGGAGCGCACGCGCTCCCTCCCGAGTTCTCAGACAGGGATGAGTACATTGATTTTCTTATAGGGGATGTCATGCCAGAAGCGAAGGGAAAGGCGAGGTTCGCGGACATATTCTGTGAAAAAGGTGTCTTCGATGCCGAGCAGTCCAGGAGATATCTGAGCGCTGCGAAGAAGTACGGTATGATTCCCAAGATACATGCGGATGAGATAGAGAACCTCGGAGGTGTGAGGGTCGGGGCCGAACTGGGTGCCATATCCGCTGAGCATCTGGTTCGCACCTCCGATGAGGAAATAGAATTGATGGCTGAAAAAGGAATGATAGCGGACCTTCTTCCGGGAACGCCGCACATGCTTCTGAGCGACCACTACGCTCCCGCCAGAAAGTTCATCGAGAGAGGTGTGCCTGTTGCCCTTGCAACTGACCTTAACCCGAACTGCTGGACAGAGTCCATGCAGATGGTGATAAACCTCGCATCGCTGAGGATGAGGATGAGCCCTGAGGAAGCCATAGTGGCATCAACGATAAACGCAGCATATTCCATTGGCATGGGGGATGAGATTGGAAGCCTTGAGCCGGGAAAGAAGGCTGACCTGACACTCCTGAGCGTGCCGAACCACATGCACATACCGTACCACTTCGGAGTGAACCTTGTGGACACGGTGATAAAGGACGGAAAGGTGGTGGTAAGAGATGGTCAAATATCTGTGTGAGATATGCGGAAGGGTCTATGACACCCTGGAAGAGGCGGAGCGCTGCGAGGCGAGAGGACAGGGAGACAACAGGTTCAGGGTCGGCGACCATGTGCTGTGCAAGTTGAACGGAAAATACGGAAGGATAGAGTTCATAAAGGGGCACCGCCCCGAGTACATAGTGAGGCTTGAAAATGGAAACAAGGTTCAGTGCGGGCCGAATGACATTGAGGCTGCCTGAGGTCATGGAGACCGAAAAGGGAAAGGTGATAATTCGGGAGATGAAGCTATCCGATGCTGAGATGCTCCTTGACCACATAAGGAGCCATGCTGAGGAAGGAGATAAGCTGTTGATAGAGCTGGACGAGGTGCCGAGGAGCGCGTCGCAGGAGAGGGAATTCCTGAGGATATATCAGTCGAAGGGAAGGAAGATGCTCGTCGCTGTGATGGATGGAATGGTAGTGGGGAGCGCGGATGTACGGATGGGGACCATGCACAAGACAGCGCACACCGCATCCTTCGGCATCGCTGTTCGGAAGGGATACCGCGGCCTCGGGATTGGGAGGGCCATGATGGAGTACATGATGGAATGGGCGGTTGAGCACGGTTCTAAAAAGCTATGGCTATCTGTGTTCTCCACAAATACGAATGCCATCTCATTCTACGAGTCTCTCGGTTTCAGGGAGGAATGCAGGAAGAAGGGGCAGTATCTGGTGAAAGGAGAGTATGTGGATGAGATCGTGATGTCAATGTGGGTGGAATAAGTTTGTGTTCATATATCAGTCTTGTGTGTTTCAGCATTTCGATTAAGAAATACTTATTTTCATCGTATTTCTAGAATTCTGTTTTAGGAACCGAAAGACATATAACTATACATAATTATCATCATCCGAGAGGTATTGGCATGAAGAAAGCAATCTCTATGATGGTGGTCTTGCTCATGCTTATGAGCGGCTTTACTCTGATAGCTGAAGAAAGTATAGGAA
>JALTFR010000044.1 GCA_027006785.1 Thermoplasmata archaeon | reverse complement strand
CCATAGAATCCGCGCAGGGACTTCTCAACGCTCCGGAAATAGCGAGGGCTCCAAGGGTAACAGCCCTCGCCTTCGGTGCCGAGGACTACACGAAGGACATAGGCGGAGAGAGGACGAAGGAAGGATACGAGACGCTGTTCGCAAGGTCAATGATAGTGGCCGCTGCAAAGGCCGCAGGCATTCAGGCGCTCGACACCGTTTATTCAGATGTGAACGACCTTGAAGGGCTTTACGAGGACACGCTCAGGAGCAGGAGGATGGGCTTTGACGGGCGGAGCGCCATACATCCCTCTCAGGTTGATGTCATACACAGGGCATACACTCCGTCCCAGAAGGAGATAGAGTGGGCGAAGCAGGTCATAGAAGCGCTCGAAGAGGGAAAGAAAGCAGGAACAGGGGCCGTTTCGCTCAACGGAAAGATGATAGACAGGCCCGTGGCGAAGAGGGCGGAGCGCATAATCACGCTTGCAAAGGCCGCAGGCGTTCTCAAGGAGGATTGAAGATGGTTCTCAATGCAGTCGGAAGGGAAATACCTGAAGAGGTTGCAGGAAGAAAGCTCATACCATTCGCAGGCGCTTTTAAGACTCTCCCGAGCAGGAGAAAGGCGGCGCCGATGATAAAGCACATCGGAAGGGATGACAAAAAGGTGGTCCGCAGCCTTGAAGAGGCTATAAGAAGGGTCGGTCTCAAGAACGGGATGACCATATCATTCCATCACCACCTGAGGAACGGGGACGGGGTGATAAATCAGGTGGTGGACACGATAGCGGGAATGGGTATAAAGGACCTCAGGCTAGCACAGGTCGCGCTCTTCCCTGTCCATGAACCCCTCATAGAGCACCTGAAAAAGGGTGTGATAACAAGGATAGAGGGCAGCATAAACGGCCCTGTCGGCCTCTATGCGTCAGCAGGAAAACTGAAGGCCCCCGTTGTCCTCAGAAGCCATGGTGGAAGGACGAGGGCAGTTGAGGCGGATGATTTGCATGTGGATGTGGCGTTCGTGGGCGCTTCCATGGCGGACGATTACGGGAACTGCAACGGGATGTACGGGCCCTCGGCATTCGGCCCGCTCAGCTATTCTATGATAGATGCACAGTATGCGGACCATGTGATATGTGTCACAGACAACCTTGTTGATTATCCCGCAACTCCGATAAGCATAGACCAGAGCCATGTGGACTATGTGGTTGAGGTGGATTCCATCGGAGACCCCCGGGGCATAGAGTCTGGAACCACGAAAATAACCCGCAGCCCGACCCGCCTTAAGATAGCCCAGTATGTCACCGAGGTTCTCAGGTATTCGGGGCTTGTAAAGGACGGTTTCTCGTTCCAGGGAGGTGCAGGTGGGATATCGCTGGCAGTTGTGAAATACCTCGGCGAGCTTCTGGAAGAGGAAGATGTAGTCGGAAGCTTTGCGATGGGCGGAACCACGAAGTTCCTGACGGACATACTTGAGAAGGAAAGGATAAAGAAGATACTGGATGCACAGGCATTCGACCTCGCATCCATAGAGTCGCTACGCAACAACCCGAACCATGTGGAGGTGAGCGCCTACATGTATGCTAACCCGCACACCATGGGGGCTATAGTGAATCGTGTTGACACGGGATTCCTTGGAGCTACAGAGGTAGATCTGGACTTCAATGTTAATGTGAACACACACTCGGACGGAATGATGCTCCACGGTACCGGAGGGCACAGCGATGTTGCAGCGGGATCAAAGCTGACATTCGTAACGGTTCCACTTTACAGGGGGAGGCTGCCGATAATTGTGGACAGAGTCACCAATGTGACGACACCCGGTGAGACGATAGATGTCATAGCCACCGATGCAGGCATAGCCATAAACCCGAGAAGGAAGGACCTGATGGAGAAACTGGAGGGAACAGGACTGCCGATAAGGACCATAGACGAGCTATACGAGGAAGCAATAAGCATAACAGGAAAGCCGGACAGACCCGAGTTCACGGACGAAATCGTGGGCATCATAGAGTACAGGGACGGAAGCACCATAGATGTGATACACAGGGTGAAGGGATACGAGTACACCGATTAAACCAATTAAACAACTTTTTTTTAAAAAAATAAAAAATGAAATAAATGATTCAGCGTCTTCTTTTCATTCCGTATATGACACCGGCGAGAGATATGGCGCCCAGTACGGTTGCAGCTTCAAATCCGGGTGTAGAGCCAGTGCTTCCACCACTACTGTTGCTGGATTCTTCACTGCTGCCGCTCACAGTATTGCCATCCTGGCTTACTGTGACTTTCAGGTCATAATGGTTCTGGTTCCAGTGAGTTCCCGATGCATCCTCATATGCCCTTGCGTATATCCTTATGTGGTCTATGTCTTTAACGTTGACACTGTGAGTCGAATTCTCCGAATTCACAGGGGGCTCGTTACTACCAGAGTTCACCATGTGCATACGGAATTCCCAGGTCTTCCAGTTGGCGCTTGTGTTCTTAAAGTAGAAGGAATATATCTGGGATCCAAAGATGGACTGCGCTCCGGTCTGAACCTCGAAGGGTCCGACCAGCCACTCTCCATACCAGTCATCAGACCCGTTCTTGTAGTAGGTGCTCCATCCTATTGCCACGTGATCTGCTCCGCTGCTTGTGCCTTTAACCGTTATGTCAATCTCTTCCCCATTGCTGCTGTTTTTGAACATCAGGTTAACATAGGTAATCTTCACCGATATGCTGCTATCGGTGGGTGTCTCTTTCTGAGGGTCCATGTTGCTCGTTATCGTGCTCGGAATACCGGGTATCTGATATCCTCCGCTCTGCCCATGCTGCATCATTATCAGGTCGTTGACGTCATTTGGTCCGCTGGTCATGGCTATTGCAGTGGAAATCGATGAGAACCCGCTGAATGCTGTCATGGGAACATCTATTGTAAGTGTATTTCCATTCACATGAGAGTTTGTCCCGGATATTCCTAGATTGCTGCTGTATGATGAATTTCCGTTGCAAAAGCTCACCAGCATCCTGTTCCCGCTTCCGCCGCTTAATGCAAAGGAGTATGTGTAATTTTCATCGTGTACAGCGATCTCCCCCTGTACGGTCATGCTCATTTCCACGGTATTGCTGCCATCCACCGAGATGCTTGCAGATACCAGGTCTGCATTTGCATCGCTGACATCTCCGGCGGCATCAGTACCGCTGAAGTTCAGGTCGGGAGCGCTCAGGGCCATAGACGGTATGCTGGCCAGAAGCATTGCAAACACGACCAGTGATACGCCTGTTATCGTAACTATTTTAGCTTTCATTTTTTCACCCATTAGGTTCATCTTCAGTATGTTATTTAAAATTTTTGGTACAGCTGCATAGATAAGGAGAAAATAGAGAAATAAAGGTTTTCTTTTTCATTTGAGGTTTTCAAGGACCTTTTTCAGCACATCATTTTTTCTGTCATCTGCCTCTTTCAGCATATTTTCAGCTTTTTCCTCAGTTTTATGTAGATATTCCTCCTCTTCAATGCTTCCTGCGTTTATCAGCACATTCAGGTATGCTGAATAGGAGGCAGTATATGCTGTCAGGGCCGCAACGCCGGCATCGGAGAGCGCGTTAGGATTTCCCTTTTCAGCCAGTTTCTCAGCGATTTCGAGGAGTTCAAGGCTCAACTCCATGCTTTCCATTGGAACCTCTATCGCTTTCTTGGTGGCCTTCTGTATCTCCTCGTTTCTTATTGCAATCTCTTCATCCGTCTTCTTCGGAAGCTTCATAGCGGCCATCATTCCATCGAACGCATCTGTGTCCTTATCCACAAGTCGTATGAACTCGTCCTTGAGTTCCTGCGCTCTTCTTCCGAGTTCAAGCATTTCGTCCCAGACCTCGCTGTACTTCTTCTTTCCGTAGGTAAGATTGGCCACCATCGAGGAGAGCGCTCCTGACAATGCTCCGCTGAGCGCCGCGACGCTCCCTCCTCCGGGAGCCGGCGAATCCCTTGAAAGCTCGTCCATGAATCCCTTTATCGTCATGTCCACCAGTTTCTTCTTCTCCTGCATCCTCTCTATCTTATACTCTATTATCTTCTCATGCGGGTCGAACTCGGCCACATCGTTCAGGCCAAGGGAAAGTATGGCCGTATGCACTATGTCCTCCTCGGGTATCGCATCGCTTTTCCCCATCTTGTTCAGGAAATGGCGGCCCACATCCAGCATGGCCTCCAGAGGTATCAGGCCCACTATCTCGCTGCCCGTGACCCTCACTCCTATGTTGGCGGCCTCCTCCTCGCAGGCCTCGAATACCTTCCAGAGCGGTGTCTCATGGTAGTTCGTCAGGTTGATGGATATCTGGGCCCGTTTGTACTCGTCTATGTACCATCCTATCCCCTTCACATACTTTAGTTTGCCCGGAATCTGCACCCTGCTGCCGTCCTCCATCTTCTTCCTGTATCCGCTCTCCCTGATGACCCTCGCTATCCTGTTCGCAAGCTTTCTGTCCGTGGCATTGAGGTTCACATTGTATGCTATCAGGAAATCCCTTGCTCCGATGACCGTGGCGCCGCTCTTTGCAATATACTCGTTCCACTCCGCAGGCCCGAAGTCCGGTCTCCACTCCGGGTCCTTCAGTTTCTCAGGCAATGCTTCGTACTCGCCTGAGCGTATCTCCGCAAGGTTCCTTCTCTTCTCCTCCTTGGCGGCGTATTCATAGAGATACACCGGAATCCCAAGCCCTTCGCCCACTCTCCTTCCAACATCCTCAGCGATAGCGACGCATTCCTCCATGCTGACATTCTTCACAGGAACGAATGGACACACATCGGTCGCGCCCATCCTCGGATGAGCACCGTGGTGAGCGCTCATATCTATCAGTTCTGAGGCCTTCTTTATTGCCTGAAAGGCCGCTTCCTTGACCGCTTCCGGCTCTCCGACGAATGTCACAACCGTCCTATTAGTGGCCTCGCCCGGGTCAACATCCAGAACGAAGACATCGGGCACGCTCTTTATTGCCCCGATTATCTCGTCTATCACCTTCATATCCCTTCCTTCGCTGAAGTTCGGCACACACTCCACTATCTTCTCCATTCTATCACCTCAGTCTATGGGTTCTCCTCTTTCCGCCTTTCTAAGTATCGAGATAAGTTTTCTCCTTTCCTGCCTTGCAAATGCCTCTCCCTTCATGTCCTTCGAGATGTTCGTCAGCCTTTCTATGAGGTCCTCCAGCTGTTCCACGGTGGGGTGATGGAAGTCCATTCCGGTGGCCTCCACCTGCTTTCTAACCATGGGCATGGCGAAATCAAAGCCTCCGTGGTCCTCGCAGAATGTGGCCATTATCGCATCCAGGGCATCCACAAGTGGGTCTATCTCCATTCACATCCTCTCCAGTATCTTCTTCGCAAGGTTGTGGAAGGCCTCATCCACATGTTCTCCGGTCTTTGCGCTCGTCAGATAGTACTCAGTACCGTACTTCTGTGCATATGGCTCTATGTCAGAGGCGCTTATCTGCTTGTTCGGAAGGTCGTTCTTGTTCCCCAGAAATATTATCGGAACATCCCCGGCCACTTCCATCAGGTTGCTGGGCCAGAAATCGAAGCCCTCCAGGGTCTCCCTCCGTGTGAGGTCGCAGACGATGAGGGCGCCCTGCGTCCCAGAAAATGCCATTTTCTGCATCCTTCTGAATTCATGTTCTCCCATTAGGTCCCATACCATCATTGTGACGGATGCGTCCTCCATATGGACGGTTTTCTTGGATACCTTTGTTCCAAGGGTCCCTATGTAGTCATCGGAATATGCATCGTAGACGAACTTCCGTATCAGGCTGGTCTTTCCTACCGCAGGGTTTCCGAGCAGAACGACCTTGACCTTTATCTCGTCCATGCCATCACTCCTTTATGAGCGCTCTTCTCGGGCATGCCTTTACTTTGCAGAAATTACATGCGAGTTTTGTCCTGTCTGTTTCAGATGTATGAAGGGTTATATCCTTTACGCTCGGTATGGACTTCATCTTTTCCAGTATGTCCATGGGAACGGCCCGTGTAAGAACGACGAATATCTTTCCATCCGAGAGAAGCGGTTCTTCGCCGACTATCTGCCTGACATGACATCCCTTTTCGCTGAGTATGTCAACCACATCTTTCAGGGTGCACGAGACCTTCTCCGTATCCATCTCGAGTTCAAGAACCTCCCAGCCAACTATCGGTCCGACTTTCTTGAGATTCGCCATGGGCTGCAGTCTCTCGAATATGGAGCGCAGGGCATAATCTTTCTGGATAAAGTCTATGGTATAATAGACAATCTTTCTGTTCACGCCCGCAGCCCTTGCTATGCTGCTTACGGGCACCTCGATATCGCCCGAAAATATCTTTCCCGACTTAACGGACAGGCCGTTGTTGAAGAGCATTTCAGCCACTTTCTTCCTTGCCGGGTAGTCTCCGAAATAGGTGTCAATGATAAGGCTCATGACACTAAATAGGGGTTTAGTATATATAGATGTCCCTCAAAGGCTCAGAGACTTTTCCACATTATGAGGGCATCCTCTCCGTTCTCGTAATATCCAGGAGAGATAGAACCACGTGAGAAACCGTGTTTTGTGTAGAAAGATATGGCAGTTTTATTGCTCATTCTCACTTCAAGATATATTCGTCGCATTCCCTCGCGGTTGCAGAGACCAATGAAGTTCTCCAGTAGTGCTGAACCGATGCCTCTTCCTCGAAAATCTGGATGCACGGCAAGCATTAATATCCTCCCTTCCGTAGGATACGGCATGCTTCCAGCAAGGAATCCTCTAACGATGCCTTCCTCCTCATAAACCGTGAATGCCTCAGGCCAGCTTTCGCTTATGGCCAGATAGAGTCTTGTGTCGAAGCTCTTTCCGAAGGACATCTCGGAGAGATCTATAACCTTTTCAAGGTCATCTTTCTCGAACTTTCTTATGCTCATAGTGAAAATACCCACATCTCTATCCCTTCCGGGATTTCGTCCTTTTCAAACTCCACACTGTTACCCATGCGTATTATCCTCTCATCGGGCAATTTTTTCAGAAAACCGTTTAAAGGCTTTATGGAAAGTGACAGGCCGCCGATTCTGTAATGCATGGGGACCACCACATGAGGTGATATGATTTCTGTTATCTCCCATGCCTCATCCGCACCCACGGTAAACACATTTCCTACAGGGATAAATAGAAAATCGCATCCTTTCAGCTTTTCAATGACCTTTTCATCCGGTATGTGCCCTATATCACCCATGTGTACGAATACCACGCCGTCAAGCTCCATCCTGTATATGCTTATGGTGCCTCTTTTTTTACCCTCAGCATCATCATGATATTCTTTTATTCCCTCTATCTTAACCCCTCTCTTTTCTGTCTTTCCGACGAATGAGGATAGAATCTCCGGGTTTCCTCTCACGACCCGTGAAGCATTGTGGTCGAAATGTTCATGAGTTATCAGAACGATATCCCCTGAAGGTGTGGGTACAGGTATCCCCAGAGATTTGCCGTCATGTGGGTCGAAAACCACCGTAGAAGTGCCCTCTATTTCAAAGCAGGAATGTCCGTGCCACCTGATTATCATGGTATCCTGCAGAGCATTACGCCTTTCCTATATAGAGATTGCGAGAGAGAAGCATATAAAAAGGTATTATCCATTGCGACGGTGTTGTCCGTATGGAGTATGGAAGAGTATCGCCTCGTGCTCAGGCAACTCAGGAGCCCTGACGATGTGAATCGTCTATCGCATTCCATGGGAATTGAGAGAGAGGTTCTGTGGTCCATATATTCTCAGGAAAGGGTAAAGAAGATGATGTTCGCTCACAGAGATATGATGAATAAGGCTGACATACTGCTGCAAAAATGGAAGAAGGGAATGAGCATAACGGAAATAGCCAGTGCCGAGGATTTTGCACCTGCCCTAATGGCCAGAATCATACTTCATGCCATGGGCACTTCTCAGAAGAGAACGAGGAAGATAATGAAGGATCCAGAGTTAGTATCAGACCAGAGACTCAGGGAAGAGATTGAGGAAGCCATCAAAAATGATTTGCTTTATTCTCCAGAGGCACACGAAGAGCAGGCGGCCCGTGGAGTATGGGGGGAGGAGAGGCTGTTTCGATGGCTGGATTCGAAGGGATGGGAGTATGTTAAGCAGGACGAGATGTCAACAGGAGCAGGGGTTAAGACACCGGATGCACTGTTCAGGAGGCCGGTAGATATCAGAGGAAATCCTGTTCGGTGGATAGATTCGAAGGCACTGTTCGGCAGCCCTTACGAGATAAAAAAAGGTTATCAGAAACAGTTCAAACCATACATAGAGCGCTTTGGACCGGGAGCAGTGGTCTACTGGTTCGGGTATGTCAGGCCCGAAAAGGAATGGAAGGACCTTATGATAATAGATGAAAGACTCGAAGAGCTTTGAGTTCTTGAGCTTCAGCTCTAAAATAACCTGTCCTGAACAACATCGTTTCTTTTTCTGGCACAGATAGCATACTCGTCCCCATCCCAGAACACATCCATATCAGGCATCTCCTTCTGGAATTTCTCTATCATTTCAAGTATGTCTGCAAGTGTCACATTCGGGTCGCCTCGTTCTACCCGGTAGAGAACCTTTTTTTCTTCTTTTTCTTCCATGCTACTACCTCTTCAATACATTTAATCATAAATACTTTACCATGGCGTCAAAGATCCCCTGTGACCTTTCAAAGTCCACAACAGCAAGTATTCTTCCCTTTTTTGAGAGAGATGCAAGTTTCTTTCCCATGTATTCTTCCCTCTCTCTTTCCACCTTCATAAGACCTTTGTTCCTGTTAATGGCAGCGTCCCACTGCATAACGAAGTCCTCCACATCACGTACTCTGAACTTCTTTTTTCCGACCTTCTTTTCTATCATCATATGCGAGACAAAGTCCATCCCGCTGACATTTCGTATGTACGAATCTGCGAATTCATCATCGTCCATATCCAGGGGAACAACAGGAACCCCCATCTTCTCCGCAGTTTTCAGTGGAACCATATAAGATGGGGATGGCGCTCTGACCTCACCGAACTCCATCAGAAGTTCAAGATATGCTATTTCATGCTCGAATAGCTCTACAACAGGCTCTCCAGCTGCAATATATTCCCTCAGGCCAACGATTTCTGCAGGAGATATCGATATTCCGGCAATATCGGGTTTTTCCTCATGAAAAATCCTCTCTATCTCATTTCCTTCGGACATAAGCCCCTTAATAGCTCCGAGGAGGACAATATTTTCCTTTCTGTACTCTTTCATTCCTCTTTCCTCTCCATCATAAGCTCCATAAGTTCCTCTATAGAGGCTTTAAGCAGCTCTTCAAGGGTTATCACAGGCACACCAACTATATTACTCTTCTTTATCTCTTCCCTTACGAATATCACAGCGTCCTGTTCGGCTATATCAGAGACCTCCTTTGCTATCTCCGCCTTTTTTACCATGGTTCGGCTGTAATTACCAACATTTGTGAGCAGAACCTTCTTCTGTCTTTCGGAGAGGGCATCGAAAGGAGATTTTGTTGTCTGGAACACATGATACCCTTTCCGGTCCAGAGATATGAATATTTCGTAATATTCACTGCTTTTTTCCGGCATAGTGCTCTCTACATTCGGCTTTTCGTATTCATATGAAAAAGGATCCAGCGGTATCAGCAGCGGTACTCCAAGGTACTCCTCAAGCGCTATGGCTGCCTCGACTTCCATGCTCATTCCTTCCTCATACATCTGTATCGCTTTTCTAGATACTCCTGCGACCTCTGCAAGCTCACCTCTCGAAATACCTCTTGATTCTCTGACGCCTTTCAGAGTTTCACCATCTATCTGAACATAGAAGCCACCCGGAGCAGCGAATACCAGGGGGGCATCTCCTTCTTCCAGAAATTCTTTAAATGTCTGAAAAGTAAGCACAGGTATTCCAAGCCTGCTATACACCACCCCATCTTCCAGTGGTCCAGAACTGCTCTTTTCCGAAATTATAAGCACACTTCCTTCAAGCACATCCGCAAGAAGTTTCATCTCTTCAGCATCGCGATAACTGAGGGCATCCACATTCTGGAGCGCTTTGAGTATCAGGAGATCGTTGTCTCTCCGGGCCACTATGTCGAAGCTTATGCTGCGTATCCTGTGTATCTTCGAGACATAGAAGCCTGTTTTCGAAAGAAGTTCGTATATCTGGTTGAGGAGTTCCCATTTGTCCATATCAGATATAATGTAGGTATGTTCTTCTATAAAAGATTTTCTGAAAAGAAAGGGAAAAAGGGTTTACCAATCAACGGTCCATGTGCAGTTATCGGTGACATATATCCAGTATCCTTTTCCGGGCTCCATGATGTCTGATGGTGTGAGTGTTTCCATCTGTCCTGAACTGGTGTTATATACCTGCACATACACATATGGAACTCCAGATAGAACATCTTCCACTCTTCTCGTATTGTTACTGCTCGGATATCCTACGAGATTCCAGCCTTTATGGAGATCTATGCTCCTGTTTCCCAGATTGGTTCCCGGACCGTATAATGTGCCGTTCGCCGTAGAATATACCCATATCCCCTCTGTATTGTCAATATCCGGAAATCCGATGTTGTACTTTGTGGGCCTCGCTTTATTGTATGTATACCATGTTCCATCCTGATATATCATTGCCCTAGTCCAGTTTATTCCAGATAGGGCGGTGCTTATATTCACATTGCTTTTCTGCCAGGGCAAGGAGATAAGATTCCACCCTCCATGCACGTTCACCTCTATAGGTGGTATAAGACGGGCGAACATCGCATTGTCCGAGGGAGTCTCCGCTGTATATCCTATGCCAATATCTCCTGTAACTTCGTTGTAATCTATGCTGGAATAATCCCCTATGAAATTGTTATGGTTCGTCCAAGAGTCAACGATCAGTTCCTCTCCGAACTGTCCGTCCGTATAATCCCGGTATATCACATCTATCTCTTTTGTACTGGTGTTAAAGCGGTAGTACTCCAGATGTACCTTTCCATCAGGTTCCACGCTTACAGAGGGGTACATGTATCTGATGTGCTTTCCAGTCACATCCCCGATATCGGTGACATTCCAGCTCTTGCCACCATCATGGCTCTCTGAAAGGCGCACCACGGAGTGCGTGTCGTTGTTCGCCCATACAATATAGATATCGCTTCCATTGACAGCCATAGAGGGAATGGGATATGACCTTGGATCGCCTTCCCACGAATTGTCACCTATAGAACCCACCATCTTCTGTGTTCCGAAGGAATTCCCTCCATCCGTGGATATGGAAACACCCATATTATAAGTCGACGAAAACACACCACCATCGGAATTTACCGTAGCCACGAATATGACCCCAGTTTCATTTATACATACATAAGGATACATATTGTCTCCTGAAATCTGAATCTTTGATGACCAGTGTTTTATATCTCCGTTCAATGTATGTGAGAATTCTGTCTTGCCTGTTGATACATTGTCCCATGCAACATACACATTTCCGTTATAATAGGCCCCCCATGGCTTGTCAACGTCATATGGCCATATACGATGCTCCTGACCCCATGTCTGGCCATGGTCATCGCTCTCAATCACTACAAGTTGGCTATGCGCCAGGGAGCCCTGTTGTTTGACCTCCGTTTCATTGAACTCCATCATCACATAGTAGACCGTATCTCCACTTCCCGGTATTATGAGGGGATCTCCGCTACAGTCGTGCATATCTCCCGGAGTCTTGTTTGCCAAAATCTGATTTTCCGACCATGTCCTCCCGCCATCCATAGAATACGAGAATCCGAGGTGAACATAGCCAGAGGACCAGTCAACATCTCTGTAATCGTTCCATCCCATGTAGTAAGCCCCGTTCTCACCGCTTTTAAGGCATATCTCATTCGCCTCTGGACTGTCATGGCTGACCTGAACCACAGAGAAGGTCGTGGCCGGAGGAGAGGTCACACCATTTTCATTTCTCACTACACTTGGAAGAGGTGGAATGAGGGCTGCATGTGTGTTCATACCATCGGAATGAGATTCTCCTATCACCACAGGATTGAAAATGAATATTCCTGCAATCACCATCACAATAAGTTCCTTTTTCATACTTTCACCCCGAGATCTGTTCCAGCATATGCTTTATAGCGTATATAGTTTTCCATTGTACGCTTTTTGTTCATATGTCTTCAGACAATGCTCAAAATTCCCTTAAATTTCGAATTGGATACTATATTACCATCTGTGGTGCATTCCATGTTTCCCTCTCTTCGTTATTCCTTTGAGATGTACCATTTCGAATTACAGTTATATTGAATATAGCATAGAAAAATAGAATGATTTAAAGGAGTTTTCATTACCATTTTACAGACCACGCACAGTCCTCTGTCACATATATCCAGTAGCCATTTCCGGGTTTAAGGATGTCCGTTGATCCGAGGGTCTCCACATGTCCCGAGCTGACATTATATAGCTGGACATATTTATATGGTATTCCAGATAAAGCATCTGCTACTGTTATGGTAACATTTATGCTCGGATATCCCACGAGGTTCCATCCCTTGTGCAGAGTGATGTTCGTTGTTCCTAGATTTCCACTCCTTCCGTTGAGAGTCCCGTTTTCTGTGACATCCACCCATATTCCCATTGTGTTATCTATCATGGGAAAGCCAAGACTATATTTTGAATCTCTGTTTATGTTGTATGTATACCAATTTCCATGTACAAATACCATCGCACGGTCCCACGATATTCCTGAGAGGGCGTCCTCTATGTCTGTAGGATTGGAAAGCCAAGGCATAGAAATGAGATTCCAGCCGCTATAAACCGATGTATTGAAGAGATATGGTACTGTGAAATTCCATGTGAAGTCCATGAGGTTTCCAGGATAATCTTCAGCCACTACCCTGCATTTGACTATGTCTCCTTCCGAAAATCCTGCTTTATGCCAGTATGATACATTGTATCCATCAGCCATCCGCGAAATTGCGCAATTGACCCTGTACCCATCCACATACATCTTTATGGTATCTGGATTGACACCTGCATCCTCATCTCTTAGATGTATATAGATAATCGGCGTTCTGTTGCTTGCGTATCCATTTATAGATGGATGCTCATCATAATGCTCAGGAGGTGATAGATCAACGGTGAAATTCCACGTCCAATCCAGAGTGTTCCCTGATATGTCGGAAGCTACTATCCTGCATTTGACGACCTGCCCGTTTGAAAATTGCCCTTCATGTACATATGAAACATTGTATCCATGATTTATCGCTGTTTTTGTGATGTACACATCGAAACCGTCAACATACAGATGTATGGAACTCTCATCTATCGCTTCATCGTCAATCACATGCACCCATATGGTGGGGCTAACCTCTTTTGTATATGAGGAGGCCATAGGATGCTCGTCATAGTGTCTCGGATATCCGAGAGGATATAGAAAAGGATAATTATCCTGATTACTGGAGAACAGATAGGGGGAATCACCTATGTTATCTCCCCCGGGCTGGTCCTGATGGGGGCCCGAATGCCTATCGCTTCCGGAATAGTCACTCCAATAATTTCCCCCTGTCGGATATGTGGCATTCCAGTGGTTGTTTCCTGTATCATCGTATGCTTGGTCGGAATTGTTTATGAACTCATTATGATAGATTATGTTGTAGCCAGATGAGTGAAGAGATATGCCGTCGTCGTTGTAAGAGATCCTATTGTTTGTTATAGTGTTGTTGCCGGATGAGTAAATATAGAGTCCATAGACACTGTTCGAGTTGATGATATTTTTGCTGATGATATTGCCTTTTTTGGACGAAGAGATGAACATACCATAATAGTTATTCGAGACATTGTTGTTGCTTATCGTGTTGTTGCCGGATGAGGAAAGAGAGATGCCGTAGATACTGTTTGAGTTGATTATGTTGTTTCCGATGACATTGTTGTTACTTGATGAGGAAAGATAGATGCCATAATCGTTGGTTGAAGCATTGTTGTTGCTTATCGTGTTGTTACTAGATGAGGAAAGATAGATGCCATGATTGTTGTTCGATGACGCGGTGTTGTCCCTGATTGTGTTGTTATGGCATGAGTATAATTGAATGCCATCATTGTTGTTGTTTGAAGCATTGTTGCGGACGATTGTGTTATTCGCACTGAATGAGTAGAGATAGATACCATAATTGTTGTTCAAGGCATTGTTGTTACTTATCGTGTTGTTACTGGATGAGCTAAGAGATATTCCATACCAATCATTCGAAGACGCTGTGTTGTTGCTTATCTTGTTGTTGTTGGATGAATAAATATGTATGCCATGCCAATCATTCGAAGACGCTGTGTTGTTGCTTATCTTGTTGTTGTTGGATGAGTCAATGTAGATACCATAATCGTTGTTCGAAGCATTGTTGTTGCTTATAGTGTTGTTATTGGATGATGAAATGGAGATGCCACTCCAGTTGCTCGATTTTACGGTATTGTTGTTTATTATATTGTTATTGGATGAGTAAAAGTAAATGTTACCCTCATTGTTCGAAGACACTGTGTTGTTGCTTATCGAGTTTTTACTGGATAAGTAAAAGTAAATCCCATAATCGTTACTTGAGGCATTGCTGTTGGTGATTTTATTGCTATTTGATAAAAAAATATAGATGCCTCTCAGGTTGTTCCTCACAGTGATGTGGCTAATATAGTTGCTGCTGGAAGAGTAGAGATAGATGCCACTCTTATTGTTGGAACTTGCCGTTGTATTGATAACCATACCGTTCTGTACCTTGTAAAAAATCAACCCACTATCTGGATAGTGCGGCCATCTGTTCACTCCGCTAGCATCATGCAGATAGCAGTTTCGGACTATGAAATAGGCCGTCGTGTTACCTATGTATATACAGTAACCATATCCGGTCCCGTTTATGTCATAGTTCTCTATTATGTATGGATTCTCTTTTGTTCCATTACCGCTCATCACCCCATGTGCCGAATCAAAATCGGCATTGCTACTTATCCGAATTGGTGTGTGCGCACTGAAACTTAATGAAACGGCGTTCATAAGGGGATAACTATCTTTTTCTCCTGTCCCCCCACCTATGCCCGTGTAAGGTGCATCTCCTATTCCATCGGAGCCGGAAATGTTTTGCCCCGGTCCAGAATAGTTGTCGGTACCTGCATAGTCTGACCAGTAATTTCCGCCTATTGGATATGAAGTGTTCCAATAGTTATCACCTGTATCATCATAGGCCTGATTGCTATTGCTAATGAAATTATTGTGATAAATGCTGTTGTTGCTGGAGGAGTATGTGTAGACCCCATAATGATTGCCGGAGAACAAATTGCTATTAATGGTGTTGTTGCGGGAGGACTGCAAAAAAGCACCATAGTAGTTGCTCAATAACCGATTTCGGATAACAGTGTTGTTGTCGGATGAAGAAAGATATATTCCCTCATGGCTGTCCGACTTTGCAGTGTTATGGTTGACCGTGTTTTTACTCGATGATTCGAGGTAAATGCCATCCCAATTGTTCGAGTTAGCGGTGTTATGCTTGATGTAGTTTCCACTGGATGAATGAATGCGAATGCCATAATCATTGTCGGACGCATTGTTATCACTTATTATGTTGGTATCAGACGAATCGAGGTAAATGCCATCCTCTCTGTTCGAGTATGCGGTGTTTTCGTCTATTGTATTATTGTCAGACGAATCGAGGTAAATGCCATACTTATTATTATAAAATATATTGTTTCTTATAG
>JALTFR010000043.1 GCA_027006785.1 Thermoplasmata archaeon | reverse complement strand
TATTCCAGACCGACATCAAAATCGGAGAGAAAGGCATGGGAAACCTTCCTGCCGGAGAGATATGGGCCGCACCCATCGAGGACAGGGGAAGCGGTGTTGTTGTTGTGGATGGGACCATAGGCGATTTTGGATTCCCTCCGACCCCGGTCAGGATACATCTTGAAAACGGAAGGATATCAAAAATAGAGTGCGATGATGCTGCATTTGTCCGTAAGCTTGATGAAGCCCTGCATGCGGACGAGATGTCCGACATAATAGGGGAGCTCGGAATAGGGCTGAATCCGGGAGCTAAATTAATAGGGAATATGCTTGTTGATGAGAAGGCCGCAGGTACGATACATGTCGCTTTCGGAAACAACATAGACTTTTACGGTGGAATAAACAACTCATCTATGCACAGGGATTTTCTGGTAAGAGAGCCTGACGTTGTTGCAATATATGCTGACGGAAGCAAAAGGAAGATAATGGAAAAGGGAAATCTTCTCCTATAACTTTTTAAAGACCATCCTCTTTTATCTTTATGGTTCGGAAGGTCGATTACAGGAAGATACTAGAGCATTACCGCCTGGATGACCCGGTGCTGAAGCAGTATTTTGAGAAGGTATCCTTTGAGGATGCCGAGTATGACCGGGAGGCTCAGGATTACATAAACGATTGCGCTCTGGCACTCGGAATGGAGTTTGTGCTCAGAAAGAGGCTGAAGCAAAAGACCCTCATAATCGTCAATGCAGGAGCCCCCCATCTTCCTCTGATGGGCTGCCTTTTGAAGAAAAGGAATTATCTTCCTCATTTTTACATACGCGATAGTCCACCTTCATGCACAACGAACTTTCTCGAGTTCGCCTCAAAATATTCGGAGATTCACGTTAAGTCCCCGCTTCCGGCCATGATGTTCGATGCACATGCGGTTTTTGATAAGAAAAAGGCCCTGCCTTCTGTTAAGAAACTGAAAAATCTCGGAATCGAAATATGCATGTTTCTCGTGGAATACAATCACCGTGCCCTCAACAGGGAGTACGAAGAGCATCCTGAGTTCGGAGATGCGGCTGAACTCTACAGAAAGAGCGGTCTGGACGTCCGAATAATCGAAGTCGATCCGAGACCAAGAAAGAAGGACTTCCAGGCCATAATAGATCTGCTTGCGGAGGACGAGGATTTTTCATCATGGTTCTCCTCTCTTCTTAAAACCGATAGAAAAGAATGTATTAAAATAATGGAAAGGGGTTTGAAGGAGTTTTTCGATTGATTATTTCTTTACCACCTTTTTCTTGACCACTTTCTTAACCACTTTTTTCTGAACAGGTGGCTTCTCCTCAGGGGCTTTCGGTTTAGGCTCGTTGTCCCCCTTCTTTTCAGGCTCTTTCTGCTTAACGTCTGCTATAAGCTCCGGAGGAAGTTCAGCGGCTTCTGACTCCTTCTTTTCCGGAGGAGTCTCTTTATTTGTCTCTTTGGGCTGTTCCAGAGGTACCGCCACCTTCTTTACCACCTTTTTCTTAACCACTTTCTTCTTTACGGGTTGTGGTTGGGTTGCGGCTTCTTTTGCCTCTTCATTTTCTTCATTCTCCGGGGATTTCTCCTCGTCCTCTTTCTCTCTCTCAAGAGAAGGAAGTTCTATAGCGGATGCTGCCTCCTCGCCCTCTGCTCCTTCTTCTTTCTTCTTTGTCGGTCTCAGTGGGCTTCCGCAGACATGGCAGACTATGTCCGTCTTGCTGTTCAGAGCACCGCAGACAGGGCATATTATTCCACCTGTCTTCTTGCGCTCCTCTTCCCTCTTGAGCCAGTCCTCGAAGGTGACATAGGACTTCTGGGTCTTCCACCACTGCTGGAACTTATCCTCGGTGAACTCATCGCCCATCTCCTTCTTCGCCTGCTTCCTGAACTTCTCAACGAAGTCCTCGTACTGCTGTTTCATCTGGGTCTCATAGTCAACGATCTCCTTTCCACCAACAAGGAATTTAGCGCCGCACTTGGGGCACTCTTTGGCATCAGCGGGTATCCATGCACCGCAGACGCTGCATTTGACCGTATCTTTATCAAAGACCGCACCGCAGTAAGGACATTTATCCGAGCCTGCAGGTATCATTCTTCCGCAGTTTCCGCACTCCACATATTTTGCCGCATATTTGGTCTTGATATAGTAAAGTCCGCCACCTACCGATGCAAGAACCACTATTATTGCAATAAGCAGCACTATCCACAGTGTGTGGGATTCCTGAGCCGGTCTTGAAACCTCGAACTGTGTCGTGCTCTGCTGTACGTTGACGTTCTGTCCGTCAGGAGTGCTTGCTGTTATTTCAATCCTGTATGAGCCAGGTGAACCGGGTGTCTTGAGAACGGCCATGAAGTTGTTCCTGTTACTTATCCATGTTATGCTGTCGGTATAACTTCTTGTCTCTCCGGTCTTGGTATCCACTATGGAAACCCTCATCGGGATGTGCGTTACCGGTTTGTTATCGGAAGTATCCAGCAACTGGCCTGTTACTGTTATCGTGGTCTGTTTCTCCATGTTTATCGAAGTATCAGATGTGGGCGTCCATATGCTTACAGAGAGATGCATTTCAAGTATGTTTATCGTTGCGTTCAGGGCATTGTTGCTCTCGTTGGACTCATCCACTGCATCATCGCTGTCAACAATCACATACAGGTTTGCCATTCCACTATTAAGCTTGAATCTGGCTATCGCGAAGCTCACGTTGAGAGGCATTCCGGAGTCAAGAGAGTCGAGTTTTGACTGTTCATCAATGCTGATGTTCCCGAGCAGGTTGCTCCAGTTTCCGGCCACGGGAGCACCATTGAACAGTGATACCGTGAAGGATTCAACGCCTGAATTCGAGAGATTTCCACCGACGTTCATGAGGCTCACATTGACCTCGAAATCTCTGGATTCGGATATTCCGGCGCTCGCATTCAGAAGTTCTCCGTCCTTCATGAATCTGATACTGCTTACTGTCAGGTCCGGCCTGGGAAGCACTATTATTGCTGAATACTGTGTATTGTCCAGCAGGTCTCCCTCGGGCGGGGATGTGCTGGCGGTAACGGTAACATATATCATGTGAATTCCGACACCGGAGGCGTGCCACCTTGCCGTTGCAGTGGCTTTCCACCCGCCTGCTGGATCCATATAGGAAACAGTGTCTATCAGAGTGCCTCCCGACGCAGGATTGCCATCGTAGAATGACACATCAACCTCGCCTGTGCATGAAACTCCTGTATTGGTGACCTCTGCTGCCAGAGTGACCGTATGATTGTCCACGATTTTCGGTGCAAGCACTGTCGGCTGGCTTACGGAGAATTCAGGTCTGGGGCCGACGAATATATCAATCGAAGCCTTGTTATTGCTCTCGTTCGATTCGGGAATCTCATTGTTTGCATCCACATAGACGCTTACAGTATATGTTGTGGAGAAATCCCTTGAAAATACAGTACTTACGGTTATGTTATCACCGGAATTCAGTTCGTTAACATTTATGAATCTCGCATCGACACCGTTTATAAGGAATTCCACCGAGAACGAGTCTGTTATATTCCTGTGTCCGATATTGTATATTGTTGCGCTCACCGTGATGTTCTGGTAGGTCAGGGGTGCAGCAGGAGTGTATGATATGTCAGTATCGCTTATTGCAAGGTCTATGGAAAGTTTCACATATATTGTGGATGGCATGTCATATCTGTTGTTTGCAGTATTTGTCTCAGGGGGATTTCCGGAGGAATTGGAGAAACTGACCACTGCGTAGAAATTATGGTCGCCCTTTGGTGCAGTTGCAACCCATACGATAGAAAGGGTAACGGAGTTTCTCGCGGATAGATTTCCGGTAACTGATGCATTTCCAATCCACTGGCCATTGCCTGTCGTATTGTCATAGAAGTCAACGGTTATCGTTCCGTTGGCATATGTCTCTCCGAGATTCTCCACTTTTGCGCTTATGGTCGCATTGTTGTATTCGACAACAGTGTTCGATGCGCTCATGGAGCCTATAATGAGATCAGGGGTCGGGTTTGTGGAGAGTAGCCTGTATGCCGAATTGTTTGATGGGTTATCGTCGTAGAATCCATTAGGGGGGCTGACTATAACAGAAACATTGTAGTTTCCGGCGCTTGTTGTGTGGTAGATTGTAGTTGCGAGTGCATAACTGTGGGCATTCATTCCATTTATGTTTTCGGTATCTATCAGTGTGCCATCCACATAGAATTCGACCCTTATCGTACCGAGGATATCTCCATATCCATCATTGCTGATATTTGCATGGATTGTAAGGTCGGTATATGTGTATTCGGAGTTATAACCCGGGCTATCCCACCAGATGTGTGTCGGTATTATCGAAAGGTCATAGAGGGCCCTCACATGAAGGCTTATGCTTGCGATGTTGTTGCTCAAGTCTCCATCCGGATTGGATGCATTATCAATTGAGACTGTTATGCTATGCTCCCCGTAGTCTCCTTCGGCTGTTTGCCATTTCAGGATGACGTTTACCGTTCCACCGTTCCTTTCAACCATTTTATCAACAGTAGCCGTGTCAGTCGGCCTCCCATCAACAAGAAGTGAGACATTGAACGGTGCAGTTACGTTTATTCCCCCCATGTTGTGAACAGTAACATTGAAAAGCGCCTGTTCTCCCCTAACAACTGGAGATGGACTGACGGCTATGTCATCCGGACCTATGCTCAAGTCTCTGGGAGGATAGCTCCATGAGAATGTCAAATTGGATGAGAACGAGTTATCCTGGGATGTTATGTTCGGGTACGGTCGAAAGTTTATCTGTTTGTAAGTATCGGTTCCATGTATGTGCTCATGAGCGGTTACCATATAGTTTCCCACGAACTGTCCGTTAAGGTCTCCTTTCACGATTATATCTTTGAGAAGAGGAAGGGCAAGTTTCCCGTTCTTATCAGTTATATTGTAATTCGTCTCATCTACAGTGTTTGGTGAAATACGGTTCATGTACTCAAGTATCGGGTCTCCGTTCGTGAGCGTGTTGTTATCATTTACAATCTTTTTCCACGTGTCGTTCGTGCTTATGTAATCGCTCTTTATACTGCAGTATGGAATCTCGGTCGGGTCACTTGCATTCCCGTCATAAGTGGCTATGTGTGCCCAGCCATAAAGATATATCTTTCCCGTATCGTATGTGTGGAATGCGAAGTCATCGTGCATTCCGTTTGTCTCATCCTCATTAACCGTAACATTGTAGAACTTTAGTTCGGCCCCATTCCTTGCAGAGATGACATCCTTTGCTCCATTGCTTGAAGGTTCATTGGCTTTTCTGAAATCCACATCAAAATATGTATTTATTGCATAGAAGTGACCGCCTTCAACGGATATGTTGTATGTTCTCACCAGCGTTGCATTTACCCATAGATGGTCAAAAGGCAGTTTTCCGCTATTGCCGTTGTGGAAGAAACTGACATCCATGTCCTCGACCGCTGCAAGCGTTGAAAATTCGTCTGTCGAGAGGCTTGTTTCAGTCATATCTGCTTTGTCAGAGGGAACGATGTCAGTTTTTTGCAGGGAAGAACTGTCTCTTCCCACATATATGTGTGCTGTTCCGTTGTAGCTCTGGTTCTCCTCCCACGAGAGATGGAGTATGATGGATGACACAGGTGTGTTCGGGTTTGCCCATGAAGGAATATGGTTTTTGGACTCGTTTTTGAACGAATCAAGGTACATCATTTGCTTGCTATTCACATCATATGTTTTATTGTCATCTGCTTTCCACAGGCTCTTCACATCCTGGCCCGTGGTATTGTCCTGCGGACCAACCGATACCGGAACCAATCCTATTACGGTCTCGTTATCGTATTTGTATTCATAATAATCCTCTACTCTGGAATCTGCGAATACAACCTTGGAGTCCGTAAAATGCATCAGTGGGCAGTCATCGTTTGCGTCTTTGTCTTTTATATTATCACTTATCTGAGCATCCGGTATGCCTTTGAATATGGTGTTATTAGCATAGAGTGTCCCATGGTCCACACTGAACATTCCGGGATACATGACGGTAGAATCTGAGAAAACAGCCTTCCCTTCTATGAAAACAGGCAGTTTGAGATACGGATTCACAGCCCAATCCACGGTTTTCAGAGTTGCGTTCTCAAGTATCAGCTTCCCACCAGTCTTCACGTCGAAATAATAGTGGTGATCATCCGGGGTACCTTCTATTCCATCATCGCCGTTGTCCTGTATGAAATACAGTGTGGCATTTCTGACAATGAGTGTTCCACCGGCCTCAACCGTGATATTTCCATCCTGGCCGTACATCCCTTTCTCTCCGGTTATCGGATCAACAGTCTTCTCATTTATGATAAACGTGCCTGTTACATCCAGGTCTATTCCGCCCGCCATTGTTCCGGCTTTTCCGGAATTCTCCGCCGTACTTCCCTCCAGAACGAAGAACGGTGCTGTCAGCATCATCAGGACAATCATCACGCTAAGCGCTCTTCCAATCTTCTTGCTCATGTTCATTACTCACACCTCAGAGTAGAGAATTGAAGCTTGAAAGAGAATGCAGTATATATCATTTTTCATGCGAGTATCGAATAGAGCCTCAAAAACTTTATAAAGAGAATGAAGTTAGGTGGCAAATCCAAGGAGATTCGCATGAAGTACACGAGATTTGAAAAAGCGAGAATAATAGGTGCGCGTGCTCTCCAGATATCGATGGGAGCTCCGATACTGATAGGTGTGCCCGAGGACCTGCTGGACCCGGTTAAGATTGCGATGATAGAGTATGAGAAGGGAGTCATCCCCATAACCGTGCTCAGAGAGAACAACTGATTGGAGGTAGATGGATGTCAGAAGATAATGTTGAACTGCTTGTGCCTGAGAACGAGTATCTAACCGCAGGAGTGCATATAGGGACCAAACAGAAGAGCGAAGATATGAGAAAGTTCGCCTTTAAGGTGAGGAACGATGGTCTTTGGGTACTTAATGTGGAGGAAACCGACAGAAGGATACGCATAGCCGCAAAGTTTCTCGCAAGTTTTGAACCGGAGCGCATACTTGTGGTTGCCGCAAGGCAGTACGGGCAGAAACCAGCTAGAAAGTTCGCCGAACTGACCGGAGCCAAGGTCATACCTGGAAGGTTGACGCCGGGAATCCTTACCAATCCCTCAATACCGGATTACATGGAGCCAGACGTACTCGTCGTTACGGACCCGGCTGCGGATAAGCAGGCGGTTAAAGAAGCTGTCAAAATCGGAATTCCGATAGTAGGGCTCTGCGATGCAAACAACGAGACCAAATATGTGGACCTGATAATACCCACGAATAACAAGGGAAGAGGCGCTCTGGCACTGGTGTATATGCTTCTAACAAGGGAGTTCCTGAAAGCAAAGGGCGATATAACACAGGACAGCGATTTCCCTCTGACAAGAGAGGATTTCGAGGCACCGCTCTGAATTGAAACTGAAAACCCCTTAAACACCCAGTTTTTCCTTTATATTTCTGTAGAAATCCTGTCCGAAGCGTATGAACCTGGCCTTCTTTTCAGAGAGGGATATTGTCAGGCTGTCCTTAGGGCTCATCTTATCTATTTCCTGCCCGTCTATCACTATAACGCAGTTTTTCCTCGGCTCTTTAAGTTTTATCTCTATTCTGCTCCGCGAGGATATCACAAGGGCACGGGCAGACAGCTTGAAAGGTGCTATCGGAACAATCACAAAGGCATCAAGGCCGGGAAAGAGTATGGGGGAGCCGACACTCATGGCATAGCAGGTGGAACCCGTGGGTGTGGCAACTATCATCCCGTCGGCCCGTACGCTGTCCACAAGTTCATTGTCTATGAATATCTGGAAATCCCTTATTTTTGCTATCTGGGAGGTATGGATGACCACTTCATTAGTGGCATCGGCCAGGCGCTCCTCGTTGAGCTCTATCATGAGCTTTATGCGCTCGTCTATGATATACTCTCCTCGAATGACCCTTTCCAGTGCGAATATCATTTCATCCGGCGTAACTGCAGTAAGGAATCCCAGAGACCCGGCATTTACCGAGAAAACAGGAGCATCGTTCCTTTGAAGTGCTCTCAATACCGTCCCATCGCCTCCGATGGCTATTACAACATGCACATCCATTTTCTCCAGTTCGGCGCTCTCCCCACCTATCTTTTTGGACAGAGGGGGTTCAACAAGCACCTGATTCCCGCTCTTCTCAAGGAAGTCAAGAGCTTCTTTCGAGAGTTCCACGGCCTCTTTTACATTTGCCCTCGCTGTTATTCCGAATCTCAATATATCACCTTCATGAGGCTTTCATCGCCTATTGCCAGTACGGAAGACCTCTTCCGCACGTCAGTGTCCATATCGAGCATAATAAGTTTTTTGTCCATAACCTTTCCACCCGCCTCTCTCAGAATTAGAGTTGCTGCCGCGATATCCACGATTCTCAGGCCAACATCCGGGAGTTCTGAGCAGTAGCAGTACATGTCCGATGCACCGGAGGCTACCATGGAAATCTCCAGAGCTGCCGAGCCCATGGATCTTATCCTTTTGCACTTTGAAGCGAGCAGGAGAGAGCGCTGGGAGGCCGATTTTCCCAGAAATATCGAAAAGACCGGGCTGGTAGAATCATATCTTCTTGTATGTATCCTCCTGCCATTCAGAAATGCCCCTCCGCCTCTCGTTGCCGTGTATTCATCCCCGCTTATGAGGTTTCTGACAAGTGCCCACCGCACGTCCTTCATAGTGCCCTCACTGACCGCAAGGGATACAGCATAGAATGGGATTCCGTGTAATGCATTATATGTGCCGTCCAGAGGGTCAACGATCAGCGTCATCTCTCTGTTCATGTCTATGAAACCTTTCTCTTCGCTGAGGACATTGAACGGGTTTCCGTGCCTTTCGAGTGCCGAGAGGACAGCATTCTCGGCTATCCAGTCTATTCTGTTCGTCGTGGTGCCGTCGGCTCCCATCCCCATATCATCTCCCCAAGAATCCCTGTCGGAGGAATCCAGTGCTGCGCTCACCTCATCCGCTATATCCCGGAGTACTTCGATCATGGGGATGCAAATACCTCTGACTAGTTATATCTTTTCACGAATCGTCGTATGAAAAATGGATTTAACGGGTTTGTTTTTACTGTCCTCTGTGCTCCTTGGCCTTCATACGAAGGTCAGTGCTACCGCATTTCCTGCACTTCTTTGCCTTTATCGGGTTTGTGGCATTGCAGTGCATGCAGACCTTCTTATTCAGGAGCCTTGCATCCGCCTCAGGAAATTTTCCCATTTCATCACCTCACTGGAATACTTCGTCGTATTTTCCCTCATCTATCTCCTTCTGAACCACGCGTGCGGGCTTACCTTCTACCGTGATTCCCATGGAATCGCAGGTACCGATGACCTCTTTGGCCTTGCTCTTCCAGTCCTTTCCCAGAAGAGAGTCCTGTTTCATCTCTGCTATCTTCCTGACCTGCTGCATGCTCAGATTGCCCACGTTGCTCTTTCCAGTCTCCTGTGAGCCCTTATTTATGCCCAGTTCCTTCTTTATCAGAGCGCTCGTCGGAGGAGTTCCCACAGTAACATCGAAACTCTTCGTATTCGGGTCCACGACGACCTTCACAGGGACCTTCATCCCCTGAAATGCCTTCGTTTTATCGTTTATGACCTTGATCACTTCCATTATGTTGACTCCGAGGGGCCCGAGAGCAGGCCCCAGAGGTGGCCCTGCATTTGCCTTTCCACCGTCAACAAGTGCTTCCACAACTTCTGCCATTATGATTCCTCCTTTTCTTCTTTCTGTATGACGCGCACGTCTTCTCCTCTTACTGTTATCGGTATCGGGACCATGGCCTCAAACAGCTCTACGGTCACCGTCTCTTTGGTCTCATCAACCTGTTTTATCCTCGCTTTCTCACCCTTGAACGGGCCGCTGACAAGCTCAACTATGTCGCCTTCGACTATTCCGGAAACAGCTATCTTTGGTGTCAGATAGTGTTCTATGTCTTCGAATGCCAGTTCTCCTTTCACCATTCCTCTGGCCCTTCTGATGCTCCGGATAACATCCTGCAGCCTTTCAGGATTCATGGCCTCGACGAATATGTATCCTCTCAGTGAGACAGGGCACAATACCGACAGTACCCCGATGTTCCCTTTCTTTGCCCTGGATTCTATGGAATCCGCAACGTTCTTTTCATATCCTATCTGAGTTTTCACCGCAAGTATTGTCTGTACTGCGACTATCGTTATCGTTTCGGTCTCCGTCTTCAGAAGGTTGTTCCTGGACGTTGCACTGAGAAGTATTATGCATTTCTCCCCGTATTTCAGGTCTCCTTTTGCCCTGACGGATATGTATATGTTGTGGCTTTCACCCGGTTTCAGGTGTATGCCGGTCTTATAAAGCCCGTTCTCATCACCTGTGAAAGGATTCTCGTCGTCATTTGCTGGCTCGACCATCCATTCCGAAAGTGCCTTTTCCCCGACGCTTTCTACCCTGGCTCTGAAGGATATCTCTATGTCATCTTCTTTAAGGCCGGTATTTTTGATATTCACCTCTATTCTGTCCTCTTCCGTCGGTTTTATCATCCTGTCAGTTCCGCCCACGACGAATATCCTTACCCCGTAGTCCTCCCTCTTTACCTCTTTCATCTCCTTTTTTGGGGGCTCGGGCTTTTTAATTTCTTCCTCAAAGTCATCAAAGAGTCCCATGTGATTACCTCAGAAAAGCGTGGGAACGTATTTGAAGAGAAGATAAATGGTGAAACCGAGGAAACCTATGAAGAGAAGTCCTGCACCGCTTATTTCCATTATCTTCACATACTCTTCCCTTCCGGGCTTCCTTGCCATCTTCAGTATCCTGCTGTACTGTCCCTTTCCGAACGAGCGATAGCGATTTTCAATCCTGTGCTGGAGGTCCCATGCTTTTTCGACTATGTCCATCAGATCACTTCCAATCAGGATATTATGTCAACGCCCAGTTTCCCCTCGTGCCCGGTCTCCGGGGCGAAGAGGTTCTTCGATTTCACTCCTGTTATCACGACCATTACCCTTATCTTATGCTCGAGAGTCGGGTCTATGGCAGCGCCCCAGATTATTCTGGAGTCCTTGCTTATCCTGCTCTGAACCATCTCCGCCACCTTCTCGGCCTCGGAAACGGTCATGTCCGGGCCACCGGTGACGTTTATCAGAGCGCCCTTTCCACTGCTTATGTCCACATCTATGAGAGGTGAGTTTATGGCCTCGTTGACAGCATCTTCCGCCCGGTTATCGGAATCAGACTCACCGAGCCCTATCATGGCCACACCGGCACCTTTCATAATTGTCCTGAGGTCATTGAAATCGAGGTTAACAAGGCCCGGTTTTGTTATTATCTCGGTAATTCCCTTTATGGAGCGCATGAGTAGCTCATCCGCAACCTTGAATGCCTCGTTCAGAGTAAGTCTGGGCACGAGTTCTATGAGCTTGTCGTTGGGGATGACTATGACCGTATCAGCAACGCTTCTCAGCTTTTTAAGGCCCCATTCTGCATTCTGCTGCCTGCTTATTCCCTCTGCCTTGAAAGGATAGGTGCATATGCCTATTGTGAGTGCCCCTGCCTCCTTTGCCAGGTTTGCAACATAAGGTGCGGAACCGGTACCTGTTCCACCTCCAAGTCCGCAGGTCACGAAGACTATGTCAGCACCTGCAACGATAGATTTGAGCTTGTCTTCTGCCTCTTTTGCCGCTTCTTCCCCTCTTTTTGGCAGAGCCCCAGCACCAAGTCCCCTTGTGCTTCTGAGTCCGAGAAGGACCTTTTTCTGAGCCTTCATGGTAAGAAGATGCTGTGCATCCGTATTTGCGGCTACAAGTTCGGCTCCCGTAATCCCCTCCTCGTATATCCTTGTGACTGTGTTTGAGCCTCCGCCCCCACATCCTACTATTACTATCCTGGTTTTCAGACCTTCCAGTATCTTACGGAGTTCCTCGTCCTCCTCGCTGAATCCAGCGATGGGCTGTTCTTCAGGAGGTACGGATGCAGGCGCATTTCCGCTCTTTGAAAGTGCCTCTTCTATTATCGATTTCATATCAAACACACTCCTGGGGAAATCTACCCCAGCCTAATGCACTGTGGAGCGCTAGAATATTTTAGTAAATAAAGGTTTTGTTCGGGAGCGCTCATTTCACCCTGTACGGAAGGTCCTCATCCGATGTCCGGGACAGATGTCCGTATGATTCCTCCATACCACCAAGGGCCATCTCCCTTTTTTCAAGGGCCTCTTCCTTCTTTTTTTCCAGAGCGCTCTCCTTCTCAATAACAGGGAAGTGGTGCTTTTCCGAGAGCTTTTCCAGCTCTTCGAGAAGTGCACGGAGATTCTCACCACCTATGTTAAAATCGCCCAGCGACATCTTCCTTTCTCCGTCTGCGTAGATATCTATTTTCATGTTTCCATTTCTATCTAGAACTTCCACCTTCTCAATATCATCCAGCCGGACCTCGCTGTCTATCGAAGTTCCGCGGAGGAACATTACGGATTCATCACCTATCCTTACGGAGTCGGATACCATAAGGCCTCCGGATATCAGCAGGAAGAACATGGAAAGGAAGAGCAGAAAGGATGATGTGCAGATGTAATCCGAAGAGTGTGAATTCACAAGGAGAATTCGTATGCCCAGCACAAGTAAGAGCAGGGCGAAGAGAGCAGTTCCAACGGCCGCCCTTTTTCTGGCTCTCCGTTTGACCTCGAACACAGGCAGGCATTGTAGTGTGGGATTTAATGTTTCTTATTTCACCCTGTAGTCTGCATTCCCAGCATTATCACGTAATGATTCAGCTTCAACCCTTTCAATCTCGAAACCATATCTATCAGAAAGGGAGAGAATCAGTTCTGTGGCTAGCTTGATGCTCTGAGCTTCGAAGTGCCAGGATTCGAGCATGAGGGGAGAACGGTTCCTGAAATATATGGAAATGAAGGGCTTCATGCCGCCCCTATCTCCATATTTCACCTTCACGATATCCTTTATCTCAAGGTTCCTGAAGCAGAGCCTTCTGAAACAGGACCTTATCCTCTCTTCCGCAGTGTCTATCACCACCTTCTGGGGCATTATGAGAAATACGCCCGTGGGGACCGTGGCTGCCAGCACAAAGAGAAACAAGTAATAGAGATATCCATCATTGCCTGAATCGAGGACAAAAACAAGGCTTAAAAGGATGACCAAGAGCGACATCGCCCAGTATGTGACGACGTACCATGTCTTGAAGGGCCTCGAGTCGAGCTCAAGCATCTTTCATAGAAAGAAAAATAGATATTAATACTTTTTCCGTTACTTCACCCTGTAGGGCAACATATCCTCAGCGTCCTGTTCCATCTTCCCCCGTCTTTCCACGGATATCTCCGCAGGGCCATCCAGAGCGGATGTTACAGGTCCATAGCTCTCCTTCACATCGAAGCCATACCTGTCGGAAAGGGCGGAAATGTGCTCGAAGGCCGATTTGACATCCTCGCCACTGAACTCCGGACTTCTTATGAGGATGGAAGGAAGGTCGCTTCTCTGTTTGCTGTATATCATCAGAATGTTCTCTTCATTTCCCGAACTGTATTTCACGGAGTCCACATCCGTCAGTTTTAAGGTTTTTACGCAAGTCCTCTTGAAGCAGGATGAAATGACTCCGGCACCCTCATCTATGGTGAATCTCGTTGGAAGGGCACCTATGATAATTATTGGACTTATCATAAGAATCATGAACCCGGAGATGAAATAGAATGCGATAGGCGAGCCAAGAAGGTAGTAAATGAGAATGTAAAGGAGCCCCTCTATGAGGAGTATGACCGCTACGATCTGAAAGATGGTCCGATTCCTCACATCCTGACGGGTTCGTATCTCGAACATCAGGCATAAATGGAAAACCCTGTATTAAGTTTTATCGTATCATTTCACCTTATAGGGTGTTTCTTTCTCCTTTCCTCTCGCATCCCGATAGACCTGTGTTCCCGCACCATCGTCGTTCACAGGGAATCCGTGCATCTCCCCGAGCTCCTTGAGAGCGCTCACTAGCGTTTCCATGTCCTTCTCCCTGATTCCTGAACTGTTGATGATGAATTCCCTTTCGCCTCTGGCCTTTACGACCACGAATGGCCTCCCTTTCCTGCGATGGATGTCTATGCGCTCCACATCTTTCATTTGGTACCTTTTCACCTTTCCGAAATTTCCGATATCATGGATTGTTAGATATCTCTCGCTTATCCTTATCTTGGTTGGATTCGTAAAGGAGATGCCGAGAATGGCCGTCACCATGCCGAGAAATAAGAATATCCCAGATGCCATGCACATCTCACTGGTGTCCTCTATCATCAGAAAGACGATGGAAAGCGAGAGGAATATGACAGAGGATACCAGGTTTATCGCCGCAGGCACGGTGTTCTTCTTTACAATCTCGATCACATATCATAAAGCGGAAATCAATATTTAAGATTTTTCATTTCACCCTGTAAGGCACATCTTCAGGGTTGCTTTTCACAGATTCGGCAGATATTACGGGGGAATCTTCCGATGAATACTTCTCCTTTACTTCGAAACCATAGGTCTGGGATAGAGAAGAAAGCCTTTCAAATGCCGATTTCATGTCTTCTTCTTTGAAATTCGGGCTGGAAATCCCCACGCCGCTTCCGGTGGTGTTCTTTCCAAGTATGCTCAGAGACTTTCTTCCGTCGGCATCCGATTCATACACCACTTCTTTTATGCTTGCCATACGGATTGAGCTTGCCCATGTGTTATTAATCTTAAGACCAACCATCTCAGCATCCTCATCTATCACGAAATTCTGGGGAACCATCACGGCCATGCTCATAACAATCATTACAATGATAAGGCCGGATATCAGGCAGAACATATCCATGCCTGCATTGAGAAGGACCACCATGATATAGTAAGAAAACCCAATCATCAGTAAACTGGTCGTGATTATAATGATCGAATCCCTCTTACTGTTTCTTTTTCTCGGTTGTATTATGAGCATCTTTCTCTAAATTAAGAATTTCTTATTAAAGCTTTTCCGTCATTTCACCCTGTACGGCTCATCATCCTTTCCTTCAGAGCTCACGGGCATCGCAGGTTCTTCGGGGGAGAGCGCATGGCCTTTCACGGCGCCCCATGACATATTGCTGTTCTCATCTACTAGCAGGAAGCCGTACTTCTCCGCCACTTCGGAGAGCGCGTTTATGAGCCTCTGCACATTCTCGGCACCGAGGTCTGACATATTGAACTTTCTCCTTTTTCCGCTGGCATCCATTACGGACATCCTTTTGAGCCCTCTGGAAAAGACAATTTTCCGGGTGTAGTCCAGGTCTATGACGGAATTTTTGATTACACCGTGTGAGATGCAGATGTTGTTCTCCCTGAGATATATGGAACTTATAGAACTTAAGAAAATGAATGCCAGATATATGACGATGAGAAGGGACATCAGGCCGAGGAGCATGGATGAGATGTGGGAATAAGCAGGGGTATATACTGCCACTACAGCATTAATTAAAGCACTAATGAAAGAGACAATGAAAAGGTAGATGAATATCATGACCAATTTCCTTACAGAGCGCTCTCTGGGAACCCTTATCTCGAGCATAGGTCATAAAAAGCAATGAATTATTAAAGCTTTTCTTTTTCAATGTACCTCAGGCAGCCGAAACCCTGTGAGTTCTTTGAGCCGACGCCCGCATCCCAGAGGAATCTGAGCATCTCGGCTTCAGCACTTATGGTGAACTGTGCGTGCGCGGATACCCACCACTGCCCGCCCACATTGATTCTTTTCTTATTCATTCTCGAGATGTCCGTTATCTCAAAGGGCCCGCCGTACTCCTTTCCGAAATAGTGTGCGTATTTCTTTCTGCTGTTCTCCTCTATCCTCTGCCTCCATTCAGGGTCCGTTGGAACAAGGTCCCAGCGCTCTCCATTCTCCCTTACGATGTCTATGTGAATCGGGGAGAGGGTGGAGAAGGTTGCGGTGGTGGAGAAGGATGGGCTTTGCAGGACCTCTATCTTTTCTATGGTGAATCCAGCATCGAGGATCTCCATTTTTCCCTTTGACAGCATGCCGGTTATCGTTGCCTCCAGGATGTCGCTGGCAGGTGAGGAGAAGTTGAACCTCACATGCGTGCCCTTCCTGAGATGGACCTCGGCGCCATGTATCGCAGGCCTTGGGAACCTTACATTGGAGAAGTTGAAGAACTTGAAGTCCTGGGAATGGTGGAGTGAAGAGGACAGGTCCGGATTCGCCTCTTTTATGAAGGCGTAGAGCGCGGAGGAGAGCGCATGCTGATAGTTTATCGGAATGACCGCATCGTCATCTGATATTAGGTGGATTAAGGAGCGCATGAGATGGGGAATAGAAGAGGGCTA
>JALTFR010000042.1 GCA_027006785.1 Thermoplasmata archaeon | reverse complement strand
CCTCCATAATACGGCTTTTAAAAAGGGTTTTCCCTACCATTCACCTGCGATGGAAAGGTAGCGGTCGCCTCTGTCCGGCAGGACCGTGGCAACCCTGTGCCCCTCCTTAGCAAGCCTTCTCGCAGCGATGAAATTGGCCCCCGCACTTATCCCGCAACTGATCCCCTTCTCTTTCCAGAGATATTTCATTCCCTGAAGCGCATCCTCCGTGCGGATGGTCATTATCCTGTCTATGAGCCCCATGTTGCTCTCAACCAGCGGAGTTATCTCACCTCGCCCTATGCCCTGAATTCCGTGCCTCCCCGCTCCATTCCCCGATAGCACGGCGCTCTCCTGTGGCTCAAGCCCAACGACCAGAACATCCATTCCGGCATCTTCAAATGCCTTTGCGATACCGAGCAGGGTTCCACCGGTCCCGATACCTGCGACGAAGCCCTCTATCTCCGGGAATTCACGGATAACCTCAGGGCCTGTGCCCACTCTATGTGCTTCCATGTTGTCGGGATTCTCGAACTGACGGGGTGACCATGCACCGAGCTCCTCTATCAGTTCCTGAGCACGCTTTTTCGCCCCTGCGCTCCCCTCTTCCGCAGGTGTGAGGGCCACATCTGCACCGTAAGAGCGCATCATATGCACCCTTTCCATGCTCATGTTCTCGGGCATAACTGCTGTGAAATGATAGCCACGGATTGAGGAGAGCATCGCTAAAGATATACCTGTGTTCCCGCTGGTGGCTTCCACTATGCGCATACCTTTTCTGAGTTCACCTCTTTCCTCGGCCTTCCTCATCATATACCACGCAGCCCTGTCCTTTATGCTACCTGTGGGGTTATAGCCCTCTATCTTCAGGAAGACATCGTCGAGAAGAACGGAGGGAGTGTCCCCGATAAAATCATATGGCCATATCTTTTTCATAAAATATCACCTCTCTCGAGGGTGTTCAACAACAGTATGCTTTACAATGGATGGATAATGATAGAGGACCCATCACAGATGCAAGATTTGTTTTTCTATATAACACTATTCCATCGGAAATGTGCATCCACCCATAATGTTATTATCCTGATGGCGCATAGCGCTCCGATGGTTGTTGTCTATCACCCTCAGTATGCCACACACATACAGTACAGATATCACCCCGAATCTCCGTTTAGAATGGAATATATCATAAAAAAGGTCACGTCTCTGGGGCTTAAGCAGGAGATAATAGAGCCGGAAGCTGCCTCAGAGGGAGATATACTAGCAGTACATAGACCCACATACCTTGAAAAGATAAGAAGCTCTACAATGAAATATCTGGACGGAGAGACCGTCATCAGGGAGGACACATACGATGTGGCCATGCTTGCAGCGGGAGGAGCAGTTACTGCTGTTAACGAGACATACCTGAGAAACAGACCATCGTTTGCCATAGTGAGGCCGCCTGGCCACCATGCAGGACCGGATTACGGAGGAGGTTTCTGTTATTTCAACAATTCAGCTATAGCAGCTAGAAAAGCACTTAAGATGTCGAGCAGGGTGGCAATAGTGGATATCGATGCCCACCATGGAAACGGCACGCAGGATATATTCTATGAAACCTCGAAGGTCCTGTACATCTCAACACATCAGTTTGGCATATATCCAGGTACAGGAAGGTATAACGAGGCAGGCAGAGGCGATGGGGAAGGATACAACATAAACATACCCCTTCCTGCGAGAAGCGGCGACAGCACCTATTTATACGCATTCGAAAACCTTGTAATGCCGGTTCTGAAGGAGTTCAATCCTGATGCGATAATAGTCAGTCTCGGTGTTGATGCACATTACCGTGATGATATGTCCGGCCTAGAATTGTCAAGTACGGGATATCTTGAACTGGCGGCTCTTCTACAGGATTTCTCCGAGAAGTACATGAAAAACAGGCTTGTGTATGTTCTGGAAGGAGGTTATAATGGTGTGCCTCTTTCGGAGGTTGTTGCAGGAATAATAGGGCGTTTTGAGGGTAAGAAAGTACATCTCCAGTACGGGGATATTCGGGACGAGTCCATAAAGGGCAAAGAATATGTCGATAGGTCAAGAAATTTTTTCTCGCAGTATTGGAAATTATAAAGTCTAAATATTCATCATATCTTATCGGATAAAATAGCCTCTAATCCGCTGTTTTACAGGGTTTTAAGCGAAAACTTTAAAAACTATAAAGCATTACTGTGGAATGGTGAGCGAAATGATCATCAAAAAGTCTGAAGTAAAGGCAATGGTCGGAGACGACTACAGGATATCCCAGGACTTCTACGACAAGCTCGATGCAGCTGTCGCAGACCTGATAAAGGATGCAACCGCAAGGGCGAAGGAGAACGGAAGGAAGACCCTGAAGCCCTACGACCTCTAAACCCCTTTCACTTTTTATCTTTTTATTCGTCTTTGCTGTGAAAGAAGGCTCTGGCAAGAGATAAAACATATATAATGAGAGACTGTAAGGGCTAAGGAGTGCGGATGTCCGACCAGGATGAAAAGAAGAAAAAATGCCCACTATGCGGGGCTACGATACCTGCCGATGCAGAGGTTTGTCCTTACTGCGGAGCGCAGCTTGACATTTTCAACATGGATGAAGAGATTGAAGACATCGACACAACTCCTTTTGAGAGTTTTCTTGACAGTATAGGCGATAGTGAGGATGTGGATCCAGAAAAGCTTCTGGAAGAGATGCAGAGCATACTTGGTGCTGATATTGATCAGGAGGATGAGGATTCTTCCGATAAGGGAGATGTCGAATCCATCGAGGGGTCTGAAGCTCCCCATACTGGGAGCTTTGAAGAGAACGAGGTTCAATCTCAGGAAAACGGATTCGAGAGCTCTCAGGATGAATCTGTATCTTCAGAGGGCGATGAGGAGGAGCTTGTTGAATATGTATGTCCTGTCTGCGGACAGACAGTTGGTGAGGATGACCTCATATGCCCCCACTGCGGTGCTATTTTTGTTGAGGACGAAGAGGATATGAAGGCACTGCTGGAGAACGAGCTCGATCAGGCAAAGACACTCATAAAAGACCTGCGCAGTATAGGCGTGGATGTTTCAGACATAACTCCTTTTCTCAAGAACGCTAACATAGCAAAAAGAAAAGGTGAGACCGAGACAGCTCTTGAAAATGCGATTTCCTGTGTTATGGCAGCCAAAAAGAAACTTGAGGAGTCTTAAACCCCTTCGAATTCCTCGTAGAGATCCTCATATAGCTGCTGCATAAGGCTCTCGAAATCCGCGTTCCTGTATTCCATATACCTTCCAAAACTTGTCTGTACTTTTGCCACATATCCATCTTCATCTCTGAGTATTTCTACGGTGCACAGGGTATCTTCCATGAGTTCACCTCTTATCTCGCCCGAAAATCAGGATGTATTTAAGGTTTTCACCCGCTGTTCTCCTGTTTTTCCTGCTTTATCCGGTGTATCAGGTTGCTTATCTCACCTATCTCATCAGGTGTCAGTTCCTCGGCCCTCATATCGGCGAACTCAGTGTCCACAACCCCGTACTTCGGTCGGAGAGCGCTCCTCACCATCTTTCTCCTCGCGCTGAACAGGGTGCGAACAACATCTTCGAACAACTTTTCATCTTCAACATGGAATGGGGGTTCCTTTCTGGGCCTTATGCGCACTATGGCCGATTCAACCTTCGGCTGCGGTTTGAAGGCATTTCTTGGAATGGTTTTAAGGTATTCCATCTCGGCCCGGTAGTATGCCATGACGCTCAGCCTGGAATATGCGATGTCCCCTGCGTATGCCACAAGGCGCTCTGCGAACTCCCTCTGGTATGTGAGAACAGCAACCTCGAAATTATGTTCCAGAAGCCTGAATGTCAGGGGAGAGGATATACGGTAGGGTATATTGGAGACCATCTTGTTGAAGTCAGGCCATTCCACCTTCATCGCATCTCCCTCTATCAGTTCCACATCGGGGAATGTATCCCTGATCATCATGGCCAGAGCCCTGTCCTTCTCTATCGCTATGACCTTTCCGGCCCTTTCAACGAGGTGTTTTGTGAGGGCGCCCATTCCGGGGCCGACCTCAAGGACGGTGTCCTTGTCCGATATGTCCGCATACTCGACCTCTTCCTGAAGTATGCGCTCGTCAACCATGAAATGCTGCCCAAGTCTCCTTCTCCTGTGCATGTTATCGCCTGAACCCGTATTCCCCTATCATCGGAACGAAGACGCAGTAACCGTGAAAGCTCTGCACCATCCTTCCATCTCTCTTTTCTACCAGCAAGAGCCTCTGCTCGCCCGAGCCCACAGGTATGACCATCTTTCCGCCCTCTTTCAACTGTTCGAACAGAGGTGCAGGAACATCAGGGGATGCGCAGGTCACAGATATACGGTCATACGGGGCATGCTCAGGAAGGCCGATGGAACCGTCGCCATGTATTATCTCCACATTTTTGTATCCAAGCCTTTCAAGGACCTCTCTGGAGCTCTCCACAAGCTCAGGGACCCTCTCAATACCATACACTTTTCCCTCATGCCCCACTATCTCGGCCATAACCGCAGCATGATATCCGCTTCCACTCCCAATATCCAGAACCTTATGCCCTTTCTTAAGTCCAAGGAGCTCGCTCATCATCGCTACCATGTGGGGTGCAGATATGGTCTGTCCGCCATCTATGGGCAGAGGCGTATCTGAATAAGCGTGCTTTCTGTGGAAGGGAAGCACGAACACCTCCCTCGGAACCTTTCTCATTGCCTCTATGACCTCAGGGCTTTTCAGATATCCCTCTTCGATGAGATTCCTGATGAGCGCCTCTTTCCGGTCCATTCAATCACCCAGCGGAATCCTCTCGACTTCCAGACGGTCCCATGTGGGATACTCTTCGACAACGTATGAAGAGCATCCCTCCAGTTCATCATGTATCTCCTCGATTATCCACGGCGCTATCTCTATCCTCCTTCTCTCGACATCAAGATGCATCAGCTCATCGGGAACATCGAAGTCTTTTTTCAGGATTTCCACCAGTGCAGGGGCATCGTCGCAGTATATCAGCCCCTTCAGTATTGTGCCGTCCTCTGTCGGCAGTTCGTATTCCTTTGCAGTGTTCTCAGCCCTGTTCCTCAGTCGGTTCCTGAGCTGGACACCGTCCTTGAAGGATGCCGAGCAGTAGTGGATGGCCATTCTCACATCCATCTCCTTCGCGATTTCCCTGGCCATCTCCTCGCTTCCCTCAACTGCGCTCGCTATGTCCGATTTCACTCTGTATCCCTTTCCAAGCATGGCCTCGTAATTCGTCTCCGAGAATTCAAGCTCGTTCAGGTTTATGAACTCGACTCCCATGACATCGGCAACCTCTATAAGATGCACAATAGCATCCTTCATGTCAGGGAGCGCAGGTATCTCAAGGCCTATGTGCATCGGCAGTTCAATTATCTCTTTCAATCTTGAATAGAGCGGTGTTCTCTCGAAGGTCGCCCATGTCTCCGGAGGAGGATGGAAGCGCATCTCATCCAGACCTGCCTCTGCCAGAACCCTCGCTTTTTCAGGGTCGAAGGTGGCCGTGTAAAGGTGAATATGATGGGATCTGCCGAACCTATCCTTCAGGAGACGGATGTAGTGGGCTGTGCGCTCCACTGTCTTCAGCGGGTCACCTCCGGTTATTCCCGTTCCCGTTGCACCTATGGCCAGGGCCTCCTCGATGATATCATCATCGCTCTGCACAGGCATCTCATCCGCATATACCACATCCATGTTCTTCTTATGCTCAGAGAGCGGGCAGTAGAAGCAATCTGCATCGCATAGCCCTGTTACGAAAAGAACCATCTTCCTTCCGGGCCCGCACATCTTGCAACCGTCCGGCAGTTCTCCTCTCACGCAGGAACCGTTCTCAAGGTTCAGGCACATCTCACTTCCTCCACTGGGCCTCCACACGGGCCTTCTTGCTCCCTGTCTTTCCAACGAATATGGCCATTATAACAAGGAAGAGGGCCGCTGCTACAGAGATGTAAATCCCTATAACTGTCTGCTCTATGTCCACATAGCCCAGAATCAGCTTCAGAGAGTCCAGAACCGCCCACATGATGAGAGCAAGGGAGATGCTGGATAGAGTTACCATCCAGAAGCTCTTCGGTATCGCGCCTTTCATGGAATAGGCATCCACCACATACCCTCCTTCATGGAGAAGTATGCCGAACACCCACCACCACAGACCTGCTGTAAGGAAGTATATCAGATGTTTTGTTATATCTCCTTCCACACCTGTCCACGAATCCCATGCACGTGCGAGTCCAAAGAGTATGAATATTGCCGAAGCCACGGTGAAATAGGGTGTTGCGCTCCCTGATTCCACCTTTCTTTTGTATGATGAGATGATATTCCGCATCCATTCGTCAGTGGAATATGCCCATGAAAGGAGATAGAGGCCGAGCATGGTCAGAAATGCTCCCAGCGTGAACTCGGAAAGCAACTGCCCCTCGTGCAATATGCTCTCTATGCCATTTATCATGATATAGAGCATGAATGGCGTCATATCCACTATAACTCCATAGAATATCATGGCAAGGGCGATGGGGACGGTTATTTTCTTCCTTATCTTCTCATCCTTTAGGGCTTTGACCACCATATAATACGAACCCTCGAGGTTCCTGTTCTGGCGCACATACACGTGGTGTACATGGTCTATTCTGACTCCTCTGCTTGATATGATAGGGATTATGTAGTCATCTTCCGCACCATCGGAGACAAGGAAAACAGACTTGGCCCTGGTCTTTCTCAAGATGTAGTCCAGTTCTCTGGCGAGTTTCTTGTCCGATTTGGGCCCTACATCCTTGTGACCACATATAGTTGCAATCTGGACATCATCCCCTGATTTTTTCATGCGGTCGTAGAGGGATATTGCAGAGAAGAGCGCATTGCTGTCGCTATCCTCCGCATCTTTCAGTGCGAGCTTCATGGCTGCCTCGAGATTCGCTTTTCTCCCTATTATCGGGCTGCGAACCCCTGCCTTCTCTCCGAAATCATCGTCTCTGTCCACAGACAGTATCAGAGTCTTCATGTTTTCTCCTGCGTCTATAAAGCAAGGAAGGTATATTTTACTTTCCCTCAAATCTGGCCTATATGATGCCTATCGTTGAAAGCCACCCCGTCAGTCCGTTGAGTATATACTGTATTGCAAAGGCAGCAACAAGAAGGCCCATTATGCGGGTGAGAGCTCTGCTACCCGTCTCACCTATAAAGGAGTAAATCTTCGAGGCCTGATAGAAGATTAGCAGTGTTATAAGGAGAGTAACGGCTATTGAGAGAACCAGCAGGCCCCACAGAGAGACTGGGTTGCTCTGTGTCATGACGATGACTATGGAGAGGGCCCCCGGACCGGCAAGCATGGGGGTTCCCAGCGGAACTACTGCTACGTTACCGTCCATCTCAATATTATCTGTGTCCTTTGTCTTTTTCGACCTGGGTTTATCTCCCTCTCTCATCATCTCGAAACCGGACATAAGCATGAGCAGGCCGCCTGCTATCATCAGGGCGTCTATGGATATTCCAAGGTAGTCAAGGATGAATTTTCCTACCAGAGCGAAGACAACGAGGAAGATGAATGCCACAAGGTTGGCAAGTCTCGCAACCTCTCTTTTCTTCTTTTCATCCATACCTGCTGTCAGAGTTAGGAATAACGGGAGGGATGCAAAGGGATCTATGACCACGAATACTGGTATGAAGAATATCAGGAATTCTTCAAGCATAACCCCCCCATCCACACTCATATATAAAGGAATTTACGAAAGCTATTTATAGCGCAGAGGCTGTGCTTCAGTTGAGTGAAAGCATATGGAGATAAAAAAGCTTGAATCGGTGGATTTCTCTGTGAAACTCCTGGAAGAAGGAGATACAAGCATAAACCTGAAATGGAAGAACGGACAGCTTTATCTCTCGATATCCGGAATACTTCTCGGTGTGGGCGATAGTTTTTATGAAATTGCAATAAAAGATATAAAGAACATAGAGATTATAGATAATAAGCCCTTGAAGCTCAGGCTCACACTCACCGACGCAAACGTTACTATAACAGGCAGAAGTGATGAGAGGCTTATGGCCATGAGGCATTTTCTCCTACCCTTTGTCACTGCGAGCGGATAATTTATATATCTAATTGCCCATCACCCGCTGAAATTCAGGTGTTCAATATGAAGTCGATAGTCGATAAGGTACTGAAAGAGACGGAGAAGGAGAAGAATGCAGGGGATAAGGCCGCCGAGATGATGGAATCTCCGGATGACGAGGAACTTAAGAAGCTTGTGGAAAGTCTGCAGGTCAAGATAAGGATACTTGGCTGCGGTGGCGGAGGCTCAAACACAGTGAACAGGCTTTACGAGGAAGGAATAGTCGGGGCGGACCTCATCGCTCTCAATACGGATGCAAAGCATCTTCTCACCATAAAGGCACATAAGAAGATACTCACCGGCAAGAAGCTTACAAGAGGCCTCGGTGCAGGTGCTATTCCGGAAATAGGAGAAAAAGCCGCTCAGGAGGCAGAGGATGAAATTGAAAATGCCATCGGAGATGCGGACATAGTCTTCATTACTGCAGGTATGGGTGGAGGAACGGGAACAGGTACGGCATATTATACCGCCAGAAAGGCAAAGGAAGCCGGTGCACTAGTGATGGCCGTTGTTACCCTCCCCTTCAAGGCCGAAGGAATAAAGAGGATGGAGAATGCAGTGAAGGGTGTGGAGAAGCTCAGAAGGGTCTGTGATACAACGATAGTTATACCAAACGATAAGCTGCTGGAGCTCGTCCCTCACATGCCACTTGAGGCTGCTTTCAAGGTTGCGGACGAGATACTCATGCAGTCCATAAAGGGCCTTACCGAGATAATCACCAAACCAGGGCTTGTAAACCTGGACTATAACGACGTTCGCACCATTATGGAGGGTGCGGGGATGGCCATAATAGGCATAGGTGAATCCGATGCCGCATCAGACAGGGTCGAGGTGGCTATGAAAGAGGCACTGACATCCCCACTTCTGGGTGATGTGGATATAAGTGAAGGAAAAGGCGCTCTCGTAAGGGTGGTTGGCGGGCCGGACATGACTGTCGGAGAGGCCGAGAGAGCTGCGAAGATGGTTAGCGAGAGCATAAGCCCTCAGGCGAGAATAATATGGGGCTGCTCTGTGGAACCCGAACTCGAGAGGACAATACGGGTACTGATAGTTATAACTGGTGTTAAGTCCAATCAGATAGTTGGCTCGGAATCAAGGAGCTTCGGGGGCGCAGAAGAAGAATCGGATGAAATCGATTTTGTCAGCTGAAAACCTTTCCCTCTTTTCATTTGCCGAGTAGTTCTTTCTTTGCAATTTTAAGCTCTTCGTCGATGTCCTTTCCCTCTTTCATCAGGTACAGTATGTATTTAACCCGGTCTGTGAAGGGATAGTCCATGGAAAGAGCCTCTTCAGGAATGTCTTCGTCCTCTTCCAGCAATCTCTCGTCAAAGTAATATCCGAAGGGAATATCGATTTCCGACGGGTCGAATGAGGGTTTCAGCCGCCCTTTATCCTCTGTTATAAAACCAGAATCAAGTGCTTTTTTGATGAAAAGCTCTGCCAGTTCTGGATTCATCCACCTTCTTCTGAAGGATATTGCAGCGAGCGCCTCTTCTCTCCTCATAGACTCCTTTCCCTCGCTGATGAAGAGCGCGGCAACTGCCACCTTCATCTCAGAAGAATTCCCTTTCATCTATATCCTCCAGCGCTTCGACCCTGTCGAATATGGCCTTGAGCGCCGTGAGCTCCTCTTCTGTCAGAGATGCAGGATTTATCGGAACGAGGAGAGTGATATCCTTCATGGAGGCCACGTCTGTGATTCTCTTCAGGAATCTCGATGCCGCGTCAAAGCCGTGGTCAACAACCATATACTCGAGTCCATCGAAGAGAACCAGTGATGCCGGGAATTTCTCTGCAAACCGTTCAACGGTCTCTGCAATCTTATTTATGTCTCCCGGATCCAGAGTGTCCTTCCCACCTGCTGAGGTCAGCCATACGCACTTAAGTTTGCCCGACAGTCCGTAGTTTCTTTTGAGTTTACCGGGCATTGTTGTGCTCATGCAGAGTGCGGTATCTCCATCCCTGAGGAAGTCAGCGAACATATTGTAGGTGTTGGTCAGGTTGCTGTCTAGTATAAGGTGGTTGTATCCCCTTTCAACCTTTTTCTGAAGTGCTCCGCAGACCGGACATTTGACCTTAAGGAGGTTTTCACCGTTCTTTATGGTTATGAGTGCTCCGCAGCGGATGCAGTGTATCTTTTCGGTATCCGATATGTACGGTTCGGCCTCCAGGTCATCGCTGAGAGGGGCAACCGGGGCAAATGTACGCACTTTTTTCTTCTCCTTTTTCTCGAAATACTCCGGAGGTATGGCATTTTCCGCACGTTCATATGCGAACTTTCCGACGGCTCCGGAGATTATTACGAATCCCACACTCAGTCCGATGTACATCGCTCCCGTCAGGTAGAAAGTACCGAGAACAGGCCAGAAATAGAGGAGTATCAGGAGCAGCAGGAATATCCTTGCGGTCCAGTGAACACCCTTAAGTTTCTTCGCCTCGCTCCGGTGTTTTTTGGGGTATTTGCTCCTGTATTTCAGATAGAAATGACCGGGTAGAGCAACCGTAAGATAGCCGAAGACCATCATGATTATGAAGAGTATCTGGGGGTTCTCAACAGGGTTGAAATCACTGTGCTGCATACTCTCCTGTATGATGGAACCGTCCTGAACATTTCCCTGATACCTGTATAATTCGCCGGCAGGAGTCCGAATCAGATAGAGTTTACCTGTTCTAATCTCTGGATTGTAGAAGCTGTCAAACCCAACACTGATTGTCCAGTGCTGCATACTTCCGTCCCCATGATAATTAACTGTATCAATGGCATCCCCATTCCTGTCGAAGGCTGTGAGGCATCTGAAAGGAGCCTCGAGCACTGCCGGATTGGACAGGTCTATGTCATTGACCCTTACGGTGTCCTTCATGCTTATTGTCATGAAGATGTCAATATCTGCAGTGGAGTCCACACCCTGGTTCAGAAGTCCGCTCGTATCCACATACATTCTGTTATTCGAGAGGGACGCCCTCGTTATATCCACACCATGGAACATTATGCTTTTGTAATTATCTCCGGAGGGATTCATCTCAAAGACACCTGTTTGGTTATTCACCCACATCTTCTGTATTCCCTGAAGATAGTTCTGAAGGAAAGAATGATCTCCAGCTGCAACATAGGCCCATACTTCGGCCTCATCTATCACTCCCTGTTTTCTACCGGCTGCAGTGTCATTGGGAAGCAGAAGCCTTCCTTCATAATTTATACTGGCATTGTCAAGTCTTTCCAGTATGAGCGTTCGGAGTTCCTTTGCATTCTCTCCGGTGATATGCCAGTGTATGGTCCCTCCACCTATCGTATGTGTCATAGGTATCATCTGAAGGGTCGTATCACATTCGGTATATCCTCCGTTAACCTGTGTATCAGCACTGGCAACACCTGCTCCGAGCATGGATATCTGCATGGCCGCGAAAACTATGGCCATAGTTGCAACGAGAAAGCGTTTTTTCATGTTATCGTTCCCCCTTATTCAAAGCGATATTAAAACCTTTACTCTTTCTCACATGAAAGAGTGAAAAAGGTTGACGGCTTACCGGCCTTCCCGTGGGCTCGCGCACCACAGTACAGACCGGTACGCAGGCAGGCTTAACTTCCGTGTTCGGGATGGGAACGGGTGTTTCCCTGCCACTTTGACCGTCACCATTCCGTCTAATTCGATATCCTATTTATAGCTTTCTCCACTCGCAAGTTTTATAAGAAAATGCTCGTTACCTGAGTGATAACATGTTCCATGCAAAGAGCAAACTCAATATACTGAGAGAAATGGCAGATATAATATACACGCTCGTTCCGGAAGCCAGGTTCGACATAGATGACAAAGGCATACATATCAAGGCTGTAGATCCATCGAGAATAGCCATGATTGCACTTGACCTTAACAGTTCTGCATTCGAGGAATATGATGCGGACGATACATCTTTCGGTGTTGATATGGAGAAGCTCAGAGATGTCCTCAAGCTTGGCTCTCTGGATGCGGATACAACCCTTGATAAGGATGAGGAGTCCAATCTCTTCATAGTAAAGGTCGGAAACATAACAAGGAAGATGCCCTTGATAGATGACAGCAACATGACCGAGCCCAAGGTCCCCAGTCTGGACCTTCCGGCGAAGGTCATCGCTCCTGTAGTTGAGATAAAGAAGGGGGTGAGTGCCGCCAAATCAATAGGCGATAACATAATCCTGATGATAGATGAGAATGGTTTTGACCTTACCTCCAAGTCCGAGGGGGCGGATCAGGCAAGCCTCCACCTGTCAAAAGAGGACCTTATAGAACTGGATGTCAAGGCCCCTGCAAAAAGCACATATCCGCTGGATTATTTTTCGAAGATAATCTCCACAATAAAGAGCCCTAACGTAACTCTGAAGATAGGCAGTGATTACCCGCTGGACCTTTCTTTTGATATAGCATCTGGAAATGGTTCGGTGAAGTATCTTCTCGCTCCGAGGGTTGAGAACTACTGAGGCCGGGCCTGCCCCATTAAATATCTCAATCTTTTTCATTTTCCTTTACAAGTTCCAGTATCCTTTTGAAATTTCTGTTGCCCGCGCTCTCCAGCCATTCATATATCAACATCTCCGAGCTCTCTACCAGAACACCGTTGTTCTCCATCTTTCTAACTGCGATTTCATGGTCCGACGTCCTCCGGCTCCCCGTCGCATCCTCCACGAGTATCGGGGTATAGCCCATGTCCATCGAGTCAAAGACGGTCTGATTGACGCATATGTGGGTCTCTATTCCGGCTATTATGAGGTATCTCGCGGTGCTTTCCACAACAGCGTCCCTGAACTTCTCGGAGCCAAAACAACTGAAAGAGCTCTTCTCTATGGGCTTAGTATCCAGATGTTTTGCGATATCGGGAATCGTCTTTCCAAGGCCCTTGGGATACTGTTCAGTGTGTATTACTGGAATACCCAGTATCTTTGCGGCCTTTGCCAGTTTCGGAACCGAATCAAGTATCCTTTTCCTGTATCTTTCGTCAACCGATGGAAAGAGCCTTTCCTGAAAGTCTATGAGGACAAGAAGCGACTCCTCCACACGGGCACCTTTCTCGCTGAGCATGACCGGAAATCTCTTTCATAGATTAAACTTCCCAGTACGCCCGGTATGTATTGCCACCAACCTGTTTCTTTATCCTCTTTGCCAGTGCCTCGCCGATTCCGGGAACCGCCATGAGCTCATCTTCGCTTGCCCTCGCAAGCTCCGATATGCTGCGGAATCCTGCTCTGTAGAGCGCTCTCCCTCTGGTCCTTCCGATGCCTTCAAGTTTCATCATGTTGAGCACATCCGGCCTAACCCCGTGGTGTATCCTCTCTCCAAGAACGGACAGCCTGTGAGTATCTTCGGGGCGGAAGAGCCTTGAAAGCTCCCTTGCGGATGTTATGAGCCATTCTGCCAGTTCCACCCTTGATGCGAGGTCTCCAGGATATATTGACCAGTCTTCCGTAATCCTCTTTTCCGGAACCTCGTCTATCCAGTCATTGAGGACAAGAGCAACCTTGAAAGCGCCGACATAGAGCGCCTCCCTGACATCGTAAGGGCTTATCGGGGTCTCATATCCATCGCTCTCTATGAGCCCGTATACCGTCTTCTCCTCCTTTTTCTTCGGATATAACGTGTACATGTCGGGGGTCAGGCCGATTGTATGCAGGTATCCGAAATCGCTTATCTCATCAGGGCTCTCAAGGGCCTTTCTTATTATGACGGCGCTCATCGGGTCTATGTATGTCTCCGATGTTCGTATCCCGAAATCCGTGGGCCTGAGCTCTCCGCTGCCCATCTCAATCAGGTCGTTGTCAAATAAGAATTGAAGAACCCTCCATATGCTCCTTTCAAGGCTGCGGACATCGTTCTGTTTTCCGTAGAATGTTGAGGAATAGAATTCATACAGCTCATCCTCGGAGGATATGCCGAAGGTGGATATCAGTGCCAGAGTATGCGTTCTCAGGGACTCCTCGGAACCGAGTGCGGACCTCACAGGCTCGCTGTCCCCTTCTAGATACCTCTCCTGTATCCTTTCGACATCCTCCTTCGTCTTCGCCACTATCACTCCCTCTCCCTCTTTATCGTATTTCGGCCTTCCAGCCCTTCCGAGCATCTGTTCCACCTCCATGACAGGCAGATCCATCCACCCGTATCCGGATATATCGTATCTCTTGGTATCTCTCACCACCACGGTCTTTGCAGGCAGGTTTATTCCGGCTGCAAGTGTGGGTGTCGCAACTATCACCGCTATCTTTCGCTCTTTAAAGAGAGACTCCACGGTCTTTCTCTGCAACGATGAGAGCCCGGCATGGTGAAAGGCAACCCTTCCTTTCAGGCATTTTAAAAGTCTGTCTGCGGTCCTGTCATCTCCGAGGTCAGCAATCTCCGAGGTATCCAGAGGCCCGAGATGGCTGCGTGCAATATCAATCAGCTTTTCAGCCTGAGATTCCGTGTATCTTCGTGTGGATACGAAAACGAGGGCCTGACCACCGCGTTTCAGGGCATCGGATACGATTCCCTCAACCCCTGCCCTTCCGAGCCCCCTTTCCTCTCCATCCGTGAAGGATATGCTTCTGTCATAATATATTCCTTTTCTAAGGGAAACAGGCCTCCACTCGCTTCTGAAATGCTCTGCGTTCAGCCACTCCGCGATATCATCCGAGTTGCTTATGGTTGCCGAGAGAGCGATGACCTGAGATTCCGGATTCAGTTTTCTCAGTTTGGAGAGCGTGACCTCCATGGTCGGCCCGCGGCTAGCATCGTTAATCAGGTGGACCTCATCTGCTATTATCGTACCTATCTCGCTCATCCACCCTGCTTTATGTCGTATAAGAGAGTCTATCTTCTCGGATGTGGCTATGATTATGTCGTTCCTGCCCAGCCTCTCATCCCTTCTGTCGTAATCTCCCGTGCTTATGCCAACCCTGACACCGATCTTCCGGAAGCTCATAAGGTCTTCGTATTTTTCCGATGCGAGAGCTCTCAAAGGGACCATATACAGGGCCTTTTTTCCGTTAAGAACTGAGCGAAGAGCACCTGCATACGCTATCAGAGATTTACCGCTGGCTGTCGGGTATGCCACAACGACGCTTTTCCCACTCTGCACGGCCATAAGCGGCGATACCTGCGTATCATATAGCTCATCTATCCCTTCCTCTGCGAATATGTCCGCTATTTCTCTGTCTACAATATCGGCGAGTCTCAATTCATTCCTCTTCGAGCACCCTTCTGACCTCTTCCATGACCTTCTTCTTGTCCTTGTAGTATGCGGAGACTATGCGGGCGACCTCTCTGTAGTTGCTGACCTCAATCTTCCTCATGTAATCCAGGATGTCCTTTCTCCTTTTCACTTCGCGTTCCATCTCTCTGGCAGACCAGTTCTTGGAAAGTGCGACCTTTTCATACACATAGCTGTGTCCGCTGTAGTTAAATGTGTCGTCTGCAGGGTTCCACATGTATGCGTTGTTTGTTATCAGTTCGTCTGTCTGAGGGTCGGTTCCGACTATCTCTATAAGTCCTTTAACCCTCCTCGTCATGTTCTTTCCGACCTTCACCTGTCCCTGCAGAAGAACGATATCCAGAGCTGCTATGAGCGACCTTGGCAGGTTTATCGGGTCATTTTCAAGCCTGTGCACCATTGCCTGAACATCCTCTGCGTGGAATGTGGTGTACGCGCTCTTTCCCGTTGCCATTGCCTGAAAGACCACATATGCCTCGGCACCTCGAACCTCTCCGACCATCATATACTGTGGCCTCTGCCTCAATGCTGCAGCCAGAAGGTCGAACATATCTATCTCTCCAGCCGCTTTTCCCGTTACTGTATTCTTTGCGCCGAAACCGCTCCTCGTAAGGGTCGGAACCCAGTTTTCATGCGGAAGGTTGAGTTCTCTTGTATCTTCTATACTTACAATCTTCATCTGAGGAGGAATGAACAGAAGGACTGCGTTCAGCGTGGTGGTCTTACCAGACGCAGTACCTCCACATATGAGCATGGACTGCCCGTTCTCTATGGCGATCCAGAGATAAGCCATCATCTCCGAGCTCATTGTCTTGAATCTTATGAGGTCTATCGGAGTGAACGGGTCCTCTTTGAAACGCCTTATTGTGAAGGAAGAGCCTCTCTTTGTAACATGGGTTCCAAGTGTTTCGTTAAGTCTGGAGCCATCCGGCATGGTCGCATCCAGCATCGGGCTTGCAACCGAGATGTGTTTTCCGGACCTCTGTGCCAGCCACACAACGAAATTATCCAGTTCTTCAGCGCTCTCGAACTTTATGTTCGACTTTATGGAGCCGTACTTCCTGTGGTAGATGTATATTGGGATGTTCACACCGTCGCAGGATATATCCTCGACCTGTTTCTCTATCATGGGAACATGTATGGCGCCGAAGCCGAGGAAATCCCTTTTTATGTAGTAGAAAATCCTTTCACGTGAAACCTCGCTGAGCTCTATCCCTGTCTCATCTATGGCATCTTCTGTCATCTCTCTGAGAATATCTTCCCTCTTGTCCATTTCTTCCTTGTCAACAAGTGAGAAGCGGTCAACAAGAATCTTTCTCACAGCTATCAGAACTTCCTCTTCATCGTCATTCAACTGGGGTTCTATGACCTCATATAGGTACTCGTTGGAAATCGTATCATACTTTATTCTCACATAAGAGTACGGTTCTTCAACGGGTTCTATCTCAATCTCATTCACATGCATGTCCACGATTTTGGGTATCAGAGTAATCTCCTTTGAAAGGTCTCTGGATGTCTTCTCTTTTGGAAGCATTATCTTGACCGGGGTCTTTCCTATGGCAAAGGAGACCACCCGCTCTTTGAACCCTGGCGCAGGCATTTCTCCCTTCTTCTCTTTAACCTCTGTTCCTGACATCTAATCAACCTCCTAATACTCCTATGCCTCCAAAGAGAATCCTGAATGTGATGAACCCTATGAAGACCATTATGAATGCATGTTTCATTCCCTCAGATATCTTTCCTTTATAGAGGATTCCAGCTACCAGCCCATCACCGACACCATGTATCATGATCGTAAGGGTGAATATGAATTCTATCTCGGGTATGTACTGGGACTGTATCAGTGTAACTGAACCTGCCCCACCACCTATGTCACCAGAACCCGAAAGAGCCTCTCCTGCCTGTTCCATCTGAGGCAGGAATGTCAGGTCAAGGATGAGTATGGTGGCTATGAAGACCATGAAAGCTATGTAAATGACCGCCAGATATGTCACCATCTCTATGCTTAACTCCTCTTTTGCATGGTGGACCTCTTTGACGCTGTGGGAGACCATTGAAAGGACATCTGCCACATTACCTCCTGCGTCCGAGGACTTTATGACTATCGTGGTGACCCTTCTGACAAGAGGGGTATCTATTCTGTCCGCAAAGAGCTTGAGCGCCTGTGTTGCAGGAACACCCCACTGAATCTGTGCGGCCATCTTCTTTATCTCGGGAGTCAATTTCCCATATCTTCCGGATGCTGCGACCACTATGGCGTCCGCCAGGGTCATACCGAACCTTCCAGCCTCTGCGACATCCCTCAGGAAGTCCGGGAGCCTCTTCTCGATCTCATCTATGGTCTTGTCTATCTTTCCCTTATAGATTCCATAAGGGCCCATGATCGTCATTATTGCGAATATGAAGTAATCGAATGCTGAGAATGGGGGTATATCAACTGCACCTATCGTTTCTAGGAGACCCACCACTATGAATATCATGGCTATGGCCAAGGAGATGTAGAGGATGTTTTTTGCGGTTTTCTTCGCTTTTTCCAGATCGAAACTGTCTTCTGCCATTTCAAGCCTCCTGTGTAAGACCCCACATGATGTAAATGAACACACCCTGCGAGCCAGGTATCATAAGGGCATCCACCGCATACAGCATAGGTATGCTGGATTCGGCCTGTCCGTTGGTTATCGCCATGATAGCGATGATAACTATAAGGAACAGTGGGAACGCAACGACCACGGTGACATACGATTCTGCCATCATTCCCAGAGTTTCAGTCCTTCTCTTGTTATCAAGCTGGCTGTCCTTCTCGAATTCCTGCAGTTTGACTATGAAGTACGGTTTCAGCTGTCCGCCTGACGTGGATGTGGTAACCACTCCCTGAAGGAAGTCCTGCCATTTTACCGAGGGGCTTCTTCTTGCTCCTTCCTTTATGGCATTTAGAATATCTATGCCAAGAAGTTCTGTGTCTCTCGTTATCCATTCGGCCTCTTTTTGAATCTCTCCATATATTGGTTGTTTTGCCAGTTCCTTGAATATGACATCAACGTTGACATCGGCGGATGCCAGTGATGCGACGAATGACATTGCGGATGCCAGTTTTTTATCTATGTTCCTGCCCCTGGACTTTGCCTTCGATTTAGGCATCGAAAGCATGAGAGGTTTGATCATGAAAGCGATCATTATCATTATAATAGCAATCATTATCGAAAGAACTCCAATTACGCTGTAGAGCGCTATGAAGATGATAGCAAGGACACCGGCTATTGCCCACATTAGATATGTTGTCAGAAGCACGTACGCAATGTATTCCTCCGCCCTCATCCTCATCCTTGCCTTTACCAGCCATTCATCCAGATCAGGGTATTTTTCCACCTCTTTCTCCGCCTTTTTTCCCATTATCCTCAGAGCGGTCTGCTGAAATGGAGTGAGCTTTATCTGGCTCGGAACAGCCTCTTTTGGCAGATAGACTATATGTGGCCCATAACCCTCTATTACGTCGCCTGTCTTCACTCTTTTGGTGTGGAAAAGGCTCCATTTCTTCGTATCAAGGCCTTTGAACGCATCGCTCACTTCAGGACTCATTCTCTTCCTCCGCAAGTTCTTCTCTAATACGGTCTATCGTCTCTTCGGGGTCTTTGTAATAAGCAGTGATTATCTTAGCAATCTCCCTGTAATCCGTTATGTCCTTTTTTACCATATATTCGATAACCTCGGTTCTCCTGTCCATCTCATTCTGCATATCCTCGTGTGTCATATTCTTCATTTCCATAATCGCATCCAGTATAAAGCTATGACCCTTATATATAAAGCTATCCGTTATCTGATTCCAAGCATAGACCTGATTTGTTACGAGTTCATTGGTCTCCGCCTCGAAGCCGACTATTTCAACAATCTCTTTTATTCTCCTAACCTGCTGATCCTTAAGTCTGGCAAAACTCTGGATTATGACGAGATTGAGGGCGGTAAGAAGTATTCTTGGCGTATTGATAGGTGGGTTCTCAAGCCTGTGAACCATGGATTTTACGGAATCGGCGTGCATGGTGGTATATGTGGTATGGCCCGTTGCCATGGCCTGGAACATGGTGTATGTTTCCTTACCTCTGACCTCTCCGACTATGATGTAGTTCGGCCTCTGCCTCAATGCTGCCCTCACAAGGTCGTACATATCAATCTCACCCGCGGCCTTTCCATCGGCACCTCTTTCCCCCACACCGCTCCTTGTTGCACCGGGTATCCAGTTCTCATGCGGCAGGTTTATCTCCCGGGTATCCTCCATGGTGACTATCTTCGCTCCAGGAGGTATGAACAGACTTATAGCGTTGAGGGTTGCGGTCTTTCCACAGGCAGTGCCTCCGCAGACGATGAGGGATTTTCCGTTTTCAACCATCATCCAGAGGTAAGCTATCATCTCGGGAGAGGCAGTTTTGAATTTCACGAGTTCCACAGGTGTGAAGGGCTTCTCTTTGAATCTCCTTATTGTGAAGGACGAGCCTCTGGTGGTGACCTCGTGTGAATAAGTGGCCTGAATCCTGTGACCTTCCTTGCTGGTACCATCTAGAATTGGTGTTGCCACGGATATGTTCTTTCCGCAGCGCTGCCCGAGGGATATTATAAATGAATCCAGAATCTCGTCTTCTTCGAATTTCACGGTGGTTTTTATTGACTCATACTTCTTATGGAATATGAATATCGGAATATTGGTACCATCGCAGGAGATATCCTCTATGTCGTCGTCTTTCATCAGGATATCAACTCGACCGTATCCTATGAAATCCCTCACAAGGTAGTACATCACCTTCTCCCTGCTGACATCCGGAAGTTCTATATTTCGGCTTTTAATGAAACTTTCTATGCTCTCCACAAGGTATTCTCTTTTGTCATGGTCGGCAAGTTTCTCCCACTCGTAGTCCATTGTCTTGCTGAGAGAATCCTTTATCAGTGTCAGGTATTCCTTTTCCTTATCATTCAACTGAGGTTCTATGGCTTCATATATGTATTCGCTGTTGGCATTGTCATATATTATTCTGGCATATGCAAAATCCTCAATAACGGGCTTTATTTCCAGAATGTCTATGTTGGGGTCCGTTATCGGAGGTATGTTCGTGTATATGGAACCCTCGTCGCTCTTTTCTTCCGCCTCCTTTGCGGGTATCATTATCTTTTTTGGAGTTTTACGTATGAATGGCTCCATTATTGAGAAGAGATCGAATTTCTTCGAATCCTTTTCTGAAACCTTGCTTGATTCTGCCATATAATATGCCACCTCAGCAGATGGGTATATTCTCCATCCCTATTTATAACTGTCGGAGTCGAGACGCTATCTTTCAGAAATGCTTAAATAGAAGAGCATTCATACTCGAATAGAGGTGATGTGAGATGCTCGGAGGAACACCCATATATATCCTGAAGGAAGGAACGGAAAGGGAATCCGGAAAGAGCGCTCAGATGAAGAACATCGAGGCTGCAAAGGCAATAGCGGATGCGGTCAGGACAACACTCGGTCCGAAAGGGATGGACAAGATGCTGGTTGATAGTATGGGAGATGTGACAATAACCAATGACGGGGTTACCATCCTGAAGGAAATGGATGTTGTCCATCCTGCAGCAAAGATGATAATCGAGGTTGCCAAGTCCCAGGACCAGGAATGCGGTGACGGAACGACAACGGCCGTAGTTCTTGCAGGTGAACTTCTAAGCAGAGCACAGGAACTTCTCGAAGAGAACGTGCATTCCACCACCATAACCAGAGGATATCAGATGGCATCCGCAAAGGCCTTCGAGATACTGGAAGACCTTGGACAGGAAATAGACCTGAGCGACGACGAGATACTGAAGAGCATAGCGATTACATCCATGACAGGAAAGAGCGCAGAGGGTGAGACAAGGAAATATCTGGCAGAGCTTGTGGTGAAGGCCGTCAAGAGCGTTGCCGAAAAGGACGGAAAGGTATATCGGGTGGATATGGACAGCATAAAGGTGGAGAAGAAGAACGGGGGCTCGATAGGCGATACAGAGCTGATAGAAGGAGTAATACTTGACAAAGAGAAGGTGCATCCCGGCATGCCCTCTTCCGTTAAGAATGCAAGGATAGCACTTATAAATGCACCAATGGAAATAAAGAAGACAGAGATAGATGCGAATATACGCATAAATGACCCCTCTCAGATACAGGCCTTCTTAGACCAGGAAGAGAAGATGCTGAGAGACATGGTCGAGAAGGTCAGGGCAACGGGTGCCAATGTCGTATTCTGTCAGAAGGGAATAGACGACATGGCCCAGCACTTTATGGCAAAGGAGGGCATATATGCGGTTCGCAGGGTAAAGAAGTCGGATATGGAGAAGCTTGCAAGGGCAACAGGAGCAAATATAGTCACCGGTCTGGACGAGCTAACCAAGGATGATCTTGGAAATGCAGGCCTCGTCGAGGAGAGGAAGATAGGCGATGACGACATGACATTCGTGATGGAATGCAAGAACCCCAGATCCGTGAGCATACTAATACGCGGAGGAAGCGAGCATGTCGTGAACGAGGTGGAAAGAATCCTAAATGATGCCCTTCACACAGTTGCGATAGCCCTTGAGGACGGAAAACTTGTGGCAGGCGGCGGTGCCAGCGCAGTGGAGATCGCCCTCCAGCTCAGGGATTATGCAGCCACCATCGGAGGAAGGGAGCAGATGGCCATAGAGGCATTTGCCGATGCGCTCGAAGGAATACCCCGTGCTCTGGCAGAGAATGCGGGACTGGATGTCATCGACACACTCATAAAGCTGAGAAAGGCTCACAAGGACGGAAAACGCAGCGCGGGATTGGACGTATTCACAGGTGATATTGTGGATATGAGGGAGCGCAATGTCGTCGAGCCGATAAGGGTGGACAGACAGGCCATAAGCGCTGCGACCGATGTTGCCACCATGGTGCTGCGTATAGATGACGTCATAGCCGCAAAAGGAAATGAGAGCAAGTCCTCGGGCGGAGGTGGCGGCGACTTCGGAAACGACGAGTTCTAAACCTCTTCCCTGTAATCCTCTTTTTTTATCCTGGGAACGAAGGCCATCATAACGGCGTTCTCGCTGAGCCTCTTCCTGTCGTAATGTCCCTTTGTGAGGAAACCGATTGCGCCCTGCCGATATCCTATGTCCCCCTCACCGTAAGCCACTTTCATGGCATCCCCTATGCTTATGCCCTCGCTAACTCTGGACATGACCTTCTTCGGATAGTAGAACCCGGGTCCATGTCCTACCGTGACCCATCCGGTTCTGTCCATTATGGCACAGTACTGCACATCATAGTACCGTCCGGTCGTCCTTTCCAGAACGAGCCCTGCCTCTATACCGACCCCCAGGTCCGCATCCTCCCATCCTTTCAGTGCCTTTCTGGCACGGTTCATCGCCCCTTTCACCGTGTCCTCATTGAACGGTTGTTCTGGAACTCCGGGGTCAACACCGATGCCCTGCACGACCACATCATCGTAGAACTCGGATAGCACGGATCTCACCGCTTCAACTTTGTTTGGATTCACCGAGCCAACCGCTACTTTGAGCGGGCGTTTCAACCTTCCGTCCTCATCTATCTCTCCAGCATGTATCCTTGTGGAACTTATGGGCCTGAAATCATCGGCAAGGACATAGGGCACCACATGCACTCTCATCTGAGGAAGGCCCAGGGCGGAGCGCGTCCTGTTTATCTCCGAGGCAACAGCCTCAGTTTCCTCCGAAACAACCAGTTCGCTGCACTCCTTTTCAAGACACCTTCCGACTCTGTCGTCGAGGGGCTCTATATCATAATCCTCGTATCCCATGCTCTCGAGGTACTTCATAAGGTTCTTCCTTCTGACTTCGTACGGAAGCACATCCCTTTCCCGTCCCTTGGATGCGAACTCATCGGTGCTCAGGCCGATGTATACCTTTCCTCCGATTGAGAATGCCGTTTCCAGGAGTTTCCTGTGCCCCGCATGGAGGTGTTCAAAGGTCCCGCCCACACATATCATGTCATTTCCCCAGCATCATCCACACTCCCACAGCAACCAGTATGCCCATGAGAGCCCACAGCAGGTATGCACTTTTCTTCTTCTTTCTCATGGCATCTTCCCATACTTTCTCGCATTTTCTGGAGCAGAATTCCTGGTCGGGAGGTATAGATATCCCGCATACGGGACAGTGTTTGTGAGGAGGTATATCGCTCATAAAAATGGAAGTGAAGTATGGTTTAAAAGGTTTTCAGTCGTCCTTTGCCCGCACCAGGACCTCGTCGAAGTACCCTTTCAGGCGCTCTGCCATGGCATCCATTTCCTTTTTGGTATATCCATGGCATTCCAGGCATGCGGGGTCAAGCGGCTTGTTCGGCTTGAACTGCTGGAGCGCATACCTCTTCGCCCCCTTTATCCACTCTCCTATGGACATTATGTCGTCTTCGGTGAGCAGTTCCCTGGGTATGGTGGTCCTGAACTCGTAGTCCGGAGCCATCTCTCGTATCAGGTCTATGCTCTGCTGAATGAGATCCATGTTGACATTCACCTTCACGACCTCGGAGTATTTCTCCTTTGGTGCCTTTATGTCCATTGCGATGTAATCCACCAGCCCGTCGGAGAAGAGTCCCTCCAGCATGCGCGGGTTCGTTCCGTTGCTGTCCAGTTTAACAAGGAAGCCCAGTTCCTTCACATCCCTTATCAGTTCGGGAAGGTCGGGATGGAGGGTGGGCTCACCCCCTGTTATGCATATACCGTCCAGCATGCCCTTTCTCTTCTTCAGATGCTCCAGCAGTACCGTGTGCTCGATCTGCGGAAGGTCCCTGTTGAAGACCAGGTCGGAGTTGTGGCAATAGGGGCAGCGGAAGTTGCAGTTCCCGAAGAAGATGGTGGTGACTATCTTCCCGGGATAGTCTATGAACGAAGTGTTCTGCATCCCGTTCATTACAACCATTTGCGCAGTCCTCCGATGTTGTTGACCCTTGACAGCTCATTACCGCTCTCATCCAGAAGTATCACTGTTGGAGTGCCAATTATATCGTATTTGAGGGCAAGTTCCCTGCCTTCTTCCGTGTCAACGTTTACTGGTTCTCCCGGGATGTCCGCAGCCTTATCCGCCAGATACATCTTTACCGCCGGGCAGTGGGGGCAGTGTTCGGCCCAGAAGAAGATGTACTTTGCAACACTCTTCTCCTCAGGTATTCCGGCAGAGATGGGCGTTACTTCCGCTGCAACCTCTCCGCTAGCCTGTGGGGACGAGGAACTCATTATATCCATTGCAGGGCCCTCTTCAGCGGGTTTGGGTGCAGAAACGGCATGCTGTGCGGGCGGCCTTATGCCCCTCTTCTTTATGTTGAACTCAAGCCTCTCCTTGAATTCCTCCTTCTTTCCCTTGTTCCAGTTCTGGACCGGCCTGAAGTAGCCCACAACCCTCGAATAGACCTCTGTGGGCTCTCCGCACTTGGGGCAGGTGAAGTGCTCACCCGGTATGTATCCGTGCTGCTTGCATATGGAGAATGTCGGTGTTATCGTGTAGTATGGTAGCCTGTAATTCTCCGCTATCCTCCTGACAAGGAGCTTGCAGGACTCCGCATTGTCCAGTTCTTCGCCGAGGAATCCGTGAAGGACGGTTCCGCCGGTATAGAGCTTCTGAAGGTCATCCTGAAGGTCGAGGGCCTCGAAGATATCATCCGTGTATCCCACTGGAAGCTGGGTGGAGTTGGTATAGTATGGCTCGTCCTCTCCGGCGGTTATGATGTCCGGATACTTCTCTTTATCAATCCTCGCAAGCCTGTAGGAAGTTCCCTCTGCAGGCGTAGCCTCGAGGTTGTATATGTGTCCGGTCTCTTCCTGGAACTGTGTCAGTTTGTCCCTCATAAAGTTCAGCACCTCTATTGCGAACTTCCTTCCCTCTTCACTTCCTATGTCCTTACCCATGAAGTTGAGTGCGGCTTCGTTCATTCCCACCAGGCCTATGGTGGAAAAGTGGTTGTCCAGCGTTCCGAGATATCTCTTGGTATAGGGCAGAAGGCCATTTTCCATGTTCCGGTTGACAACCTTTCTCTTTATCTCAAGGGACTCCTTTGCAAGGTCCATGAGCTTCGCTATCCTCTCGAAGAACTCCTCCTTCGTCTTTGAAAGGTATCCTATCCGGGGCATGTTCAGAGTCACCACTCCGATGGAACCCGTGCACTCTCCGGAACCGAAGAGACCTCCTGTCTTTGCCTTAAGTTCCTTCAGGTTCAGCTGGAGCCTGCAGCACATTGACCTGACATCTCCCGGGTTGAGGTCGCTGTTTATGAAGTTCTGGAAGTAGGGCAGGCCATATTTTGCGGTCATATCGAAGAGCAATGTGGCGTTCTCGCTGTCCCAGTCGAAATCCGATGTTATATTGTATGTGGGTATCGGGAATGTGAACGGTCTGCCGTTGGCATCTCCGTCCATCATGACCTCTATGAATGCCTTGTTGATCACATCCATTTCCTTCTGAAGATCCCCGTAATTGAAGTCGGCCAGCTTTCCTCCAACTATGGCGGGTTCTTCCTTCATATCCTCTGGAACGACCCAATCCAGAGTTATGTTGGTGAAGGGAGTCTGTCCGCCCCACCTGCTTGCGACATTCAGGCTGAACACGAACTGCTGTATGGCCTGCTTTACCTGTTTGTAATTCAGGTTGTCCACTCTGACAAAGGGTGCGAGATATGTGTCGAAGGAGGAAAATGCCATTGCACCCGCCCATTCGTTCTGAAGGGTTCCGAGGAAATTGACCATCTGGCCGAGCGCTGTCTCAAGGTGTTTTGGCGGAGATGACGCAACCTTTCCGTCAACACCGTTGAAACCCTCTGTAAGAAGCTGTTTTAGGCTCCATCCGGCACAGTAACCGGCTATTCCCATGGAAAGGTCGTGTATGTGGAAATCACCGTTCCTGTGGGCATCCGCAATCTCCTTCGGATATACTTTTGTGAGTACATAGTTCGCAACAACGGAGCCTGCCGCATGCATCAGGAGCCCTGAAAGAGAGTAATCGGAATTGCTGTTCTCATTCACCCTCCAGTCTATTCTGTCGAGGTAGCCGTCCATTACTCTATCAACCTCGAGCATCGTTTCCTTGAGCTTCCTCACATCCTCTCTCTGCTTTCTGTACAATATGTATGCTTTTGCGACCTTGCTGAAGTTCTCTTCTATAAGGGTGGCTTCAACAAGGTCCTGAATGTCCTCTATCTCAGGTATCTCGTCTGCAAACCTCTTCTCAAGTTTTCCGACAACCTTGTCCGCAAGGCTCTTAGACAGCAGGTTGGCTGTCTCGGGCATATAACCCTTGGCTATGAATGCCTTCTTTATGGCCTCAGTTATCTTCGTTTGGTCGAAATCCACGACCCTTCCGTCTCTTTTCCTTACTTTTTCCAGTCCCATTCTATCTGCCTCCGTATTTTTCCAATATCAGGTTTATTTCCTTCTGGAACGTTTCCACGTCCTCGAACTCGCGATAGACCGAGGCGAACCGGATGTATGCAACCTTGTCCATCGACCTAAGTTTTTCCATGACCATCTCACCTATTTCCATGCTTGAAACCTCGATGGAATCCCTTTTTCTCAGGTCTCTCTCAATCTCCCGCACTGCTATGTCGATGTCCTCCTCGTTTATAGGCCTCTTTTCGCAGGCGCGCTTCATCCCTTTCTTTATCTTTTCAGCGTTGAACTCCTCTTTCTCTCCGTTCTTTTTTATCACGATTATCGGAGCGATCTCAACCCTTTCATATGTTGTGAACCTCTTTCCGCAGTTAAGGCACTCTCTCCTCCTGCGTATCGCTTCCATGTCTTCGGAGTAGCGGGAATCCACGACTTTGGTGTCTACACTTCCACAGTACGGGCATCTCATCTATCTACCTCTGTCTATCACACATCTTGTGTTTCAGCCCCTCATCGGGCACAACATCTTGTATGGAAGATGGGTATATAAGGTTTTTCTTTTGTCAGACACGAAAAAACCACACTTTTTCAAGCTACTTTACATATCTTGTTTATTTTTCAACTTTTCACATCACAGGGTCATTTTCGAGTTCTGTGGCAAAAAAGATATATGTATGTAGCGCTCATACCCCTGCGATGACCTCAGAGACTGCAAAGAAAGGCTCAGCAAAATCTTCTGACAGACCCCGATGCCGCACAGGAATAGACACTCTCGACGCAATTTTGAACGGCGGGATACCCCGGGGAAACACCGTACTTGTAACAGGAAGTTGCGGTACGGGTAAGACAACAACCAGTCTGGAGTTTCTTGTCCACGGAGCTCTCTACGGTGAGAACTGCCTTTTTGTCTCGGTAACAGAGGCCTCAGAAAAGCTTCTTGCAAACCTTATTCCCTATGAGTTCTTCAGTGAGGACCTTTTGAAGAAGGGAAAACTGATATTCATAGATATGCCTGCCATATATGAACGGCTGGGCCTTCAGAAATCCGAGTTCTCCTTTGAAGAGATCGACCTTCTTGTCAATGCTCTCGGGGACATCGTAAAGGAGCTCAACATAAAGAGGCTCGTCATAGACTCCGTGACATCTGTATGCTTCCAGCTGAAGACCGAGGAGAAGATACGCGATTTCATACTCAAACTCGGGAAGAAGCTCTCGCAGCTGGGATGTACGAGCCTTCTTGTCTCTGAAATACTGCCATCCGACGCGAGATATTCCACGTACGGTGTTGAGGAGGCCATTGCAGACGGTATAATACTGATGGGAAACTATGAGCGTAGAGGCGACCTTCTGAGGACGCTTCAGGTCGTCAAGATGAGGGGCACCAGTCACTCCCGTGCAAAATACGTGCTCGATCTCACACCGATAGGTGTCCTTCTTGTTCCGATGCTCAAAGGAGGTGGCGAGTGATGGGAGTGATGGATCAGGCATACGAGAAGATGAAGGGCATAAGTGAGGCATCGGTCATAGCCCTTGAGGTCAGCTCCGAGAGCTATTTCGATGTTATTCGTACACTTACGGAAAAAGTCTCAATAGAGAAGAATCTTGACGTGATATACATAAATTCTACCCTTCCGGCTGCCTCCATAATAAATGTGATGGACCTGCTGGAGATGAAAAGAGACCACATATACTTCGTGGATTGTGGTTCAAGCGTTCTCATGGACAATAAGACGACGAACGGGCACGTGCTCTATGTGGAGAGCGCAACCATGCTGGAAAACATAATGCTGAAGGTTGAGTATCTTCTGAGAAAGCTGGATCCCAAGAGAGGAAAGCTCATATTCATAGATTCCATAAACTCTCTTGCCATACACAACAATATAAGGATACTCTCGGAGTTCATGCACATACTTTTCAACAGCCTGAGGTCTAAGAATGCATACACCATAGTGTTGTCAATAAAGGAGCAGAGCTCGGATGAGATAGACCATGCCCTGACAATGGTATGTGATGAGCGTATAGAGATAACGGAGGAATGGTAATGGAGTCCGGTCACAGAGCAATAGGAATTCCTGAACTGGACAATTTTCTCGGTGGAGTTCCCGAGGGTTTCATGATACTGGTGCAGGGCTCACCGGGTTCGGGTACGGAACTCTTTGCCAAGCAGTTTGCATCCGCCGGCGTGGGAAAGGAGAATGTCATATACTTCACCACCAACGAACGGGACGAGGATGTCAAAAAGACAATGGAACATTTCGGATGGGACCCCAATATTAACATAGTCAACATAGGTGGCGAATACTACGAGAAGGTCCTTGCAAGGGAGGTTGAGATAAGTCGTTATCGTCAGGAAGGAGTTACCATACGCGACCTGAAGAGATTGAGGGAGCAGGACATATCAAAAGGAGTCAATTTTCTCACGAAGGTCACTTATGAGATATCAAAGCTGAAGCCCCCTTTCAGAGTCATAATAGATTCCCTTGATTTCTTCCTCGAATATTATGATCCTCAGCAGGTCATGTCGGCCCTTAGAACGATAAAGGCCCATAGCCAGCATCAGAGGGGTGTTGTGCTGGTGACCATGTTGAAAGGGGTGCATGAACCGAAGACGGAGAGCGGAGTTGAAGAAATCGTGGATGCGATAATAGAGCTGGAGAAACAGAGAAAGGACAGGAATTTCATCCATTATCTCATAATTCAGAAGGTTCGTAACCATCCTGAGAGGCTGGGCATCATGGAGTATTCCGTCACGAACAGAGGGATAACGCCGAAGTGATAGGATGTATGATGTCCTGGTGGTCGGCGGAGGACCGGCAGGCTCTTTTGTTGCCAGAGGTATGGCAGAAAAGGGTTTTTCAGTACTTATCGTGGAAGAGCACAGAGAGATTGGGCGGCCTCTGCAGTGTTCTGGGCTTGTGAGTCCCCGTGTTCTCGATATGGCTGGCTCAAGTCGGCGGGTGGTAAAAAAGAAACTCAGGTCCGCCATCGTGTACTCGGGCTCTGAAGAACTTCTCATAGAGTCGGGAGATGTGAAGGCAATAGCCATAGATAGGGCTATGTTTGACAGAGAGCTTGCATCTTCAGCCATACGTGCGGGTGCGGATATAATGCTTGGTGCGAGGGTCGTCTCATTCGAGAAGGATGGAAGGGGAATGATAACGACTTTGAGCTCATCGGGTGAAAAAGTGAAGGTGCGCTCCCGTTTCGTAGTGGGTGCGGACGGAGCCAGTTCACTGGTCGCAAGAAGATTCGATATGGACCGGCCCAGAGAGATTCTCGGGGCATTTCAGGCACAGTCCCCGGAAGAAGTGGACGAGGTCAGGATATGGCCTGAACCGGAATCCTCATTTTTCACGTGGCAGATTCCTCTGGATGAGGGTTCGCTCATAGGTACTGCAAGTTCAGGTGACCCTTCGGCCCAGGACATACTGAAAAAGCGTTTTTCTGAGCTTGAAAGGCACTCTCTGTCCATATATGGCGGTTCAATACCCATAGGTTATTCTAGAAACATCGTTGGGCCCGGTGTGGCTCTTGTGGGAGACTCGGCAGTGCAGGTAAAGCCCCTCTCGGGAGGAGGACTTTATCCCGGGCTCAGCGCTGCCCAAATGCTGGTAGATGCCCTATCTGAGTCATTTGATAAGGATAAGGAGTGCCTACCATTATTATCTGCATATCAGAGGGCATGGAGCTCATCAGTCGGAAAGGAGATAAAGAACGGCATGTACATAAGAAAAATCTACGCCCGGCTGTCGGAGAAGGACATGGAAAAGATAATTCACGAGCTTAACAACGAGAATTCAAGGAGAATAATAGGTGAAATCGGAGATATAGATCATCCGTCACTTCTGGCGCGCCCTCTCGTAAAGTCTTCTCCTAAACTTCTGGTATTTGCCAGACATCTGCTTGGTCTTCTCGTCTAACCATCTGTATTTTCCATAGTTGTCATTCATGTAATACATATATGACAGTACGGCGAAGAATGCGGCAGCTCCTTCGAGGACGAACATCGGCCATTTCGGTATTCCTTTGTGGACTGAAAAGCTTGTGAACGGTATGATGGCATCAACAGGGTGGAAGAGACTGAGATATGTCACGTTTATTCCGTGTCTGTAATAGGGCATATCGGAATCGGTGGGTTCCTGTGCTGCATATTTCCACTGCTCTTTGGAGTAATATGACATGGAGAGCATGATAAAGTGGCTTGCAGAGTTATTCGTTGAGTTGGAGTAATCGAATTCAAGTATAAATCGTACATAGTACACGCCCTGAGGCGTTCCTTTTTCCGTTTTCATGCTGAGGGAATAGCTTATGTTCATAGAGGGCAGGAGTTCACTGACACGGTCATTGTACAATCTGCTTCCGCTCTGTTCTATTATAGGAGCATCATTGAAGGTCTCGTCTATTGTTCTGTACTCCTCAAGCGTTGCAAATGCATATATCTCTGCTGTCAGGGAGATGTTGTGCATGGTCATGTTGTAAGGGTTGTTCAACCTGAATCTCAGGTTTCCCGTATTTCCGGGGTATATGATGGGATTTGAGAAATTTGAGAAAATGTGGTTCGTGTATGTTGGGTCGCAGACATAGTCCGTGACACTCATGCCGGATGTGCCTGAACCTGACGCTATCGCAGAGAGCATAAGTACGAGTAAGACCAGAGCCGCAAGGGGCTTTTTAAGCATGAAATGGGGAAGAAGAACAACCTATAAAATATTTTGCTCAGAGAAGGTCAAAAGCGTCCTCGATGCGGCTGATCTCAACATTTGTTGTCGTGTTTCCCACGACAGCTCCTTTTGAGTTTGCAATCATGCACGCACCCACGAAACCGCTGCCATAGTTTGCGGTGCCCCTGTAGAAAGGGACTTCGAAGAGGTCTTTCAGGTATTCCAGCTCTCCATCATCCGCCTCCGGATGAGCGAGTCCACCTTTATCAGTAACTGCAGCCGCAGAGCCGACCGTGGGTATGTCTGCCACAGTGCCCTTCTTTGCAGGAACACCCAGAACATCCTCTATCTTTCTCACCCATCTTGCACTTATATTCGGGTGTATAAGAGCGAAATTGTCGTTCACCAGTATGTTGTTTCCGGCGGCATTGTGTTTGTCCTCAAGTACAAGCACATCTACATACTTCTCCAGTTCTTTCAGCTCATCTTCCTCTATGATATAGGATACGACAGCACCTTTCGAATTGGATGCTATGAGGGAGCCAAGAAGAATCGAACCGCCAACATGCATCTCTATTGCAGGGACATCAAGGGCTTTCTCAACCTCTTTGACAGTTTCTTCCGGGAGGCCTCGGGGTACAAGTGCGAAGCGCTCTGTGGCCAGGCCCATGACCCCTAAGAAGGGGTTGGAATTGAATTCCAGAAGCTTTAACATCTCACTCTTCCGGTGGGAGGACCTCTACGACATCCTCGAACTTTATTATCTTCACCCTGATGCGAGAGGGAAGCTTCTTCTTTCCCCTTGCCCAGACCATTTCGTTTACCCGGTGATCTATCCAGATGTCCTCTTCCTCTGCCTTCATGTGTCTGGCTGCAAATTCACGTATATGCTTTATCGCCCGAGGTGCTCTCTGGGTGCGGGGTATGTTTTTGAGCTTTCCGAAGGAAATGGTATAGAATCTCTCTATTTCATCATCCACCATGATATCACCTCACAGTTTGAGTCTCCCCCTTCTCCAGTTCCTCTGTTTGGGATGCCTCATGAAGTTCCTGTCAGTCCTCTGCATTACCCATGCTGGAACACGCCTGTTCTGCTTCACTTTCCTGAGAAGTCTGAGCTTCTTTCCATACGGTTTGTGACTGGCCATCTTTTCACCTTCTTTCTATCCTTATCTCTCTCTTTTTCGGTACCGCCCTTTCAAGTATCATCTTGAGAGTATCATCATCTATTATGCGGTCCAGCCTTCCCGACTGGGCCAGTGCAATGAGCTGGTTCTCCACGCTCTCCGCTATCTCTGGGTGGGCCATCTTCAGCCTTGCGAGCCTTTCCCGTGCTTCAGGCGTGGTTATCTGTCTGAGGAGCGCAGCCCTTTCCAGTTCCAGCTGCTTCATCTGTTCCTCCTGCATGGCAGCCATCTCCTGCTGCCTCTGGAGTTCCAGCATCTTCCTCTTCTTTATCTCTTCCAGCTCTTTGTCTTCCATTTCCATCACTTTTTAAGGTATTTTTTCATCTCAGGCCTTGTCTCAGCTATTTCTTTCATCACCTCATATGAAGTATTGTCAAGGAACTTCTGGCCTGCCGGGCTTATCTTTCTTCCCTTCTTTCCGTCCTTTATAACAAATCCTGCCCTTTCCAGTTGAAGAAGACTTGTCTGTATAACGGACCTGCTTCCTCTCGAAGGATGAAACCTCTTTGAGCCCCGGTCCACCTTTCCTCCGAACATGGCGCTCAGCCTCATAACGCCTATCGGTCCGTGGATATAGACCTTTCTGAGTATGGCTGCCGAGCGTATATACCACCAGTCGGGGTCAATCGGGCTTTTTTCCCTGTGTATGCCTGTCTTGACATACTGTGCCCATTTAGGCGGATATATATCTTCGATTTCTTTCAGCTTCTGAGCGCTCTTCTCTATGAGCATATCTGCAGGTACATCTCTAACGCCTGTCATTGTATTCCTCCTTGAGGAGCAAGTCGCCTACTCAGAACCCGTATATAAAGCTTTGCACTTTTTTGCAGGAAAGGTTTTTTATTCTTAAAGGACATCTCATGGGTGATGCAGTGTATCGTTTGCGGAAAGGAGGCCGGTGATTTCCAGCTTTGCGGGGAATGTGCAGCCAGAGCATTTGAAGAGAACCCACTCTGGCATTGTCGTGATTTTCTCATAGGGGACAGCGTTCCGGATGTCATCTCCAGAAACAGCCTTCTTGTTCTCTCACTCGCACATGACAGGGAGAGTTTCATAGATGCACCATCTCTGAAGGAAGATATAAAGATTCCTAAGAATCCGGAAAAATCCGATGCGAAGACCCTTTTCTGGAAGATAAATATGTATATGGCACATATGGATGTCCCACTCTATCTTGAGGATGCGGAGCGCATGGAGCCCACCGTTCAGGACATAGATAACCTCTCTCACCTTATGAAGGCGGCAGAATCACTTTCCGATTTTATTTCCTCTGCTGATGAGGATACCCTGTGCCGGCTGGCATCTCTCTATTACTTCTCCCGCATGAGGTTGCGATATCTCAGGGGGATATCACCCAAGGACAGGAATGAAATCGCATATGCACTTGATGAGAAGGTCCGAAATTATCTATCTGAAGGCGAAAGGATAATGCCTCACAGGGGGCACATATTCGTGAATCAGGCATATCTTGCAAGGAAGAGCGGAGATTTTCAGGGAGCGCTGGATCTGTATCGCATGGTTCCCGAATATGACAGCAATCCGAGGGCCATGACAGGCATAGGGCGGGCTTACGAGGGGCTTGAGATGACAGAGAGCGCTGATGAGGCATATACGGCGGCATTACGCCTTAACGATAAGTGGGTGGATGCATGGGAAGGAAAGGCTTCCGTGGCTCTTGCCACAAGGCGCTGGGGGGCCGCACTTCAGTTCATATCGAGGGCCATCACTCTAAGGCCGGATTTCGCCCATTTGCGCATACTGAAAGGGAACATATTTGCGGTTCAGGGTATAGTTGACGAGGCGGATAAGGAGTACAGGAAGGCGATAAAGCTCAAACACGGAGAGGAAGCATGGCTTAAAAGGGCTGAGCTGATGTACAACAACGGGAAGATGGGGGCCGCACTTCAGTTCATCGAAAGATATCTCTTCTATTTTCCGGACGACGAAGAAGGGCTGTGGTGGAGAGAGCGCATAAAAGAGGCTGTTGACGGTAAGAAGAGCACCTGGTGATACCATGGCAATTTACAGAAAACGCAGGAGAATACGGAAAAAGGAGGTAAAAAGACTTGAGGCGGAGATGGAGGGATATGCGGGTTCTTCTCCGTTTTCAGCAGGGGATGATGTCGACCTTGCAGAGATGGGTGACATCACCCTCATATTCGCACACGGAAAGGTACTGGGTCTTATAATAGAGGGAAGAGCGTTCCCATCAATCAGGGGCATTCTTGAGTCAGAGCCATCTAAAAAATACGTAACCGTGGACAGCGGAGCGGTGAGATTCCTTTACAATGGTGCGGATGTTATGGCACCCGGAATAGTGGATGCCGATCCGGGGATTTCCAGTGGGGATGTAGTATGGGTCAGAGAGGAAAAGCACGGTAAACCCCTTGTTATAGGCATGGCTTTGATGAGCGGGACTGAAATGGTCGAAAAAAGCAGTGGAAAGGCCGTAAAGACCGTTCATTCCATAGGTGATAAGATATGGGAGCTCGATGAGCAGTGAGAGACCTCTTAACTATTCTCCCCATTCTTCATCTATTCATCTCCCATTTTTGCGTTATCAAGAGCCATTTTCGCCTTTTTGATGGTTCCAGAGGTCTTTAGGGTTCTTATACTGGCTTTTTCATAGCGATTCAGTGCATCTATTGTCTTTTTCTGTTCTGTGTGTTTCACAAGCACTATGCCTCTGTCGCCCTCGAAGACAGTCAGCGTTATCCTGACGCCTATCTCTTTCCCTATCCTGTTCAGGTGGTATATCATCTCCTTTCTGCTCATCGTGTCCTCCGTGAGGAATGCTATGTATCTCTTTCTGAAGTCTCTTACTGCCACTCAACCACCATATCGCATAATGCGCCTCATGGAATCCAGTTCCTGAATCTTTCTTCTTACAAGCATGAAGGAGGAGACTCCGAAGACTATCACAAGCCCGAAGCCGAGCAGAGGCAGGGAGATGCCCTCAAATACAAGGGAAAAGGAGGCAAGTAAATTAAAGCTCGCATGCATCAGGACAGCAAGAAGGAAGAATGGTATGAAAGAGCGCCCGTAAATGTGTTTTCTGGCTATGCCGTATCCGCTCACCGCTGTAGCGCTCCCGTGAAGCAGAGCCGATGAAAGGCTCCTTATGATGACAATAAGTGCATAGGCCAGCAAGCCATAGGTCATCAGGGTTCCTGATTCATAGAAAAGATTCTCCGTTGCGGCGAATCCCAGCCCCGCTGCCGCTCCATAGATGAAACCATCCTCAAGTTCGAAGATATGTCTTTTTGCAAGGTACACCCCAAGGGCTTTTGCACCTTCTTCTACGAAAGGGGCAATTATGCAGGTCAGGACAAGTGCGTTCATGGTCTCGTTGTTCTGGAGGAATTCATACATCCTGGTGACGTATTCGCCGTATATATGATAGAGAAACACCTCAAGTGCGAGAGATATCACTATCGCTGTTATGGCGCCCCAGATGAAAACAAGGGCTATGGCGCCCCACGGCTCCCTGTTATACCTCTCGGCGTTCCTTATCCATCTCACATATATCAGGGATGGTAGAAATGCCACAGCCACCAGAAGCTCTATTTTTATAAGAGTCGGATTAAGGAGAATGGAGAGGGGGCCTGGCATGTCACTCCACCAGTGGCTCAACATCAACCACTACATCGCCCTGATTCATCCTCATGACCCTGACGCCCATGGTGGCTCTGCCATGTATGGAAATCTCATCCACCGGAACCCGTATCATCATGCCGTTTCTGCTTGTCAGCAATATCTCCCGAACAGCCGTTGCGTCCAGCACTTTCAGGAGCCTGCCGTTCCTCTCGTTTATCTTCATGGCTATGACGCCCTGGCTCCCCCTGTGGGTCTTGCGGTAATCTCTGGCATAGGAGCGCTTTCCATAACCTTTCTCGGTTATGCTCAGGAGTATGGAGTCGTCGTGCACTATGTCCATTGAGACCACTTCGTCGTCATCGTTCTTCAGCCTTATACCGCGGACCCCGTGGGCCGTCCTTCCCATGGGCCGCACCTCGGATTCATCGAACCTGTTGGCGTATCCGTTCCTTGTCGCCAGCACTATCTGGTCATTTCCGGAAGAGAGCGCCACATCCACGATGGAATCCCCTTCGTTGATGCCTATCGCCCATATCCCATTGCTCCTCGGCCTGCTGTATGCCATCAGTTCGGTCTTCTTTATGACCCCTTTTCGGGTGGCGAAGACGATGTATCCATCGGAGAAGGTCTTCACAGGTATCGCGGCCGTTATCTTCTCTCCATTCTCAAGATTGGGCAGAAGGTTGACCACCGGCTTGCCCTTCGAACGCCTTCCGCTCTGCGGTATCTGCCAGGCCTTCAGCCAGTATACCTTTCCGATGTTCGTGAAAAAGAGTATGTATTTGTGGTTTGTCGTGGTCATGGCAGAGACGACGTAGTCTTCGTCCTTTGTGTCCATACCTATAAGCCCTTTTCCTCCTCTTCTCTGCTGTTTGTACGTTTCCAGAGGTATGCGTTTCACATATCCTGCCTTGCTCATGGTTATGACCACCTCTTCATCTGGTATCAGGTCCTCTATCTCGATGTCCTCGCTGCTCTCCACGATCTCGGTGCGCCTCTCGTCGCCGAACTTCTCCCTCATTTCAATGAGCTCTTCCCGTATTATCGCCATTATGCGCTCTTCCCTTGCAAGTATGTCCTTCAGGTCGCTTATCTTTTCCATCAGTTCCTTATGCTCGTTGCGGAGCGCTTCCCTCTCGAGCCCGGTGAGCTTCTGCAGCTTCATGTCCAGTATGGCCTTCGCCTGAACCTCTGTGAAAAGGAATCTGGCCATCAGGTGCTGCCTCGCCTCGTCCGTGCTCTTCGACGCCCTTATCAGCTTTATGACCTCGTCTATGTGGTCAAGGGCCACCAGAAGGCCTTCAAGTATGTGCGCTCTCTCCTCGGCCTTTTTCAGTTCGTACTGCGTCCTCCTCCTTATGACAGTCCTTCTGTGCTTTATGAACTCCAGCATGAGTTCCTTCAGGTTCAGGGTGCGGGGCACGCCATCAACGAGAGCGACATTATTTATGCCAAAAGTATATTCCATCTGAGTGTGCTTGAACAGGTGGTTCAGCACTATGTCGGACATGGCATCTCTCTTAAGTTCTATAACAATTCTCATGCCTCTGCGGTCGGATTCGTCGCGCAGGTCTGAGATGCCGTCTATGATCCCGTTCTTCACAAGGTCTGCTATTTTTTTCAGAAGTTCTGACTTGTTCACCATATAGGGTATCTCGGTGACCACTATCCTCTCCCTGTTACCGTGCTCCTCTATCTGGGTCTTCGCCCTTATCTTCACCGCCCCTCTTCCGGTAGCGTATGCCTGATAGATGGGAGCGCTCCCGTAGATTATGCCGCCTGTGGGGAAATCGGGGCCCTTCACATACTCCATCAGGTCAGGTATCTCAATATCCGGGTCTTCCATGACCGCAAGTATGCCGTCCACTATCTCGTTCAGGTTGTGCGGTGCCATGTTGGTGGCCATTCCCACCGCTATTCCCGATGAGCCGTTCACCAGAAGGTTCGGGAACACGGACGGAAGAACCTCGGGCTCCTTCAGGCTGGCATCGAAGTTGGGCACGAAATCAACCGTGTCCTTCTCGATGTCCTTGAGCATGTACTCCGCTATCTTGGATAAGCGGGCCTCGGTGTATCGCATGGCCGCAGCGCTATCGCCGTCAACGCTCCCGAAGTTCCCCTGCCCGTCTATCAGCGGATATCTGAGAGAGAACTCCTGCGCCATCCTGACGAGCGCGTCATATACCGCATTGTCACCGTGTGGGTGGTACTTACCTAGAACCTCTCCGACTATCCTTGCGCTCTTCTTGTAGGACTTGGTGGATGTGATCCCCATGTCCTGCATCGCATAGAGTATCCTGCGGTGCACGGGTTTCAGCCCGTCCCTTGCGTCGGGGAGCGCTCTGCCCACGATGACGGACATCGCGTAGTCTATGTAGGAGTGCTTCATCTCCTCTTCGACGGGCTTTTCGATTATCGACGTATCCTGCTCAGATGTCAAGGTTCACGACCTCCTTCGCATGCCTGTAGATGTATTCACGCCTCGGTTCCACGCTGTCCCCCATCAGCGTGCTGAACAGTTCGTCCGCCATCATGGCGTCCTCTATGGTCACTCGTATCATCTTCCTTGTCTCAGGGTCCATGGTGGTCTCCCATAACTGCTCCGCGTTCATCTCCCCCAGACCCTTGTACCTCTGGACGGATGCTCCGGGCATGTTCTTCAGCGCTTCCTCCTTCTCCTCATCGGTGTAGCAATAGACCTCCGTCTTTCCCCTCTTCACCTTGTAAAGCGGGGACTGTGCGATGTAGATGTGCCCGTTCTCGATCAGCGGTTTCATGTACCTGTAGAAGAATGTCAGAAGCAGCGTGCGGATATGCGCTCCGTCGACATCCGCATCGGTCATTATGATTATCTTGTGGTAGCGAAGCTTTGAGATGTCGAAGTCCTCTCCGATACCGGTGCCTATGCCTGTGATTAGAGCCCGTATCTCGTTGTTCCTCAGTATCTTGTCCAGCCTCGCCTTCTCGACATTTATCACCTTTCCACGGAGCGGAAGTATGGCCTGGAAATACCGGTCCCTTCCCTGCTTGGCGCTCCCTCCTGCCGAATCTCCCTCAACGATGAAGAGCTCGCTCTTGGACGGGTCCTTTTCCGTGCAGTCGGCCAGCTTCCCCGGAAGTGCGGCGGTCTCGAGAAGCCCTTTCCTGCGTGTGAGTTCCCTGGCCTTTCTCGCGGCCTCCCTGGCCTGTGCAGCGAGTTTGGCCTTTGTGAGCGATGTCTCGCCAACCGAGGGATGCTCCTCAAGGTATTCCATCAGCTTCTCATAGACCAGAGATGAAACGATTCCCATGACCTCTCCGTTTCCCAGCCTCGTCTTTGTCTGCCCCTCGAACTGGGGCTCGGGAACCTTGACGCTGATTATTGCAGTGAGACCTTCTCTCACATCGTCTCCGCTCAGCTTCTCGTCCTTCTTCAGTATGCCATGCTTCGAGCCGTACTCGTTCATCACCCTGGTGAGCGCTGAGCGGAAGCCGCTCAGGTGGGTTCCACCTTCAATCGTGTTTATGTTATTGGCGTATGAGTATATCTGCTCCTTGTAATCGTCGGTGTACTGCATGGCTATCTCGACCTGCACATCGTCCTTCTCCCCTGAGATATAGACCGGATCCTCATGCAGGGGTTTTCTGCTCCTGTTCAGATAGCTGACGAATTCCTTTATTCCCCCCTCATAGTGGAAGCTCTCCTTTCTATCCTCCTCGCGCTTATCCTCGATGCTTATGCGCACGCCCCTGTTCAGAAAGGCCAGTTCCATCAGCCTGTGCCTGAGTATCTCGTAATCGAACACAGTCGTGCTGAATATCTCGGAATCCGGCATGAAGCTTATCTCGGTCCCCCTATCCTCGGTTTCCCCTATCACTTCAATCGGCCCTTTCGGAACGCCCCTCTCATATTCCTGATAGTGTATCTTGCCATCCCTCTTTACCGTGACATTCATCCATTCGGAAAGGGCATTCACAACAGATACGCCGACACCGTGCAGTCCTCCGGATACCTTGTAGGACTTCCTGTCGAACTTTCCACCTGCGTGGAGTTTCGTCATCACAATTTCAAGTGCTGACACTCCGTATTTCGGGTGCATATCCACAGGGATGCCTCTGCCATCGTCCCTCACGGTTATGCTGTTGTCCTCGTTGATGTAGACCTCTATGTGCGTGCAGTATCCGGCCATGGCCTCGTCTATGCTGTTGTCAACCACCTCATACACGAGATGGTGAAGCCCGCGGGAGTCGGTGCTGCCGATGTACATGCTCGGCCTCTTCCTGACGGCCTGAAGGCCCTCCAGAACCTGAATGTTCTGTGCAGTGTATTCTTCGCTCATCGATTCACCTTTTGGTCCTTTCCGGATGAATTTCAGGTATAAAAGCATTTTCGCCGATTTTCTCAATTTTTTGCGGGTTTCAGGGCTGTTTTTCTGATGTTTAATGATAAAAGATAAAATAAAACTCATTAAAGGCTGTGGGTGGGTTTTTTAGGGGTTTCAGCAGTACTCTTTTTCAGCAAGCCCGTCCTTAAGAAGAAAAGAAAACTCATTAATATGTTTTGCTATTTTTCACAAGCGGAGAGCGCATAGAGTTGTAATCTGAGAAAACTATATATAGTATTTCCAGATGTCTATCTGGAAATTTAAAGATCGAGGAGGCATATGGATGAAAGAGAATACGGATGGGAATAATAGAAAAACGCTTGTTTCAGTTATAATTGTAGCAATACTTCTGCTATCTGGGATGGGCGTTCTGATTTCGGGAAATGCAATGTATGTGAATGGGGATGAAGTAACAGTCAATGAGACTTCTCCATCCACTGCTCTGGCAGGGCCCGAAGCGGTGAAGAATCTTGGAAATGATAATGCAAAAGAGAATGGAGTTTCACTGGAACAACAGGTCAACCGTAGGATAGAAAAGGAAAATCGCAACCAATTGCTTGAAAAACATTATTTGAATCCAGAGGCAACAGGCGGGCACAAGAATATGATACTTCTGCAAGATAACGAGTTAAACTCATTGTATGCCCAGCACATAAAGAATCGCGAGGATAAATCTAGTTTGCCATCGTGGGATTCGGCAAGACAATCATCCTTTACCGTCAGTAAAAGAACACGAACTGGCGAGGGCACCCGAAGTGCAGAACCGGGACCGAACCCGTCAGATTCAGGCGGCCCGGATAACTGGGGATATATCTGGGTGAACAGTACGGGAAATCCGTCCGTGAACTATAACTGGATAGAGATAAACTCGACAGGGACCGATTCTGGAGTTACGGGTGATGACAATTATGGCTCAGCAACGATAGGCTTCGATTTTTCTTTTTATGAAAACAAATACGACAGTGTCTATTTCAGCACAAACGGGCTTATAAGTTTCGGGGCAGGTTCTGGAGCGTATGACAACGCTCCAATCCATAGCACAGGTGATCCGAGCAATATAATCTGTCCGTTCTGGGATGACCTTCAAAGTAATGGAGGAAGTATATATTATCAGCTAATCGGTACAGAACCACACCGTCAGTTTATAGTGGAATGGGACGATTGGTGGACTCTTTCAGGATATGGGCCCATGAAATTCGAGGCCATACTCAACGAGACAGGGGAGATATGGTTCCAGTATGAGTCGATGGGCAATGCCAACAGCAGCAGTGCGACCGTGGGCATCGAAAACAGCGATGGGACGGATGGCCTTCAGTATCTCTATAACAGTCAGGGCATAACAGATGGGCTGGCCATAGAATTCATCTACATCCCACCGCCATATCGTATGTTGTTGAGGCCAGCCAACCAACACTCTATCAATAACCCAGGGGATACCGTGTGGTATGCTCTGTCAATAGGAAATTATGGTGCCAACAACGACACTTACAACCTCTCGGTATCAGACAACACATGGACGACAACACTATATGATGCAAGCGGAACAAACCAGATAAGCCAGATAAGCCTGAATTCCGGGGAAAGTGCGAACATAACCGTAAAGGTGGACATTCCCTCAGGCGCAAATCCGGGAGACTATGATATCACCTACATAACCGCAGCATCGCAGAACGATACGAATACGAGCGAGACATCAACAATAACCACGCAGGTCTCTGCCCCAATCCTCGTGGTGGACGACGATTCCGGATTGGACACCGAGAACTGGTACTACGATGCTCTGGACGATAACGCCTATGAATACAACTTCTGGGATGTCCAGAACTGGGGTAGCCCCGACCTCAACACCCTGGAGATGCACAATGTCACTATCTGGTTCACAGGGAACGACGATGGTTGGAATGGTTATACCCTCACAGCAAGCGACAGGCAGAACCTCGGAGATTATCTGGATAACGGAGGAAGATTGTATTTCTCCAGCAGTCTGGCTGGAGTGGATGCATACTGGAACAACGGGTGGGATGGCTGGTATGAGACATACCTGCATGCACAGTTCATAGATGAGTACTGGGGCGGTTCCTACACTTTCAACGGCGTCCCTTACGACTCGATAGGAGACAGTATGGTCCTGCAGACCGGAACAGGTGATGTGGATTGGAACCTATGGGGATATCATGGAAGGAACAACCCAATAAACGGCGGGATCGTATCGTTCAACTACAGCGGAAACTCAGAAGCAGGGCTGATAAGGGCAAATACTGGCACATACAGGGTGGTATACAGCTCCTTCGACTTCGCGTATGTGAATGACTCATCCACCAGAGACCAGTTCATGCACAGGATAATCCACTGGCTGACCACCCCCTATGGTGTAGCACTCACCCCTTCATCAGCATCGAGATTCGGAGATCCTTCCACCACCGTTAACTACACACTCACTATTATAAATTCAGGTAATGTTCCGGACACATATAACCTCACAGTATCAAACAATACTTGGCCCACGACGATTTATGATATGACTGGCACGAATCCGATAACCCAGATAAGCTTGAATTCCGGTGAAAGCGCAAATATAACGGTAAAGGTTGGCATTCCATCCGATGCCAACTTGGGGGATCACGATATCTCTGCAATTGTTGCCTCATCGCAAAATGACACTAGTGTACAAGATGACGCACAGATAAGAACCTATTATCTGCACGGCCCCCATCACGTCGCGCTTTTCCAAACCAAGGACCCCTGGGATTTGCCCGCAATAAGAGATATACTGAGCGAGTGGGGGATTCCCTACACCGTATATGGTCCAGGAGACATTGGCGCAGTAAATCTCTCAGCATATGATAAGGTGATAATTGTCGGAGGCGACGGGCAGGACTCATCGCTTTATTCCGCAATATCTGATAACAAACAATGGTTCGAATCCTATGTGGAGAACGGTGGCATTCTTAACATACATGCCGATGACTGGGGGGATTTCAACGATATACCTTGTGGCCTATCCTCCACTTACAATGAAGGAGATACTGTCAACATATCCTACCCAGACCATCCGTTCCTCACACTTCCGAACAATATCACAGACACAGAGTTGGATAATTGGCACAATTCATATCACCGATACTTTACAGATTGGCCTTTATGGGCAGACACGGTGTTGAGCGAAGGAGATTCTGGGAGTTCATACCCTGTGCTTCTGGACTATCCCTGGGGAGATGGGCGAGTGATAGCCACCGGTCAAACTGTGGAATGGGCATGGTCACACGGATACTCCAAACTGCTGGAAAACCTCATTCTTGCAGTTGAAGGGACCTCCACATATCTTCCCTATCTGGTATCCATCACTCCAGAAAATCAACACTCTTTGGGAGATTTAGGAACATCGGTATGGTACAATCTTACCATACACAATATCGGAACCAACAACGACACTTACAACCTCTCTGTTTCAGACAACGCATGGCCCACAACGATCTATGCGACAGGCACAAACCCCATAAGCCAGATAAGCCTGAATTCTAATGAAAGTGCAAATATAACTGTGAGGGTGGACTTTCCCGCAGGTGCAAATCCGGGAGACTATGATATCGCACACATAATTGCAACATCGCAGAACGATACTGATGCGAATGTTAGTTCTGAGATTCTAACTCAGGCTCTCGCTCCAATCCTTGTGGTGGACGACGATTCCGGATTGGACACAGAGAACTGGTACTACACGGCTCTGGACGACAATAACTACTCCTATAACTTCTGGGATGTCCAGAACTGGGGAAGCCCTGACCTCAACACCCTGGAGATGCACGATGTTGTCATCTGGTTCACCGGGAACGACGATGGATATAGTGGCACCCATACACTTACTGCAACCGACAGGCAGAACCTCGGAGATTATCTGGATAATGGCGGAAGGCTGTATTTCTCAAGTGGAGCCGCTGCCGTAGATGCTTACTGGGCTAATGGGTGGAGCGCGTGGCATGAAGAATATCTTCATGCTGAACTGGTTAATGCCTATTGGTCCTATGCAACCAATTACACGGGCCTTAATCATGATCCGATAGGAGATGGGATGGTTCTCCATACCGGAGTTGGAGACTATGATACAAATCTTATAGGACATACGATGGAACTATCACCGGTGAATGGGAGTGTGGTTTCCTTCAATTTCACTGAAAATTCCGATGCAGGAATAATAAGAATGGATACTGGAATATACAGAGTAGTTTATTCTGGTTTTGACTTTGCATATTTAAATGATTCGAGTGTCAGAGACCAACTGATGTATAGGATAATTCACTGGCTGACATACCCCTATGGCGTCGTTCTAACTCCATCATCGGCATCGAGATTTGGAGATTCTTCTACCACCGTTAATTACACCCTACGTATTACAAACTCCGGTGATGTGCCAGACAGCTACAATCTTACGGTATCAAACAATACATGGACGACCACGATCTATGATTCAACAGGGACAAATACGATAAGTCAGATAAGCCTGAACTCCCGGGAAAGTGCTAACATAACCGTAAAGGTGGACATTCCCTCAGGCGCAAATCTAGGAGACTATGATATCGCACACATAATTGCAATATCGCAGAACGATACTGATGCGAATGTTAGTTCTGAGATTCTAACTCAGGCTCTCGCTCCAATCCTTGTGGTGGACGACGATTCCGGATTGGACACAGAGAACTGGTACTACACGGCTCTGGACGACAATAACTACTCCTATAACTTCTGGGATGTCCAGAACTGGGGAAGCCCTGACCTCAACACCCTGGAGATGCACGATGTTGTCATCTGGTTCACGGGAAATGATTATGGTACTTCATGGGGCTCTGTCCCGACACTGGATGTGAGCGATAGAGCAAATCTTGGCACATATCTTGATGATGGAGGAAGGCTCTATTTCTCAAGCAGTCTGGCCGGAGTGGATGCAGGAACAAATGGCTGGAGCAACTGGTATCGGACATATCTGCATTCTAGTTATCAAAACTACTATGGCGGGCACACGCCGTATGTTTTGAATGGCTCTGCGGGAGACCCGATCAGTGACGGCCTGAATTTCACGGCACATCAGGGAGATTCAAACCCGAATCTATGGGGCTACTGGACCAATAATACGCCTGTAAATGGAGGCATAACATTCTTTACCGAACCGACCCCCACCTATGTGGCAACGAGAGCGGACACAGGTGTTTACAGGGTTGTTTATACAGCCTTTGACTTTGCGGATGTCAACGGTGCCGCAAATAGAACACTGCTCATGTACAGGATAATCGAATGGCTCACCTCGACAGTTCCACCCTCAGTCATAGAAGAGCATCCCTCCGACGGTTCATCGGATGTGTCTGCATCCCAGGATGTGCAGGTCATTTTCAGCAAGGAAATGGATACTACCGTAACACCGGACATTGTGCAGACCGGAGGTACAGACCCAGGTGGATGGACATTCTTAGGGTGGAGTAGCACACATACAGACAATGATACGGCAACATGGAGCCATAATGATTGGTCATATTCCGACAATGTGGAACTCAAGGTGTCAAACTATACGGATATGGACGGACTGTCGGGCTCACCTTATTCGTGGAATTTCACAATCGCTTCAGGCCCAACGGCAACGGCCACAGGCCCAACCAACAGCGACCCTTCCAATGTTGCGGACATAACGATAACATACGATAATGACACGGGAGCAACATCCGTGGACCTCTACTATACCACGGACAACGGCAACACATGGACGCACATCGGAAGCGATTCCAGCATAGATGGCCAATACGACTGGACCATACCCTCTGATGGAACATATGGGTGGATGGCCGTGGGTGATGGAGAGTCCGCACCTTCATCGGGCGATGCGCCGGAAGCCTCATCCTATACCTATGACGGCACACAGCCCACAGTGAGCTCGACCAACCCATCGGATGGAGCAACAGAGGTTTCCGTAGGTCAGGATATTGTTGTTATATTCGATGAGAGCATGGACACATCCGTAACCCCAACGCTGTCCCAGACATCGGGAACATCCGTAACATACACATTTGCGGGATGGACTACAACAAATGTTGATAACGACACCGCAACATGGACCCATAACGACTGGGATAACAGCGACACCATAGAACTCACGGTAAGTGGAGCTGAGGATGTGGCAGGAAACACTCAGGCGGACCATACATGGAGCTTTGATACAGTCTCTGCATCCTCACACACGGCAACGGCCACCGGCCCAACCAATAGCGACCCTTCCAATGTGGCACACATAACCATAGAATACACCTATGAGGTAGGCGTTTCATCCGTTGATCTCTACTACACCACGGACAATGGCAACACATGGACGCACATCGGAAGCGATTCCAGCATAGATGGCCAATACGACTGGACCATACCCTCTGATGGAACATATGGGTGGATGGCCGTGGGTGATGGAGAGTCCGCACCTTCATCGGGCGATGCGCCGGAAGCCTCATCCTATACCTATGACGGCACACAGCCCACAGTGAGCTCGACCAACCCATCGGATGGAGCAACAGGCGTTTCCATCACTCAGGATGTGGTGATATCCTTCTCAGAATCCATAGATGCCAGCACATTCAATTTCACCTGCGAACCGGACCCCGGCGGATGGAGTGTCTCATGGAATTCCGATAAAACACAGGCAACACTCTCACATGCAAGTTTTGCTCTTGCAACGAGATACTGGATGAACATAACATCTGCAAATGACACTGCTGGAAACACACTTTCAGGAGCTCCTTACTCTTTCGATTTTACCACAGAATCAACGGACACCACACCGCCAACAGTCGTATCTGTTTCTCCAACAGGTACAGATATATCTGTCAGTTCCGCTATAACAATAACATTCAATGAGAGCATGAACACCAGCAGTGTGGAAAAGGCCTTTTCTATAAACCCGGCGATAACAGGGGATTTCTCATGGGATGCAGCGAAAAGAACCATGACATTCACTTCGTCTTCAGATCTGGAGGGAGGGACCACATACACCGTCAAAGTGGACGGTAGCATAGCCAATGATACAAATGGCAACAGTCTGGACGGCAACAAAAACGGCACGTCGGAAGGCTCTCCGAAGGATGATTATTCATGGAGCTTCACCACCGAAACCTTGGATTCACAGGCACCCACATCCAGCACATCTCCGGTCACCCCCTACTGGCACACATCCAAGGTCACTCTCGAACTAACTGCTAGCGATGACAAAGAGTTGTCAAATATAACGATATACTATCGCTTCAGCGAGGATAACTCAACATGGTCCGCATGGATCAAGTATGTGACCATATCCATATCGGGCACATCATGGACTGGAAGCAGGGACTTCATCTTCAGCGATGGTGATGGATATTATCAGTTCTACACTAAGGCATCGGACGCTTCGGGAAAGAGCGAGGAGAAGAACAGTGCCGAAGCCATAGCCGGATACGATACAATAGTCCCTGATCTGAGCATAGACTCTCCGGAAGACGGAGGACTTTTCAACACGGATTCCATGACCGTTCGGTGGCATGCTTCGGACAACACCTCAAAGATAGACCACTACGAAGTGAGAATGGACAGGGGTTCATGGATAGGCGTCGGAAAGAACACCTCTTATGACTTCACTGGAATATCTGATGGGCGCCATACTGTGGAAGTTAAGGCGGTAGATCGTGCAGGGAACGAAAAAACCGCCAGTGCTGGATTTGAAACCGATACCACACCACCCTCAGTTACAAGTGCATCTCCCACAGGAAACAATGTGTCCGTTGATACGACGATAACAGTGAGATTCTCCGAGGACATGAATGTCAGCACAGTGAAGGTAATTGGCGATGGCCTATCTGGAAATATTAGCTGGAGCGGAAGGACCCTTACATTCACACCCTCTTCTGAACTGGAGCACGGCAGGAAATATGTGGTTCATGTAACAGGCTCCGATCTGGCAGGCAATAGGCTGGATTACACATGGAATTTCACGACTGCACACAATGCTCCAGAAGATATGGCCACCATAACCGGAACCGTCACGGATGAGAATGGGAACCCGATAGAGGGGGCAACGGTAAGACTTGATACCGGAGAAACAGCGATAACGGATGCCAGCGGCCATTTCGAGATAGAGGTTCATGCGGGGAACCACACACTGGCCGTATCAAAGGATGGATATGAGAAGAAAACGATTGAGACAAGCGTCTCTCCCGGAGAGCATAAAAATATTCCTGCAGTGGAACTTCCCGCCAGCAAGAAGTCTTCATCCGGTATGCCATGGCTGTACATTCTGCTGATACTGGTCATAGTGGGCATCATCGCAGCAGTACTTATTGCAAAGAGAAAGAGACCTCCGGAAACGAATCCCGTGATGCCAATGCAGAGCCAGCCACCTGTTCAAGAAGCACCGCCACAGAGCTCCGGGGAAAACCCACCTCAGAGAGAGCAGGAGGATGAATCGGGCGTTTCGTCTTTCTGAGAAAACCCTTTTATTTCATTTTTGTTTTTAATAATCTATTTTCTCAATTCCCCGAATGTCGTCGTCCTCTCGGCAAATGCGTTGTGCTTGTGTATGGACTCCTCGCTCTCGCTCTTCACGGTGACCTCTGTTGCATCTGGCATATCCGGGTATTTCAGGAGAAGGTTGTGGAGCGCATCCCTCACCACATCCTCAACGAACTTCGGGTTCACATGGGCCTCATAGACAACCCTTCCCTCATCATCCCTTTTCAGCACCTCAAAGGTAGGCGATGACAGGGAGCGCTCTGCCACATCTATTAAATCATCTGCTTCAACGCTCATCCCATCGGGTATCTGCACCTTTATCGTGACTATGTTTCTCTGATTGTGAGTGATTATCGGTATCTTTTCAATGCATTCGCTGAACTCGGGGTATTTCTCTTTCAGCATGGCCCTAAGCGTTTCCATTGCGCACGGACAGGCGCTCATCCCCACAACCTCAACCCCTATGAATCTTTTAATTTCGCCTTTTCTGTTGATGGCATGCCCCTCTATGCGATAGGCCTCTATGGTCCTTCTTCCACCCGGAGTCTCCTTTTCCATGAAGTAATCCGCCCTTATCACAGCCTCCGCACGGCTGGCATACTCATGCCGTACGAGAAGTTTCTCGGTTATCTGGGCGGCAAGGTCCTCTATTGCGCTCACCGGCCTTTCAAGGCTCTCATCCACTATTTCTCCCACCACCTCCAGATTTCTGGACATATGGGAACCCCTCTGCTCCGAGGGAAGGTCAACGAAGAGGTCAAATGTGGCTGTCAGCGTCAGCTTTCTCCCGTTGCGCTCCACATTGATGGGCTTTCGCACTCCTGTTACGCCTACGCGGGTGAGCCTGAAGCCCCCCTCTATTCTCTCGCTCTGGACATCCGGTTTCACAGTTCCTCATCTCCAACGGGTTATTAAGGCTTTTGAGCCCTAAGTGTGTCAATGGCCTTTGTCATACACATCTTCAGCACCGCCTCTATATCTCCCGAGGTTGAGAATCCGGCAGCGCCGTCGTGTCCTCCCCCTTCTCCGTCTATCTCCGCTCCCAGTTCTTTGAATAGGGCCCCGAGGTGCAGGCCTTCCCTGAGAACCCTGTCCGATGCCCTGGCGCTCACCCTTATCTCGTCGTTCCTGGGAGCAGCGACAAAGGCTATGTCAGCGCCGGCATCAACCAGCGCGTTGGCCACCATGCTCTCAAATGATCTCACATGTGTGGTGCATATCATGAAGCCCCGAAAGGTATCGAACTTCAGCCTCTGCATGCCCTTCATTATGGAGATCCTTATGGACATGTCCCTATCCTCGAGTATGGACGCGAGGTCCTCCATATCGGCGCCGGATATTTCGAGCATATCGGTGAAGTCCTCGAAGAGCCTCACATCGCCTATCTTCAGCCTCTTTGTGTCTGAGTACATGCCGGCGAGGAGAGCGAAGGCCACATCCTCATCTATTTCCTCATCCGCCTCTCTTATCAGGTCAAGGACGACCTGCGTGCATGCGAAGGCATCCTCATCTATGAGAAGCACATCCGCATCCCAGTCCTCTCCTTTCATATGGTGGTCTATCACGAGGTCCACATGCACCTTCGCCGGAAGCTGCGTGGGAGAAGCGGCATCAACAGAGATTATCGCATCATAGGAGGAGTAATCGGGCATCAGTTTTCCCTCTGCCTTGAGCATCGGAAGCATCCTTTTCGCAGGTCTGTTCAGCCCTCCGCTCAAATCTATATCTCCTCCGAAGACCTTTGATATGGCATAGGCGGAACCGAGGGCGTCCGGGTCAGCGCTCTGATGCATCATTATGAGCTTTCTCTTTTTTCTCAGTATCTCCAGTGCTTTCTTCATCGTCTTCCTCCGTCCATTCTATGTCCTCCTCCACAACGAAGGCACCTATGTACTCGCAGTTGTTGCAGTGGTATATGTATCCCGTGACCCCTCCTGCCTCCAGGTAAAGGTCGGTGCTCCCGCACATCGGGCATTTTTTCACGCGCTTCGTGTATCTCTTCACGGCCCTGCATGGCATTCACATTATTAACTTTGTCAGAGCACGCTCATGACCACTATTCCGCCGATTATCATGGCCATGCCCCCTATCTCGCTCATGCTCAGTTCCTCGTTCAGGAATATCCAGGCAAGGAGAGCGACGATTATCGCGTTTGAATTGGCTATTGCAACGCTGGGCCCGGCATCTCCGGCTGTCACGGCCTTCTTTATGAGGTACATCCCGAAGGCAAGGGACACTCCAGCGATTATCGGGAGAAGGAGCATCTTACTGTTCGTTTCGGATAAGCCCCTCTGAAAGCTTCCGGTGTAAAGCCCGTATATCATGAACACCACGCCGACAGCGCCTGCGGAGAGCCATATCAGGTTCGCCGCGAACACGCTGTCCATACCTCCTTCTCCAGCCACCTTCACCAGGAAGTTGGTGAGCGCGAAGAGCACCATCGTTCCTATGGCGTAGATCCACCACTGCATGCCCGTGAATCGTGCGCTTCATAAAAGATTAATCCCAGAACCTTCTGTTCTTCGCGTAGTTTATCTCCGCCTGAAGTATCTCTCTGAGAAGGTCCCATTCGTCACGGTGGTAGTGTGACAGTATGCGATTTGCGCTGTCAGGCCCTATACCCCTTCCCGCAAGGACCATCGCGCCCCTGTGCCCGTGGTACATTATGAGGTCAGCGCTCTTCACCAGCCACTTCATCCTCTTCAGTTCTTCGGGCTCCAGTTCCTTTTTCTCAATGAGGTCTCGAAACTCCTTCTGATACGGCCTTATCATGGCCACCATCCTTGCACCGCATCTCCGACACCTCACATCATCCCCCACCTCTGATACCGTGGCCCTCCACATGCTACCGCAGTTCAGGCACACCAGCCTTATCTCGGTGCCCTCTATCCTCTTCTTCACAGCGGCGAGTATCTCCCTGCTCGGCCTCGACGGCAGCACAGGCCCCCCTTTCTGGCGAAGACCCATCCTTCCTATTTCGGTCAATCGGGAGCGCACTACTTCAATTTCCACGGAGCGTATCATCTCAAGTACATTCACCGTGTTCTCAACATCCATGTCCTTTTCAAGGGTCATCCTCATGGCCTCCTCGAAGACCGGGGTTCCACGATACACCTCTATGAGTCTGTCCATCCTCACGCTCCTCATGTCAGCCCCTTTCTCGATTATGCCGAACTTCTTCGCAGCATAGAGAAACCTCCATTTGAACGGGTCTGAGGATTTCAGAACGACCCTCAGAAGGCCCTCAAGAGTTGCAGGGCTTATGTTCTTCAGTGTCTCCTCTATCATCTCCCCGTTCAGCGAGAAGGATGCGTGTATCATTATCCGGTACGGGTCAACGGCGGTGTTTGTGCTGGCTCCATACCTTGCGGATAGAAGGGAAGCGAGGATATGGGAGAGCGTCAAATTCACATTGGTGCCGAAGGTGGCGTTCATCACTATGGAATCCCCTTCTTCAATCACAATCCTCCTGTCAGTCGCCACCATGCCCCCTTCCTTCTCAGCGCTCTCCAGCCATCGAACATATCTCCCCCCGTCACCCTCTTTAACAGGATAATTCGAAAACTCCCTTTCCCTTCTCAGCCTTCCCACTTCCATGGCCACCTCGAAGGACACAGGAAGGTCCTCTCCACTCCATGACGGTATGCTCCCCAGGTCTCCCACGGGTTCGGCCAGTATCCCGTTCTCGTCCATATCCACAACCCTCCACGCCTTTCCGCGAACGATGAAGACCGAGAAGGGCTCTATGTTGGCGGCAACGAACCTCTCGTCCAGTTTTGCCACCCTCTTTCTCGTGTTTATGTCCGTGACCCAGTACGACCTCTCATCAGATATCATGGAGATGTTGTCGTAGAAATATTTTCTTGAGTTCCTTCCCCTGCTCAGCCTCTCGCCGTCCCTCCATATCTGCCTTATATCAACGAGCTGTTCAACAACGCCGTCGAACTCATCCCTTTCAAGTTCAATGAACGGATATGCTCGCCTCACTATCTGGTATATCTCCCCTGCCTCTATCTCCCTGCGCTCCACAACGATGGATGTTATCTGATTGGCCAGCACGCTCAGGCTGTTTTTCCTCACCCTCTTTCTTTCCACATCGCCCAGCATGGCCTTCCTGGCTATCACCGCTCCTTCCGCGAACTCGTCCTCATTCACGGCTATGACCGTTCCCATGGGCACCTTTCCCATGCTGTGCCCTGACCTTCCGACCCTCTGGACCATGCGGGAGACGGAGCGCGGAGAGTTGAACTGCACCACCCTGTCCACCCTTCCCACATCTATGCCGAGTTCCAGCGATGAGGTGCAGATGAGCGCCTTCAATTCCCCTGCCTTGAACCTGTTCTCCACCTCTATTCTCACATCCCTTGCTAGCGAGCCGTGGTGCAGTTCCATGTCCTCATAGCCCAGCATGGAGTACTGGAGGGCCAGTTTTTCCCCTGTCTCACGGGTATTCACGAAGAGAAGCGATGCCTTGCTCTCCTCCACCAGTTCCCTCCCTCGCCTGAGGCATGCCACCCATTCCTTTTCCGATGAGAGAAGGGCCGCGACCTTCTCATCCTCTCCTTCAGGCTCCGGCATCTCCACATCTATCCTCATCTCCCTTGCCCTCGAGACATCCACTATCAGAGCGCTCCTCCCCTTTCCGGAAAGGAACGCTGCGATCTCCTCGGGATCACCCACCGTTGCGGACAGCCCTATCCTCTGGAATTCTCCGGAGAGTTCCACAAGCCTCTCAAGGACAACCGATAACTGCGCTCCCCTCTCGCTGTCCGCGAGTTCGTGTATCTCATCCACAACAACATACCTGACATTCTTCAGCAACTCCCTCAGCTTCGAGCCGATGAGCATTATCTGAAGGGTCTCAGGCGTGGTTATCATCACATCCGGAGGGTCCTTAACATGCATCCTCCGCTCTTTATCCGTTGTATCTCCGTGCCTGACTGCCACCTGAAGCCCCAGTTCCTTTCCGAACTCTGTGAGCCTCTTCAGCATGTCACGGTTCAGCGCCCGCAAAGGTGTTATGTAGAGCGCTCCGATCCTTCTCCTTTCCTCCATGAGCCTTGAAAATACGGGCAGCATGGCAGCCTCGGTCTTTCCCATCCCTGTCGGCGCTATCAGAAGCACATTCTTTCCCGACAGCATTGGGCCGAAGGCAGCGCTCTGCGCCTCCGTGGCCTCGAGTATTCCGAGCTTGCGGGCCGCATCCCTCACTGAAGGGTGCAGCATCGAGGAGGGCACGGAATACGACTGATGCCCGGCTTAATAAGTTTGTTGATTTCTCACTTCTTCAGCATCTCGATGAGTTTGTCCTTAGGTATGCCGTTCCAGAGCGCCACCTTTGAAAGTATATCGTTCAGGGTTCCCTTTGCTATCTCAGGGTGCCTTGGAACGGTTATCTTATGCTCTCCCAAATCCGTCATCTTTCTCAGCCGGACATGGCTGCCCTTCTGCCTTACAATCTCATAACCAATATGGGTGAGAAGCCTTATCAGTTCGTCGCCGCTAACTACCGGTAGCCTTGACAACTGAACGCACCTCTATCTCAGATATCGAGAGTATCCTTATGTCCTCCCCGCTCTCCAGAACATCCTCGAAATGCAGTTCTACGGCCTCCCTTATGTTGTCCATAAGCTCGTCAAGCGTCTTTCCCTGCGTGAATATGTCCTCCCCTATCCCTCTGGCGCACCAGTATTTCCCATCTCTGTATATCTCCAGTTTCACGAGCACCTTATCACCGTTTATACTCATCTTTCATCCTATTTTAAGTTTCCGAGGGCACGGCAATAAAAAGTAGGGAAATGGTTTTCAGCGCCTTCTCCTTATGGCCCATGCTGTTCCCAGCATGCCGATGATCGCAACCGAGAGCGCTATGAAAGGCGTATGATCGGGCGTATTGTCTGTGATAGGCGCTGTTGAACTGCTGACATCTGCAGGAGGGTCGGAATCCATGTCCTGAACAGGATGGCTGTTATAGATGAGTCCTTCCTGAACGGTTATCTCGAAGAGGTCAGTATCTATGCTTATCGTGTAATTCCCATCTACATAGACCCAGTAGCCCCTTCCCGGCATCATTGTGTCGTTCTCCGTCATGTGCTCCATCTCAGACGGGTCCGTCAGGTTAGCGCTCTCCACATGGCTGTGATCCACTCCTTCAAAGACCTCGCTGACAAGGAAAGGCAGACCGCCTTCCACAAGGTTCCAGCCCGGATGTAGATACACGGTTATGTTTCCCGTGTGTATCGGAGAGGGCGCTATCAGCGTGCTGTTGTCCGTGAAGTTCACCCACAGCCCCATGCTCCTGTCTATCTTCGGGAAATCTCCGTTGAACTTAGCATCCCTGTTCGCATTGTATGTGTGCCATGTGCCGTTGACATACACCATTGCCCTGTCCCATGACTGCCCGGAGAGGACATCCGTTATATCCGTCGGGCTGTCGAGCCACGGGAAGGCCACCATGTGCCATCCCGGAGTGTAGTACAGGGTCAGGTTCGTCGGGTTCATCAGCGGGTATTTGTCCTCCGCACCGCCTCCGTCTATCGAATAGGGCGAATCCCCGATGCCGTCGCTTCCCGGGTAGTTCTGCCCGGGCCCTAGGTTGTTATCGCTCCCTCCGTAGTCGTCCCAGTAATTTCCTGAATACGGGTAGGTCTCGTTCCATGCGTTATCTCCGGAGCCTCCGTCATCATGGGCCTGCACATCGTTCCCCACGAAGTTGTTGTGCCATATCAGGTTCGAGTCGCTGCCCACCATGTATATTCCATAGTTGTTGTATCCGAATGTGGAGTTCACCACGGTTATGTGCTGTGACATGGCCACATAAAGGCCGATGCTTGCCCTTACGATGAACTGATATGACACTGATACATTGTAGCAGTCCACCAGGTATATCTGGCCGGCCTGTACAGTGTAGTTTATCTGGGAATCATCCACTCCGTTCAGGAACACAAGCGGCCTGCTGTTCACGGTGTTGTTCACTATCGTATGGGATGTCCAGTGCTCTGCCATCCATCCCCATATCATCAGTCCGCAGTTCTTCATGGCATTTCCTTCCAGGGTTATGTTAACATCCGTTCCATCGCTGGGGTCGAAGACTATTCCATAGGCATAATCCGATATGAGATTCCCGACGAGCACCGCATAACTTGAGTTCTCGAGCGTTATACCCTGCTGGTCACCGTTGTGAGACAGGATATTCCTGCGTATGCTGGCATACGGGCTGTTCTTCAGGTAAAGCCCGTTCCCGCCGCCGGTCAATTCGTTCCCGTCTATCGTGATATACTGCGAATCCTCTATGTTCATTCCGTTCCACCATGCGTTGTGTATGGTGTTCCCGCTTATGTTCACATTCTGGCTTTCAGAGGTATAGACTGCAAAATCCGACTCCACAAGCATGCTGTTATCTTCCACCTTTCCGCCCGTGACATTGTAAAGGACCACGGATGCCCTCGGATAGTATGGATACACCGCATTGTCAGTATAGGCGTAGTTCAGCTTGTTATGGCGTATTATGAAGTTCGATGTCGTGTTCCCTATGTAAATGCAGTATCCTCCCCTTCCGTCGTCGCCGTTTATCTCGTAGTACTCGATGATGTATGGGTTGCCCGGACTTCCGTCCCCGGCCCATCCCTCGGATAAGGCCATGTTAGCGAACTCCGCATTGCTGTTTATCCGTATCATGGAATGGTCATCGTAGACAGAGACATTGAATTCCCATGAATACGGCTGTCCCCAATTTCCGCATATGTCCCTGTATCCGGATACCGTCAGGTTAACCCTGTCGGTGGTCCAGTTGTTGTGGGCCCAGTTCGCCTCGGACACCTCTTTCATCTCTCCGGAAACATTATGGTATCCTGTGCTCCATCCGAGGAAGACCCAGCTGCCCGGGTCACCGTCCGCCTGTGTTATCTGTGGAATGACAGATTCATTCATCTTCTCGCTGAATGCTACTGTAACAGTGGCGTTCTTTTCCGCAGCACCTCCCGGAAGAGGGATGGCATCAGAGACAGTCGGGGGAACAGGGTCGTAGGTGTATATCCACCAGTAATATGTCACCGCATCGTTGTTGTACGGATCCTGTACCGTGCCAACTCTCAGTTCTATATTATCGGATTCCGAGAAGTTTCCGCTGACATTGAAAATCGCCGTCGTGTCGTTCAACCACCTGTAAAATACGATGTTCGGTCTTGCCCCGTCCGATTCAACGATGTCCAATGCCGGATTTCCATTTGAGTCCATCGGCTCCGACCATGTGACCGTTATACTGGCCAGATGTGCGGAGACATTTATGGCTCCGTCGGGGGGAGAGGTGGCCACCACATGGGGGGCGGTGTGATCCTCAACCCTGAACTCCCATGTATATGCATCACCAATGTTACCTGCACGGTCACTATAATTTGAAACCGTGAGGTTGACCGTGTCAGAATCGGTCCAGTCGTCGTGCGACCATATCGCAGTATCATTATCGTTGTCCGTGGTGAACCAGCCGAGGAAGGTGTAGGTCACCATATCTCCAGCATTCTGAACCAGTGTGGGTGTGACCGAGCTGTTCATGGACTCCGTGAAGACGACGCTCACATTGGCGCCGTAAGCTACATTCTTCTGCCCATTGTAGGGGTGCGTCAGGTCGCTCACCAGGGGTTTCGTGAGGTCTGCGGTATGTATGGTGAACTGATATTTGTCTCCCGCATTTCCTGCCTCATCCTGAAGATTATCCACAGATATCAGCAGGTCCATGTTCTCGCTCCAGTTTGTGTGGCTCCACATACCGGTGTCATTGTGGACATAGGTCGTGCTCCATCCGAGGAATGTGTATGTGACCCCCACTTCTCCATAGACCCTGGCATAGCTCATGGTTTCTGAGAAGACCACGGTAACCACCTTGTCCAGAGGAACCCACACATCGCCGTCCGCAGGGTCCGTGGACAGGACATGGGGCCCCACATAGTCTCTTATGTCGAATGACCATGTGTAATTGACACCGATGTTCCCTGCAGGGTCGCTGTAATTTGAAACCATGAGGGTTACGGAGTCTTCCGATGACCATGGGTCATGGGTCCAGATGGCCGTGTCGTTTGCCACATAAACGCTCTCCCAGTGGGAGAATGTGTAATTTACGGGATTTCCCCCGGTCTGCGTAATAACCGGTGGTGCGGATGTGTTCATGCTTTCTGAGAAGGTTATCGTGACATTCTCGTTCTCGTTCACACCGGAATCCCCCTGTTCAGGGGTTGTCTTTGTAATCGAAGGCGCCTGGGTATCCTCGGTGTAGAATGTCCATTCATACGGGCTTCCCGCATTTCCCGCAAGGTCCGCATAGTTCTGCACCCTCAGTGATATCCTGTCCCTTTCCTCGAAGGGATCATGTGACCATCTGGCCGTATCGTTCATAACATTCGTGCTGCTCCACCCGAGGAATGTCCAGCTTCCGCCGTATGTTCCGTTCTCCAGAATAAGGGTCGGGTGGCCGGAATTGTATGAAGTGTTCATCTCTTCCGAAAACACTACCACTATGGATACCGATTTGTTGACACCTGTCTCTCCATCATATGGTTCTGTCCCAATCACATTCGGCGGTGTCAGGTCGGCCGTGGTGAGGTTCCAGACATATGCCGTACCCATCACATTACCGGAGCTGTCCTCTGCCCCCGTGACCTTCAGTTCCACCGCGTATTTTTCGGGCCATGAACCGTGCGTCCATGTTGCGGTGTCGTTATTTTCATTTGTGGATGAAAAACCCGCAAAGGTGTAAGATACTCCCGAAGAACTCAGTTCGCTGAACTGTGGAATGACGGATGTGTCCAGGCTTTCATCGAAGACGACCTTCACATCCTGAGCGAGAGAAACGGAAGCCTCCCCGTCTGCAGGGTCAGTCGATGACACATGGGGCGCAGTGAGGTCCACTGTCTTGAATGACCATATGTGTGGCAATCCGTAGCGCTCTTCAGTATCGGAGTAATTGCAGAGTTCCAGGCCCACCCATTCCTTCTCATTCCAGTCATCATGAGTCCATGTTGCGGTGTCGTTCTCCAGATTTGTGCTGGACCATCCAGAAAATGAATAGACAACACCCGTTCCATCTATCTGGTGAAGTTTGGGAATTACCGAAGTGTTCATGCTCCTGCTGAAGACGATGCTTATGTTCTTTCCCAGTGCAACGGAATTCTCTCCGTCTGCGGGGGTGCTTGAGATGACCTTTGGCGCTGTTTCCCATGCCGCCATCAGCGGATATGCATCCTGATTCCCGTATATTGTCAGAGGGCTATCCCCCATCCCATCGCTTCCGGATATGTTCTGCGATTCTCCGCATTCGATATCGTTACCGTTGTAGTTCGACCAGAAATTCCCGCCCTGCGGATATGCCAGGTTCCATCTGTCTATTTCATTGTTACTGCTATAATATAACTGATGCGCATTGTTTATAAGATTATTGTGGTAGAAAGAGTTTCCCCACACAACAGGGGTCGTATCAAAACTAGCCATGTATATTCCATAATAGTTCGAATCCGCGACGGTGTTGTTCCTTATGGTGTTCTCCGTGCACCTGTCTATCCATATGCCGTCATCATTGTTTCTTATCTCGCTATCCGAAAGGATGTTATGGTCCGAATACAGCAGTCTCACGCCCCACGAATCTTTGTAGAGGCTTACATTTTTTATGTGATTCTTGTCTGAGAAACCCAGCTGTATGGCCTCGTAAACCATACTGATGTTCATGTTCTCTACAGATACGCCCGAACAGTTGGCGAGGATGACCTGCGCCGCATCCGAAGGAACACTACCCGATGTGCGGTCCTTCCAGTAGTAGACAGGCTTGCCTTTCAGGATATTGCTCGTATCTATGTCGTGTGTGTTCCAGTATCTCATCTGGTCTCCTGAAACATATATCCCACCATGGCTGTCATAGTCTTCCATCGTGTTATTCTTTATCACGGCCCCGAGCGAGTATGAGAGGTCTATGCTCCCGTAATGCGAGTTGTACTTTATGGTATTGTTACTTATAACCGTATCATTACAGTTGGACAGTGAGATGCCGTGCGATGCCGTGCGCAGTATGGTATTGTTTATGATGCTGTTGTTGTTCGAATATGTGGAGAGATCTATTCCATACCACTGGTTAGCATACATTCCGTTGTTCTCTATGGTATTGTTCACGGATTCCATAAGATATATTCCTCTCTGGTCATTGTATGATATGTTATTGCCGGATACAACGACTCCCATCGAATACTGCATAAAGACCCCGTAGTTCTCATTGTTCCATATCCTGCTGGATTCCACAACTCCCGTCGTCACATTACGGAGGGTCAACCCAGAACCATAATAATACGGGTATGAAACATCACTCGTATTGTAAAAATAACATGAGCGTATTGTAAAATGAACCGTAGTATTTCCAATGTAAATGGCACTTCCAGACCCATGAGCGTCTATCTCATAGTTCTCTATCAGATAAGGATTTCCTGAGCTCCCATCTCCGCTCCAACCTTCGCTCGTCGCCTGGTTTGCGAAATCCGTATCGTTCTCTATCCTTATGGGAGCATGCAAAGTATACTTTATTTCCGGTTCACTGCTGCGCTCTGCCCTTACCTCTCCATCAAGTATCACAATTGCCGGGAACAGAGAACCCAGCAGAAGAATCATACTGACTGCTAATGCTATTTTTTTCATCGTATCTCCTCAGTTATACCCTCCGGGTATTTTCATTGATTAATGAATTCATTAATAAACTTTCCCCCTGCTCTCGCCCCCAAACCATATATATTCCCTGCAGATATCTCGCAGACGGTGAACCCATGAGCGCAATAAAATGGATGAGAAAGCATGCCCTGGTATTGTCCGGAACGCTACTGGCAATCAGCATCGCAGGTATGGTGATATCTCTCTCATATTTTATGTTAGAAAGCTATCTTCCCGACGAGGTAAACAAACCTATAAACACGATAGGTGCATGGAATTACTGGATTTTGCTTCTATCGTCGTTCGGCGTTATCATCGGAGGATGGTACTTCTATGACACAAGAAGGAAGATGAAGAAGTTTGAAGATCTCATGGAGACAAACAGCAAATCGAAGTTCACGCGGAACCTCCCGGACCTGGAGGATATCGCATGGCATCTGGGAGAGGAATATGAGGACAGACTTAACGAGAAGAAGAAAAAGCTAAGAATCAAGTGATTCCCACTTTTTATTTCGAAAATAAAAAAGAGTAAGTGGTTTGAGTGTTTGAGCATTCGCGCTCATTCAAAGTCCTTTTTCGTCCACACAGATATTGAAGACGGAAGTTTTGCCACATTTCCCATTTTGATGCCAACTATCATTTTAACTCCTTTTTTGTAAGCCATATCCACAAGCCTCTGAGTTATCACTCCGTCGAAGACTATCGCATTCACGGATTTCTTTTCATTTCCAAGAATTTTTATCAGATCATCGGTGGCAACTTCCGTTACTATTCCTCCTTTTGAGTTCAGGAGTCTTGCCTTCTTCTTTCCAGCCATATCTCTCAGCATCTCGTAGAATTTCTCCTGCTGAGGCGTGAGTTTCTTCCTTTTCTCTTCCTTTTCTTTCTCCTTAGAGGCCTGTTTCTCGGGTTTCTGTGCCTTTTTCTCATCTTTTTTCTGTGCAATCTGGTTGTCATTCTTCCCTTTGCCGTTCTTCCCGTTCTGAGGCTCTTTTTTCTCCTGAGCATCCTTTGTACTGCCATTATCTATGCCATACATCTCTATATACTGTGCAACAGGCATTTTGTTTTTAAGGGCCTTCATTATCTGTTTTCTAGTAAGTTCTTCCACCTCGTTGTGCGGTGGGGCTCTGGCTATGAAGTCTATCTCAGCTACCTGAAGCAATTCCTTAAGTATCAGTGTGCCGCCTCGGTCCCCATCAACGAATGCGGTTGCGGTCTTCTGTTTGCTGAGTTCCTGTATTGTCTTTGGAACATTGGTCCCTTCAACGGCTATTGTATTCTTTATTCCATGTTTCAGCAAGTTCAGTACATCAGACCTGCCCTCAACGATCAGAATCTCATCCGATACGTCCACAAGAGGTCCTGCAGGACATTTTTCCGGTCCGTAACTCGTTATCTCTTCGAGGTGAACTGAGTCTCTGATGGAATCAGCGAGGCTTCCTCCTAGTGTCTTGGACTCCTGAAGCATGTCTGTCAGAAGCTCCTTCGCCCTTTCAAGTATCTTCTGCCTCTTTTCAGCCCTTACATCAGCTATGCTCTCAACATAAACCGTGGCCTTACACGGCCCTATCCTGTCTATAGTTTCAAGGGCTGCGGCCAGTATTGCGGTGTCAACCTGGTCAAGGCTAGATGGTATCAGAACCTCTCCTCGTGACTTTCCACCCTCAGATTTCACTTCTACTTCTATCCTTCCTATCCTGGCGCCTTTCTGAAGATCCCTGAGGTCCAGTTCCTCTCCCAGAAGACCCTCGGTCTGTCCGAATATGGCCCCTATCACGTCAGGTTTTTCCACAACTCCTTCTGCGGTTATATGTGCTTTTATCAGGTATTTCGTTGTACTCGGGTCGATCATATGATCATCTCCTGAAAATAGTCCATCCACAAATCTCTCCCTCGTACTGCTGCTCTTAATGCCCCAATCCGGGTTTTTCGGATATTGAGCTGACATGTTTGAGAGTGAATGTGAATTTATGAAGGAATGATGTGATAGACTATTTTCAATTAGTCTTAGTGGCACACCTATTTAAACTTTCCCATCAATATGTGCCATTCATCGGTACGACTCTCCCAGCAAGGCTTATATAACAAATGTATTCATAGGCGCTGAAAAGGTGAAAACATGGCTCTCTGGCAAGGCAGATCCGTGAGGAAATCCACAGGAGGAAGGTATCACTCCTTCAGAAAGAAGAGGAAGTACGAGATAGGGGCGGAGCTCCAGACAGCTGTCATAGGTGACAGGAGGACAAAGAAAGTGAGAGGAAGAGGAGGAAACACGAGGGTGCGCATCCTCTCCGAGAATCACGCAAATGTAAGGGATCCTAAGACAGGAAAGACAGTCAGGGCCGAGATAATAACGGTTGTTGAGAATCCGGCGAACCCGAACTATGTGCAGAGGAATATCATAACCAAAGGAGCCATAATCAAGACATCTGTGGGCAATGCGAAGATAACCTCAAGGCCCGGTCAGGACGGAGCGATAAACGCTGTCCTGGTGGAGTGATATGGTCTCAAGGAAAGAGGGCAAAAAGGTCCTCTGGCCATCCTATTTCAATTCACATCTTAAAAGAAGTTCTGGAAGAAGGGTTCCAAAGGCACTTGCAGTTGAGAATCCCAAGCTTCCTGAGATATTTTCCGCCGTAAAATCGATGGGTATGGAATATTCGGTGGAATATGACGTTCGATATCCCCCCCACTGGTGGAGGGAAGAGGGAAGGGTTCTTGTAAGCACAGATATGAAGAAACAAGAACTTCTTAAAAAAGTAGGTGAAATAATAAAAAATAACAGGGAAGAGAAAGAGAATTAACGGTCCTGAGGTGTCTCGACCTCTTCTACTATTCTTCTGCCTGACGAAACACTGTCTATGGAGTGAATATCGGCTCCTAGGTCGGCAAGTGTGAGCTTTATCCTGTCAAAATCGAGGTGATCTCCCTCTATTGTTATCTTTATGCTCTCTGTCTCCTGGTCAACCTCTTCTAGGCTGCAGTTCACTCCATGCACTCCTTTCAGAGCGCTCAGTTTCTCAGACACCTCCACGATGGAAGGGTGGTGGGGCTTAAGCACATCCAGTACGAGTCGTTTTATGTCTGTCAATTCTTATACCATCCTTTGGTGCTAAAGAGGGAGACAATATTTAAGGATATCTCCGCATACTTTCCTAAAGTTTCATATACTGCATACCAATCGCAGCCTGCAAGGGCGAGTGACAGAGTGGCTAATGTGCCCGACTGCAGATCGGGTTTCTGGGGGTTCGATTCCCTCCTCGCCCACTCCGGTGATCTCATGCAGGTATACAACACGCTGACAAGAGAGAAGGAAGAGTTCAGGCCGATAAAGAGGAACAGGGTCAACATGTTCGTCTGCGGCCCCACGGTCTACGATATGCCACACATAGGCCATGCCAGAACATATGTCGCATTCGATGCGATAGCCAGATACCTGAGGTTCAGGGGATATCAGGTATTCTATCTCATGAACATCACCGACATTGACGATAAGATGATACAGAGGGCCAACGAGAGGGGAATAAGCGTAAAGGAACTCGCTATGCAGTACACAAAGGCCTTTATGGAGGACATGGAGGCGCTGGGTGTCACTTCCGTGAACCTTTATGCGAATGCCACGGACCACATAGATGAGATAATCGGTCAGGTTCAGGCCCTCATAGAGAAGGGATATGCCTACGAATCCAACGGGAGCGTGTACTTCGAGGTGAACAAGTTCGGAGGATTTGGGAAGCTGTCCGGGCAGAAGATGGACGAGCTTCAGGCCGGCGCAAGGGTGGCCCCGGACGAGAACAAGAGGAACCCCGAGGACTTTGCGCTCTGGAAGGCCTACAAGGAGGGAGAGCCCTGGTGGGAATCGCCCTGGGGAAAGGGAAGGCCGGGCTGGCATGTGGAGGACACGGCTATAACATTCACATACTTCGGGGAGCAATATGACCTGCACGGGGGAGCGCAGGACCTGATATTCCCGCACCACGAATCCGAGATAGCAATAGCGGAGAGCATCAGCGGAAAGGAGCCCTTCGTGAGGTACTGGCTGCACACCGGATTCCTGAACCTGAAAGGGGAGAAGATGTCGAAGTCCCTCGGAAATGTCCTGAACATACGGGAGATGATGAAGACGTATCCCGCTGACACCCTCAGGTTCTACTTCCTTTACACGCATTACAGGAGCCCGATAGACTTCAGCTTCGATGATCTGGAAGAAACTCACAGGGCCTTGCAGAGTATGAAGCGGAGCGCTCTCTCCCTCAAAGAAATGGCCGGCGATTCCGAACCGGACATCTCGGAGGCCGTGAAGTTCAGGGAGAGGTTCATCGAGGTCATGGACGACGACTTCAACACGAGGGAGGCCATAGCGAACCTTTTCTCACTCTTCAGCGAGGCCAACAAGCACAGGGACAACCCCAACCTCACAGCCGGATACCTGAAAATAGCAAAGGAAATCGCAGATGTCCTCGGAATCAATCTCTTCGCGAGCGCTCAGTCATCGGGAAAGGAGATGGAGATAATACAGATACTTCTGGACATAAGGAAGCAGGCAAGGGAGAATAGGGACTGGGCGACATCCGACATGATACGGGACAGATTAAAGGCGCTCGGCATCATCATAGAGGACAGCAAAGAGGGGCAGAAGGTGCGGTTTGAGTGAATGGATAGAGTTGTTTTCAATAAGCGATAATCTCAGAGATTTAATTCTTCTTCTATCCTTTTTTGTAGATTTTTGATAGAACCTGCGTTAGTCTGCTTTAGACTTCTTAAACCATCCCTTACTACTGCATCACATACTATTTTTTTTACATCTGCCTCAATGTCACCAGTCCACAGTTTTCCTTGCTTTTCAAACACCCCCCCAATTCTCACAGACCATTTATTTTTATTATTTTTGAAAATATCGCGTTCCAATTTAACCCCGTATTTATCTTCAATATTTTTTTTATATATACTAATTTTAACTAAATCTTCTATCTCCGTTTCACGGAATGACCGGATAATAGGAAAGAACACTTCTTTATCTGTAAGGAGACCATCACTTTTTGCTTTCTCGTATGCAGATTTCCCGTCAGAATCTGCATCCAGATAAACCAATACACTGCAAATCAAATTCCGATGCAAGTTTACCTGATATGAAAGATTTTTACACCCACCCATGGATGCGAAAGCAAACAACCCACGGGCATAAGCATCTCTAACCTTGGGTGACATTTCAAACAACCACGATTTCAATATTTGAATATCGTTTTCTCCTTCGGTTAATATTACTAGACTGGCGGATTTCAAATTGTCGGAAACCCTGATGCCCAATTCGTTTCTAATCTCAGAAATATCATGAACCGTTTTTATTTTATTTTTTGTTACAAGAATATTTCTATCAAGATGCCCTCTGTCTACAAAAATGGGTGAATGTGTAGTTAATATAACTTGATATTGCTCAGATATCTCTAGTAAAACTTCTTTTAATTTATGGATTGAATCGGGATGCAGATGAATTTTAGGCTCTTCAATAGCAAACACTATATCTTGGTTAGTATGCCTCTGCTTAGCAAGATGTTGCATAAGTGATATGGCCAACAGACTCTTTATTCCATCACCTTTTAATTCTAACGGAGTTTTATCTCCATCATCTACATAAACTTCACATGATTCGTGCATTATTCGCCTCACGCGGTCAACAGAAGTTACTTCTACCTTTTTCACATTTGGCAAAAATTGTTTAATGCTTTTGCTAACCTCTTTTGATATTTTCTTTAACACGGGTTCTTGCATTTTTTCTAAGCGTTTTAAGAGCCGTTCATATTCGGCTTTATATTCCAATTGATTAAGTTCTCTTCTAATAAGACTATCAATCAAGTCAGCAGTCCTTTCTGCAGTTCTTACAGAACCGATATATTCAATAGCAATGTGTTGAGATACATATTCTAAAATTTTTATTTTTCGTTTGTTCAAATTTATTCGACGATTTGCGGGATAATTTATACTAATATTTTCTGAGTCTTTTCCTAATTCCAAAGTGAAAATAATATCGTAATTGAGATTCAGTCCAGTTAATTTATTCAAATCTTTCAGTTCTTCGTTTGTAAAATCAAAAACGACTTCGAAGACCGTCTTACCATCCTTATTCTCGCCTTGCATCTTTATTGGAAAATCCCGCTCCCACTTATAAGAAGATGTCCTTTCATAACTAGAAGATGTATGCTCATCACGATCTATTTTTCGATAATATCTTCGTAGTAGGTGGGTGAAAGAATACTCATACGATTTTAAGATAGATAATGCAGAAGTAATTGCGTTTAATATGTTAGATTTTCCTTCGTTATTAGGACCTATAATTATAGATAAATCTTTTAGAGTTATCTCTTGTTTATCAACGATTGATCTATAGTTTTTTATTGAAAATGTATTTATTTTCATACTTATTCCTCACTAAGATTATTGAAAATCTGCGCATTCACTGTGTGAAGCCGTTTAACCGATGTTATGGCAAATCGTGTAGCAATCTTGCTCATGTTCTTTTCCTCTTTTTTTGATTAACCGAAACCATCAGTTCTCCTTCGCTCTTTATCATATCATCTTACCCACACTATGCCTTTTCATTATATAAATCTATCTCTCCGAGCGCTCTTCCTCTGAAATAACAGATATACATCTACCCCCCAAACCCCTTATATACCTTTATACCATTATTTCCCCGAATGGCAGGCATTGCGGACCGGGGGGCAGAGCTCGGGAAACTGGATTCACTCCTCAGGGATGCCGAAGGCGGGCATGGGCGCACGCTTTTCATCTCGGGAGAGGCAGGGATGGTACCTCAGGCTGAAAGGCATCGTCACAGGGGGAGAGCAGGGCATGGAGTACCTGCAGGAAAGCCTTGAGATGTTCAGGGAGATGGGAAGGAAAGGGGATATGGAGAAGAGCCTCCACTGGATCGAAAAACTGAAGGGAAAGGAAATGGGTTAGGGGAGAGCATGGATAGGTGTAGAGGATGGTGAAGAGAGGTAAAGAATCAAATTTAAGTGAAGCTATTCCATATCCGGCGTAGGTTCAACAATCCTTTTTCGTATCTTATCTTCTGAATCCCCGAACATGATGTGGAAGATTTTCTCATCTTCAGAAATGGAAAATTTGTCTATCTGGTCTGTGAAAAGACCGCCTTTAACCTTTTCAAGTCCTTCAAAAAGCGAATTGAACTTTTCCAGATATTCTTCATTTTTCTTTATAAAAGCCAGATATTCCAGAAGTTCCTTCAGTCCTTCAATCGCATAGCGTTTATTGTTTGTGTATTTCACTTCAGCTATGAAGACAGAAACGAGATCGTCACTGTTTTTGTGATATTTTTCTATCACTATATCTGGGCGACCACCCCAGAGACTATTTTCATCCACACCCACCATCCCGTTCAGTTTTTCCACAACTTTCGCCTCTCTCGCCAAAAACGGATATGCTTTATTGATTTTTGCAAGATCATCATTGTCATCAGGAAGTTTTTCATGAAAATGAAAGCTGCCTGTGGAGTTGTGATAAATAACATACCTGAAATCTCCAAACATTCCTTCAGCAATGACTGAATCGTTGTCTTTTTCAATAATGGGCTTCTTCCAGATTTCCTTTCCGAAGGAGTTCATAATTTTTATTATCCAATACAGCTCAAAAAGCTCCTCTGTTTTCTCAGGCTTTATGAATGTGTTCTTCAAGAGCTCACGGGCTTCAGATTCGTCTATGTTATATCCTGTTATCTTTCGGTACCTTTCCAGAAGATATGCAGCATCTCGATAAAGCGGTTGCCTGGATTTTTTGGCCCTTTGAATCATGTTCTCAGTTATGTGGAGGTCCTCCAGAGAAACCCTTTTCAGATATATATTCTTAAAATAAATCGAATTTAGAACCTCTTTCACACCTTTTTCATCACTCCAGATATCAACCCAGTTATATCTTCCGTCTATGGCGGGTTTCAGGTCAGAATAGACTATATCGTGGATTATCTGGAGAATTCGTTTAAGCACAAGGTTTTCAGGGATATTATATTCCCTTTCCCTTTCAACGCACATGAAAAGTGTCTTATCCAGCGGATTTGTGGCCATTCTTCTGGAAAAAGTATCTTTCCATGATATGCGCCCTCTCACCTGCCCTCGATATTCACTCTTGTGTGAACTGACGGTTGTTTTTATTCTTCTTATCCTTCCTTCGAGTTTTTCCGAGAACTCTTTCACCTTTTCTGTAAGAACGAAGTGTATCCTCAAAAGCCTGTCCAGGTCCTTTATGTTCAAATCCGCTTCTGCGGCAGATTTCATAACCTCATCTATCCTTCCATTTCTAAGATAGTGCGGGATATCTGCCGAGATTTCATTCAGTATGGTTTCTTCATTGACTTTTGCCGGCATATCAGGACTCCTTCTCAGCGACCCTTTCAATCGAGAAGAAATCATAGGAGAATTTTTCTATTTTATCCGCCCCAGCCTCTCCGGTGATTTCCCTTATGTCTTTCATAAACGAAATTATTTTTTCATCAGACAAGCCCTCAAACTGAGGGAGAACATACATGATAATTGCACTGGCATAATCATCACCTGTGCGGATTACAAATTCACATATATCTTTTACGATGGCAGGACCTATCTTTCTTATCTTATTGACAGACTGCCATATATCAAGAAGTTTCTTTTTGTCTATTCTTTCATTCTCGCAGTTCCAGGATTTAAGATACCTTCGAATATCATCCTCTCTGATCTCATCAGGCACACCAACAGGTATGAAAGCAAAGCGCCTCATGAACGCATAGCTCATCTCATAGAGCGAGGACTTATCGAAGGTATTCATCGTTGCTATTATCCTCCAATCTTCAGGAATCACAAAACAGTTGGGTGTATCTGGTATCTCAGCATCCGGGTTTCCGATAACTTTAACCGGCTTTCCATTCATCTCAAAGGGCAGTGTTATGTTATCTCCAGTAAGGGCCGAGAAAAGAGAGCCAAAAGCTTTGTCTATATCTGCCCTGTTTATTTCATCTATTATCAGCCATTTGTTATCTGCATTGCCTTCCTCGTCACGGAAACATTTCAGGAATATGCCGGTCTTGAATTCCAGTTTTCCATCAGAACTTGGGAAGTATCCTCCAATGGTATCAAAGGTGGACCAATCTGAGTTAGCAGTGCTCATAATGTATTTTTCTTTACCTTTGTAGTGTTCACACACCATCTTCGCAAGCTTGGATTTTCCGGTTCCCGGCGGTCCGATGAGGATTATGTGTTTTCCAGATGAGATGGCCGAACCAATCCGTAATTCAAGTTCTTCCTTTATGTTATAAGGGAAGTAAAGCGCACCTTCAATCTCAAATCTCTCATCATTAAGGTGATTAATCACAGGCTTTAAATCATTCCATTTCAAACCCGAGGCCCTTTCTGTTTTCTCATAAGCATCTGCGAAATTCAGTATGGCATGGAATTCACTCTCCGTCATTTCAAAGAGGCTTCCTTGTACGCCTTTTTTCAATGGAAAAAAATCTCTCAATTCTGGAACGGTCTTTAATTCTTCTCTGTCAATAGGACCTAAATCTCGGAGAAATCTTATAGAAATTACCTCTGTATTTTCACCATGTTCTTCATCATAATCTTCGTGCAGACCTTTTTCAACAATACCCAGGGCCACAACCTTTCTGTGAGGGCTGGTCTCGTAGAATATCACCTTATCTCCTTTTTTAGCCTTCTGAAACGCAGAATACATGTGCCTTTTGTTTCCATTTTTGGTATGTGAAGTGTATGTTACCACATCTCCGTTACGAATCTCTTCAACTGTCCATCTGGATGGGTCCGCATTCAACCAAAAATAGTGTTCATCCTCTTTTTCTGTCTCAGATATCAATCCCATTTCTTTTTTGGCCCTAAGAACGGCCTCATATAGCAATCTTTCCTCTTCTGTATCTGCCTTTTCCAGATCAGACTCTTTTACCTTATCTATCACATTGAAGAGTTGGTCAATCTCCAAGTTTATTGGAATTTCATAGTCCTTTCCTGCGGTTATGTGACCAGTATTTTCCATATAAACATCATCTTTGAATTCATTGAATTTTGATAGTAAATCTTTATAGTCTTGTTTAACCCTGTATCCAAAAAATTCCAGTCCGTTTTCAGTACATGAGTTTATTGGAGGAACCTTTTCGATATGCAATAATCCAAAAAGTTCCCACAAAACTTTACGGGCATTTTTAACATTTTCAACCCATTCTTCTTTGAATTCTTCGCTATCCAGCATTTCAGACAGGGTTCTAACCAAAATTTCAGAATTGTTTGAATCCCACACATTTCGCGCAGATGCAACCCTCTGAGCAGCATATATGTCTTTTTCGTTCCAGAATTTTATGAAGTTTTCCTCTGTAGGATCATAAACAAAGTCTCTCACTTCTTCTTTCATTTTCTTAATTTTGGCATATCTCGAATAGGTTTTAAAGTGTACCCCTTCAGGTTGCTTTTCTAGAGAATCTTTCCACAGTTTGAGGATCTTTTCTATGTTCATTCCCGCACTTTGCTCATAATATTTTTTATCAGTTCTTATTCGATGCCCTCTCAAAAGCTCTGCAAAAATTTGGGCGTCATGTTCATTCAAGTTATTTTTTGATATTAGGTAGTCCAAAAGCTCTCCCTTTTTGTATAGCTCCATAAAACTCTCTTTTTTGAGACCTATTTCTGTCGTAACTTTTGATTCTATTGTGGGCTCGTTGTGCACTCTAGGAAATCTCTTCAGTGTTTCTTTGATAGATTTCCGATAGGAATATCCTCTTTCAAGATAATATAAGATAGAGTATATATGTTTCAGTCTCTCCTTTGCCCTATTGTCAAAAGGTATTTTAGTAAATTCATCTTCATGATATATCATACACTCACCTTTTAAAAGCAATGCAACATCCATATATAAACCTATTCTTTCTCAAACTCAAAGGCCTTATATGTTTCTCTGCTATTATTTCCCCGAATGGCATGCGTATTGCATTTTTTTCTCACACATCCACCCTAACGCTCCCTTCCATCACCTTCTCCAGAAGAGCGCTCACATCTATCTTCTGTTCCTCCCTGAGAATGTCATCTATTTTCGCATCTATGCTGGGCCTCTTAGGTGTTATCGTGCAGCATACCGATGGGATTATGGAGATATCGAAAGTCCCTATCTCCTTCGCTATCGCTATGATCTCTTCCTTGTCGAAGCCGATTAGCGGCCGTATGACCGGAATGTCTATGGCCTGTGACTCTGTGCTTATGTTCCTGAGGGTCTGTGATGCCACCTGTCCAAGGGATTCACCGGTGAGGAGCGCATCCGCACCCACCTTCCTTGCGAAGGCCTCGCCCGTGCGGAACATCATCCTCCTGCACATCACGCACTGGAACCTGCGGGTGCAGTTCTTCGCTATTGTCTCCTGGGAGGGTATCCCGTGGGGTGCAAGATACAGCGGTATCTCCCTGCCGTGCACTTCCTGAAGCCTTTTCACAAGCATCTTGACCTTCTCAAAATGAATATCGTCCGTGAAAGGGCGGTTGTCCATGTGCAGAGATATGACCTCGTGCCCCTTCCTCATCATCATGTGCACTGCGACAGGGGAGTCTATCCCTCCGGATATCATCGCGACAAGCTTCATTCTCTATCACTTCCTCCTCTTTCCCACACATCATCGTTATCATAGATATTCTGCTCTTCCGCCTCCTTCTCCTCCTCATCCTCCATTTCAGCGAGGGCAACGATGGTGTCCACTCTCAGCCTCCAGTAATGTATCTGCCACCTCTTTCCGTGCTTGACGGGCACCTCGTCCATATCTGTGCTCAATATCCCCTCATCCTCCAGCATGTAGAATATGTCGCGGTCAGACGCATTCAGTATGGCATCCGATATCACCTCGTTGAAACCGAAGAACTCCAGCAGATATTCTGCCAGGCCTTCTATCGCCTCCTCAGGAAGCCCTTTCATACCCATGGTATTGCGGAGCGCCTTGGCAAGCACATCCTTGGACACTCTTTCCATTGCCACCACATAAGAGGATGGTATAAAAACCTATTAGGGTCAGAAATGCATCTGCCTCAGGCCCGTCGCCTCGTCGTGCTTTCTGGTTATCTCTATCTTTTTCGTGGCCATGACGCTTATCTCGTTAAGTACGCAGACCTTCGCCCTCATCAGATGCCCGCCTATCAGATGATGGTCCTTTCCAGCAAGGCCCACATGTATGTGCAGGTCAAGTCCGTCATCCACCCATGCGATACTTCCGTGCATGGCAACGAGTTCATGCGGGGTTTCATGGAACTCTGTCTCGTATTCCTCTCCGTTGTAGTACCCTATCTCGAAGTCCCTCAGCATACCTATTCCGGTCAGGATGACCCCGTGTCTCACTCTTAGAAGCGACAGGGCCTCTTTCAGCCTCTCCATCAGGTCCTCTCCGTCATCCAGCTTTATCAGCACCATGTTTCCCTCTTTCTTGGCTATCATAAGAATACATCAGCCCATCTCTTTTAAGGATTATCCCAAAGTTTAAATCGCAAAGGACTTTCGGGCAAGAGATGGATTCCAGATACCTTCTTGATTACGAAAAACTGGGCCTGAAGGTCGGCCTCGAGATACACCAGCAGCTCGATACTGAAACAAAGCTCTTCTGCCGCTGTCCGGTGAAATACCAGCACGGCCATGAGGATTACAGGATAATTCGCCATATGCGGCCAACCCTTTCGGAGATGGGAGAGTACGACAGGGCAGCCCTCATGGAGTTCCGAACAAAGAAGAACATAACCTACCTTCTTCACAGGGAGAACACATGCACATACGAGATGGACGACACCCCCCCGTTCCCGCTCAACGAGCAGGCTCTGGACATAGCGCTCCGCATCTCAACCCTGTTCAACCTGTCCATAGTGGATGAAGTACATATCAGCAGGAAGCAGTATCTGGATGGCTCCATACCCACTGGATTCCAGAGGACCGCGGTCATGGGAATAAACGGCGGCATAAAGTACGATGGAAAGGAGATCAGGATAACTCACATATGTCTCGAGGAGGATGCGTGCCGCGAGGTCTGGGATGAAGGCCACAGTATAGGTTTCAGGACAGACAGGCTCGGAACACCGCTGGTCGAGGTCATCACCGCTCCCGATATGCACACGCCGGAGGATGCCATGAATGTGGCCCGTGAACTGGGATGGGCCATGCGAAGTCTCGGAATAGTGCGCAGGGGCATAGGCGCCACAAGGCAGGATGTCAATGTCTCCATAAACGGCGGAAGAAGGGTGGAGATAAAGGGAGTTGATAAGTACCAGTTCATAAAGGGCCTCGTTGCAATAGAGGCCTACAGGCAGAAGAAACTCCTCGACATAACGCAGGAACTGAGGTCCAGGGGGCTCAAAGAGGACGATATACAGCTGAACCCTGTTGATTACACGGACCTTGCAGGTAAGATGGACATTCCATCGCTGAAAAGGGCCATTGAGAACGGTGGAGCCCTGAAAGGTCTGCTTCTCCCGAAGTTCGAGGGCATACTCAACACAGACATAGGTGGTGGGCGCCTTTTCTCTCAGGAGTTCGCGGGAAGGGTCAGGGTCATAGCATGCCTGGACGACATGCCGAACATAGCACACACCGACGAGGATGCCCTTAAAGACCTCAAACGCGGGATACTGTCAAGGGCCGGAGGAAAAGAGGGAGATACGGTCGTGCTCGTCTGGGGTCCAGAGCAGGATGTGAGGACAGCGCTCGAGGAGATAAGGGACAGGGCGAGAGAGGCGCTGGATGGAGTTCCCAACGAAACAAGACAGGTCATGGATGACCTGACCACCGACTTCGAGAGGATACTGCCGGGTTCCGACAGGATGTATCCTGACACGGACCTGCCTCCTATAGTCCTCGATTCCAGCATGGTGGACGGCATAAAGGACAGCATAAGGGACCCGTGGGCCGAGAAATATGCCTACATGAACACAGGGCTGGACGAGGAGAGGGCATGGAAGGTAGTCCTGGCCGAAGATGGCGAGAGAAAGGCATACGAGGCCATAGCAGAGAGGTTCGGAGGCCCATTCGCATACCACATAGTGTTCGAGCACAGGAAAGGCCTCATGAGAAAGGGAAAGGAGGTTCCGCTGGAAGAACTGGTCTCAGTGGCAGAAAAAACCGATAAAAAGGGTTTGAAGGACTGGATGTCCTCACTCTGAACCATTCTTTCCATTCTTTTTTCTTGCCCACATCACAAGGAATGTGGGAAGCACGAACACGGACAGAAGGAAGCTCAGAAGTATCGACATCGTGGCGATTATCCCGAAGTCCTGCATCGGAGGCATGGATGATAGCATAAGCACCCCGAATCCGCCCATGGTCGTTGCTGCTGCGCCGAATATGGCGCTCCCCGTGTTCACCACGGTTATTCTCGCTGCCTCTTCGGGAGAGCGCTCGTCCAATTCCTCCACGAACCTGTGGCTCAGGTGTATTGCATAGGTTATTCCGAGCCCTATGGTGAGAGATGTTATGGTCACGGTCATCATGTCGAAGTTCATTCCGATGAGGTACATTATACCCATGGACCATAGCAGAGCTATCAGGACAGGTAGGGTCGTTATTATCCCGAGCATTACGGACTTTCTCTGGTAGCCGAATACGATTACCAGTATTAGAAGAGTGAGTATAAGGGTAAGTATGAGCGAGTTCCACTGGCTTTTCTGCAGGGAATTTGTTATCGTATAGGTCATTATGGAACCACCAGTCACCTGAGCATAGAAACCCTCCTCTTTAAGCGGCTTTATGTCATCGAGAAGTTGATTGTACAGAACAGCATGCTGTGAGTTCGATTCCGAGGTCGGTTTAACCCGTATCAACGTGCTGTCATACATTCCTTCCCGTGTCCTGTGCAGTATGTACTTCGTTTTCTCGTCATGCACATAGAGATAGTCATATACCTTCTGGAGATGTGAATCGGGAAGTCCGTCTCCATTCGTATCCAGTGTTTTTACGAGTTCTGAGAAGTTGGAATCCGAATTCTCCCTCGATTTTATGAGATAGACAAGATTCTGTGAATTTGCCACTGACAGATATTTATCGTCTTCCATTTTGTGGAGAGTTTCCTCCATGGCCAACAGAAGTTCCGGAGAGGTGATATTTCCCTTTATGAGCACGTAGCTCTCCTCCATTCCACTGGCGTTGAAGTTTCCAGTGATGTAGTTCAGTATCTCATAGGACTGTGTGTTCTGGGGAAGGAAATCACTCTCGCTGAAATCGGTCCCGAGGTTCATGGCACCGTATAGGGATGCGACACTCAGTATGAGGACAACGGCGATGACCTTCCACGGGTGCTGTTCTGCGGCAATGGCACCGAGAGAAAGGGTCCTGTTAAGCGGTTCAACACCAACGGAGCTCTTTTTTTTCCTTTTTATTACGGGCTTGCCCTGCTTTTCTTTTCTGGTGTCAAGAATAACCTTTATTGCTGGTATGAATGTTATAAACAGGATGAATGCAGAGAGTATACCTATGGCGTTCATTATTCCGTAGTCGCGGAGAGGTGGAATCGGAGAGATCAGGTTCGAAAGGAAGGATATCGTTGTTGTCAGGGTTGCCAGTATGAGCGCCATTCCGAGATGTGTCTCCATCTTCACCACGGACGCCTTAACATCATTCCCATCCTCAAGTTCTTCACGATATCTCATGATGGTATGTATGGCATAATCTATGCCGAGCCCGACTATCAGTATGGAGACCGTTGTGGTTATCATGTTGAACTCAAGCCCCATGATTACTCCGATTCCATATGTCCATATTATGGCTATGAAAAGACCCAGAAGGCCAAGGACGGTATCTACAAGGCTTCTGAAGACGAACAGGAGTATTATTATCACAAGAAGGAATGCAACTGGAAGAAGCACGTTGAAGGTCTGGTCCATGCTGGAGTTCATGTCCTCGTTCATCAGGCGTATGCTCATAACAGAGTAATCGCCTTCTCCGTCGAAAGAGCCTGTTATCTGCCTTATCCTCTCATGTACTTTCAGCATTTTTGTGTCACCATTCTCGTTACCGTATGTATCTGCAGTACCGTTAAGGTTCACTATCATGAGAGTGGCATCTGCCGAAGCTGTGGATGCATCGAAATCCGTGGATATCATGCCTTTCATCATACCGGCCATCATATTCAGCACGGAGGGGTTTATTTCGCCGATGTTATCCATTATATCTGAAAGTTCAGAGAATTCCTGCCGCATCTTCAGAAATACAGGGTAGGAAGCTACAAAGGTCTCATTTATCGTCTGGTTCTCCTGCACAGGCTCTGTTCCCATGCATTCCTCTATGCTGCTCGCTACGGCTCCGGATTTTTCGGAGATATACGTGGAAAGAATCTTAACTTCCTGACTTGCTTTCATGAACTTCATTCCGAGTTCCTGCATATCTTCAGGGCTTATCGGAATCCCATATACCAGTATGTTGTGCAGTTCCTCATCACTCATATTGTTCAGATACGCTATCTTCTGGTCTATGCTCATGGCAGGAGGCTCGGATGGAGGGGAGGGCATCTCTATTCCATCGCCGGCCTCAAGAAATGCGTTGAGCACATAATAGGAGGTATACAGGGACTGTATGGTCTCATTGCTCGTCGGGTCCTGCGAGTAGTAGAAGAGATACATGGACAGGCTTCCCTGCACTCTGTCAAGGGAGGAGTTCATCTGTTCGAGGGCAGGGACCATGTTTATCGTGGAGTTCATCATGGATATGGCCATGTTTCCCATCACGTCCAGACCAATAACCATCTCTGCCACGGAATATATGCTCTTTGACGGCTCTGAAGGGGTCTGAAGGTTTTCTGAAACCACAAGGTCCTGGCTCAGATTCTTTTCAAGTTCAAGTTCTTCTATCAGAGCCTCTTTCGATAGCGCATTTGCACCATCATATCTGATAAGTATCTGCACCATCTCTGTTGAATAATAGTCCTCGCCTATCTCGTTGTATGCCTTTGATATATCATCATCCGGCATAAAACTTTTATAATCCGTGGTCATCTGGATATTCGTTGTAAAATAGCCGAATATTAGGGTGAGGGTGAGCACTACAGTGATAATCGCCTTCGCATGTTCAGATACCAATCTTCCGAGCGTCTCGGCTTTCATGAAGAGGTCTTCATTTTGACGTATATAAGAATTGTCTTTCAGTCTCTCTTATTTGATATCTAATAACAACTTTTTGGATTATTAAGAGACAAAATAGCAAAATTTAAGTAGTTCCCTGTTTTTTGTCGTATATGAACTGGATGACAGAAACTGACAGGAAGTCTCTGGTGGCTCTTATCACATATCCAGAGCTCTCGGGAAAGGAACTTTCGGAGATTGTCGGGATGAGCCAGTCCAGCCTTTTGAGGTCGAGAAAAAGGCTCATAGAGGGGGGAGTAATATTCCCTGTCAAGATACCTTCATTCTCAAAGCTCGGTCTTTCGGTCCTTTTCACCGGTTTCGGTGTCATGAAGGAGGATGTTGCCAGAGAGGTGCCCAGCAGGATGGATGACATATTCTTCCTTTCTACCGAGAAGGGAAAAGGATTCGGGATGGGCGCTGCTAGGACATATTCTGATTTTTACGGTCTTCTGGTGAGCCTTACATCCAAATTCACAAAGGAGGATATGAAGAGCTTCGGCTTTCAGGCCGCACCTCTTGACATGATGAAGATATGGAGGCTCGCGGATGTGGGCCCGCTTCTCGCACACGACCTTTCAGTGGATATATGGAGGGAGGATAACCCTAACGAGGTCCTTTACACGGGCTCTGCAGACCTGTCCAAGAGCGAGTTCGAAGTATTCAAGGCGATAATAGAACATCCTGATTGGTCTGTCTACCAGATAGCCAATGAGGTCGGTGCCAGCAGGCAGAAGATATACCGCCTTGACAGGAAGTTCAGGGAAGAGGGCCTGTATGTTGACAAGATCATACCAGACCTCAAGGCGCTTGGGTACGAGATACTCATATTCGCCGAGTGGGTGATGCCATCCAAGAGATACGACACCATACTTGAAAGGATAACCGGCAGGGACATGCCCTGGCCCCTCACTCTTATAACCTCACCAATAGAGGGTTTTATGGTGGCAGCATTCAGGAATTTCCGTGAGAGCAGGGCCATAGGCGAGAGGATGAAGGCCATGTCCTTCGAACTGAGTATGGAGAGTTACAGGCCGAACGTCCTGACCATATCACTTCAGGATGCATCCTACCCTGTGAACATGGATTTCAGAGGGATCCTGAGAACTCTTGCACGGAGGTAGGATATTGAAAAGGGCCCATGTATGGTTCAAAGGCAGGGTTCAAGGGGTCTTCTTCCGTGCGAACGCTCAGAGGAAAGCGATTGAGCTCGGGGTGAACGGATGGGTGAGGAACCTGCCGGATGGACGGGTCGAAGCTGTATTTGAGGGCGATGAGGAGCGGGTTCAGGACCTGATAATGTGGTGCTCCACATCCCAGCCTTATGCCGTGGTGGATGATGTGAAAATAGAATGGGAGGGGCCCGAAGGGCTAAGGGGTTTTGAGATACGGCGTTAGTCTCATATCTTTTTCATGGCTGAGAACAGCCTCTCAAGGCCTGTGTCAACCTCTTCGTCGGTTATCGCAAGGTGCGGCCTCATCCGCAGGCTGTCCTTTCCGCTCTTCAGGAGCATGACGCCCTCGGAATAGAGAGTCTTCCAGAGGGTGTCCCTCGTCTCAGTGTCAGGAAGTGTGAAGGCTATCCATCCGCCCGAGCCCCTGATGTTGCTGACGAATTCGGGTGATTCGCTGAGAAGGGCCTTCTTTATCCTCTCGCCCTGCCTCTTCGAATTCTCCATGAGCTTATCCTTCTTGATGACCTCCATGAACTTGGTGGAGCGCACCATATCGGCAAGGGTTCCGCCCCATGTGGAGTTAAGCCTGCTGGACACCTTGAAGACATTGTCCTCGACCTCGTCTATCCTCTTCCCGGCTGCTATTCCGCACTGCTGGGTCTTCTTTCCGAAGGAGAATATGTCTGGTCTGACTCCGCCTGTCAGATGGTCGGATGCCCACCATGAGCCCGTGCTCCATCCTGTCTGCACCTCGTCGAATATCAGGAGGAAGTCGTGCTCGTCCGCCTTCTTCCTTATGAATTTGAAGAAGTCGGGGCTGAAGTAGTTGTCTCCGCCCTCTCCCTGAACAGGCTCCACTATCATGGCGGCTATGCGGTCCCCGTATGCCCAGATGGCATCCTCGATCTCCATGAAGGCCATTTCCTCGTTGTCATACTCAACGGTGCCGTCCCTGTGGAATATCGCTCTCGGGTTGTGAACCCTCGGCCAGTCGAACTTGGGGAAGAACTTGTACTTGTTCGGGTCCGCGGTGTTGGTCAGGCTTAGAGTGTACCCGCTCCTTCCGTGGAAGGCATTTTTCAGGTGAAGTATGGCATCTCCGGGTATGACATCTTTCTCAACGAAGTTCTTTCTGGTCTTCCAGTCGAACGCAGTTTTAAGTGCGTTTTCAACAGCGAGCGCCCCACCATCTATGAAGAAGAGGTGCTCGAAGCCCTCGGGAACGACTGAGGAGAATGCCTCCACGAAGTCGGCGTAGTACTCGGGATAGACATCGGAGAGCGCCCACCTGATGTTGGATGCTTTCAGCAGGCGTTTCACATAATCGGGGTCCTGCGTCGCAGGGTGGTTGTACCCTATTGTCAGGGAGCCGAACTGATTGTAACCAAGGTCAAGCATCTCCCTGCCAGCGTTCTTATCATATATCACAGCTCCATGGCTCTTCTCAAGGTCGGGGACAATCTCAAAACCGTCCACAAGCACCTTTGCCTTTATCTTATCAATCGGATTTCCGGTCATGAGAGCGCCTAAAAGCACGGTGCATATAAGGGTTTTTCCGGAAGAAAAAGAGAAATGAAAAGGGTTTCAATTTTAAAGCCTTTACTGTGGCGGCGGCGGAGGCTGCTGGTAGTTCTGCTGTTGCTGATAGAAACTGGGCTCTGGAGGCCTGACTATGAGCCATATTATCAGGCCTAGTATCCCAAGGAAGAACCCTATTATCAGCCACAGTACTCCGCTTTTTCCTCTCTTTTTGGCATCCTTATACATATAGATCATGATAAGGATGTCTATTATGAACCATATTGCGCCACATACTAAGCTTCCACCTAGATATGCCATTGCCGGATCCATGTTGATCAGCAGACTATTCGATTATCATATAAATAGTTTTTCATACCAACATAGATTTTTCACTTTTTCTTACGGATCATCTGGAAATTCACCGCTTCCAGAGACGCTCTCTACCTCATGGGCTTCCGGCGGCGGTTCATACATATGGGCATAAGTCTGCTGAGGATACACATTCACTACGTTCTGAGAGTTCCCAGCCTGTTTCGGAGGCCTTACTATGAGCCAGACAATAAAAAGAATTATTCCGAAGAAAAAAACCATGATTACCCATAGGACACCGCTCTTTCCTCAGCGTCCATATATACGAATACGGCCAGGACCAGATGGATTAACGAAACCATGAACATTATCCCGAAGAACAACATGGAATCATCATAATACGTGCCATGAATCATCCTGTCATTCTACATATACTTAATTCCATGGGCCACCTGATGAAGCAGGTTCTGAGCTTCGATGGCTTTGCTACGACCACAAGCTTAATATCTCCTCTGCATATGGGCTGATAGTGATGATATGAAGAGCATAGACGAACTCATTAAAAAGGCAATAGAGTTGAGGGAACAGGGAATGAGCGAGGCGGAGATAGGCAACGAGCTCCACCTTTCAACCGAGACGATAAACTGGCTTCTCACCCACGGAAAGACAGGAGAAAATCCGCCGGCAGATGTTAAGATCGGCTGGAGGTCCATAGGCGTCTATGGAGAGCGCATAGGGTATCTTTCTCAGATAATGTCATCTATTATAGTGGAAGAACTTGAAAGACAGGGAACTACTGCAGACACCATAGTGGGGGTTGCAATAAATGGAATACCCTTTGCAACACTGATATCCGAGGAACTCGGTCTTGAACTTGCGATATATCGTCCGCATCCGGACAGAAGTGGCTCGGGTGCATTCAGTTCCAATTATGCGGGAGTTTCAGGAAAGAAGGTCATAATCATAGATGATGTGATGTCCACCGGTACAACTCTGAAGTCCACAATATCGGATTTAGAAAGACAGGGGGCAGTTCCTGTGCTGGTACTTGTGCTTACCAATAAGACAGCAAATAACGATGTTGACGGAGTACCTTTGAGGTCACTCCTCAGAACAAGGGCACTGCTGTGAGAGAATGCACTGGGCAGATGTTGAAGCGGAGCGCATACTCGCCCGCTCAAATGGAAGGATAACGGTTTCAACAGGCATAACCCCTTCGGGCCCCATACATGTGGGAAACATGAGGGAGATAATCACAGGGTACCTTCTTTACAGGGCCCTGCTCGACAGAGGTGCCGATGCGAGGCTAATATACAGCGGTGACACCATAGACCCGCTCAGGAAGGTCTATCCTTTTCTCCCTCCGGAATACGAGAGATACATAGGCAAATCCCTGAGCGACATTCCATGCCCGTGCGGAAAGCATAGCTCCTATGCGGAGCATTTTCTCGAGCCATTCCTTAATTCGCTTAAGATGCTCGGGATAGAGCCGGAAGTGCTTCTCAGTCATGAGAGCTACCGCTCTGGCATATTCGCAGAGGCCACGAAGATGGCCCTGGACGGCAGGGAGCGCATAAAGGAGATACTCGAGAGCATCTCAGGAAGGGAACTGCCGGATGACTGGTGGCCGTATTCCGCGCAGTGCGAGGCCTGCGGAAGCCTGAACACTAAGATAAAGGGATATAACTACCCATTCGTGGAATACGTATGCGAGTGCGGGCACGAGGGAAAGGCGGATATCACGAAGGGGCAGGGAAAGATGCCCTGGCGCGTGGAGTGGCCTGCGAAGTGGTATGCCTATGGGGTGAGCGTGGAGCCCTTCGGAAAGGACCATGCCGCAGCCGGAGGTTCCTATGATACGGGCTCAGAGATAGCCCGACAGATATATGGAATGGAACCGCCGCATCCTGTTCCCTATGAGTGGATAGAACTGAAGGGAAAGGGAGCCATGTCATCGTCCACCGGAGTTGCGATAGCTGCATCCGACATCCTGGCTGTGGTTCCTCCGGAGGTCATGATATTCTACATCGCAAGATACCAGCCGACAAAGCACCTTGAATTCGAGCCCGGCCTTGGACTTCTGAACATAGTTGACGAATACGACAGGTTCGAGCGCATATACTACGGGCTTGAAAAAGCTGAGTTGGAGGACAAGGAGGAGGACTGGAGAAGAGCGTACGAGCTCTCACAAACGAAGGGCATAAGGGAGAAGATGCCTGTGCAGGTCTCATACCGTCATCTCGTTAATGTGGTGCAGATATCTCCCACATTCGAAGGAGTTCTGGAGATTCTGAGAAGGACAGGTGAGATAGGGGAACTGGATGAAGACGACATGGAGCACCTGAGGGACAGGGTCGAGAGGGTCAGGCGCTGGCTTGAGACATTCGCACCTGATTCGGTGAAGTTCTCCATAACCTCCGAGCTAACGGGAGAATACGACGAAGAGGAAAGGGCATTCGCATCCGCGCTCCACAGCCTTCTTGAATCGGCAGAATGGAACGGCGAGGCGATACACAACAGCATCAGGGAGGCTGCCCAGCGATCCGGAATATCGGTCAAAAAGGGATTCAAGGCCCTGTATCGCGCATTCATAGGAAAGGAGAAAGGGCCGAGGCTGGGCTATTTCTTCAGCACCATGGAAAGGGACTTCGTGCTCAGGCGGCTCAAAGAGGTCGGCGAAGCCGGGAATTGAGCATCATAAGGAACTCATCCCTCTCATCAGGGCTCAGAACATAGGTCTCATCAGCGTGGATGATGACATAGTTCCTGTTCTTGACATACATTCTCACCTTCCCCATCTCCTTGCTCCTGAATGTGCCGCTGAATGAGAACAGCCCTCCATTTCCCATCTGCCTTATCATCCTGTTTCCCAGCGACTCTTTTTTCTCCACCATACTTATGCTGGAATACGGAATTATGACATCCTTAGCAGGCCTTTCGATGACCACGCCCTCATCAGTCAGAAGATATCTGCGCGGGCTGTACGCCCATGCGAAGAATGCGATGATGAAATAGGTCACACCCATTAGAAAGAGTGTGGTGTGGAATCCCCTAGATGCTCCTTCACCGGCATATATCACCGCACCGACGAAGACGAATGTTCCTACCAAGAGGGCAAGTGTTCCGTATGTGATCCCCTTTACCTTCGAATCAGCGCTCACGGTGAAGGTGAGTTCCTGCATGATATACCCTTTCAATCGGAGTTTAAAAACCTTTCACAAGTTCAAGGACCTTTTGGCCAACAGGGTCGTTCTCATCTGCCAGTTCAAGAATCCTTTCCTTAAAGCGCTCCTTAACATCCCCCTCGCTTATCAGATAACGGGTGTATGCCACCAGGGCCATTATGTTCCTGTCCTCGCCAACTTTTATGGCATTCCTTGCGCTCCCTTCCCACATAAGGATCTTTGCCTCGACATGAAGCACCTCTGTCTTACCGATGTCATCCTCAATGTTTTCTATGCGCATCTTTTCGGGAATGCATATCGCCCATCCGTCAGCATCCCGTATGTGCGGAAAAGGCTCCCTCTCAATGGCATGTTCCATCTCCTTCTCCTCATTTCCCCAGCCCCTGAGCGCTGCATCGAGAAAGAGCTCCTTCTTCTCAGCAGATATGTAGTTCACGGAGAACCTTTCCATCCTTCTCAGGTTCTCGAATGTGTTCGAGCCAGAGAAGGAGCGCAGATGTATGTAACCCCCATTTCTGACTGCGGAGAGCGCTGCCGCATTGTCATCTCCGCTTATTACGATGGTCTCGTACGCTGTGCCTTCTTCCGGAACTTCACCCATTTATCCCAGCCTTCTCAGCCAGTATCTTCCTTATCTCTTCAGGGTCTGTGGTTCCCAGCCCGAAGTACTCGGAGAACTTCGGGGTTATGCGCACCACCATGTACCTTCCCTCCCTCTTCTTCTTCACGAGCCCCATATCCTCCAGTATCCTTATGTGCTCGAGGACCCTGTGGCCCACCATCGCCTCCAGTTTTGCCTGCTTTATCGGCTGGTGGTAGCCGATGAGCGCTGCTGTCTTCAGGACATCCTTGGGAAGCTCTGTGGGTATGAGCTCCTGCGCGAGGTCCGAGAACCTGTCCTTCAACTGCATGGAATATTTGTTGCCGATCTTCACTATCTCTATCGCCGTGTCCCTTGAGGCATATTCCTCCATGAGGAACTCCAGCGCTTCCTTGACCTTTTTTCTCCCTATCCCTGTTATCCTCTCAAGTTCCGCTATGCTCAGCGGCTTTCCGGCTGAAAAGAGCGCAGCCTCTATTCTGAGGTCCTCATCCACGAACTCGACCATGAAAGTGCATTGCGGAAAGATATAAAAAGGTTTAGAGGCCGAGCCTTGCCCTAGCCTCTTCGCTCATCATGTCCGGGCTCCACGGCGGGTCGAAGGTCAGTTCCACATCTGCAAAGCGGACTCCCTCTATCTGATGTATCCTCCGGGCCACCTGCTCGGTTATCATCTGTGCCAGCGGGCATCCGGGAACCGTCAGTGTCATCCTTACCTTCACATCGTCCTGGTTCTCTCCCTCGATCTTCACATCGTATATCAGCCCGAGCTCCACGACATTCATGCCTATCTCAGGGTCATAGACCTCTTCGAGCGCCTTCAAGACCTCTTCTTTGGTTACCATGATGCCTACCTTCCGATTTACATATTAGAGTTTTGCGGGCAGGATTATCCCATTATCGCCTTCATCATCCGGGATATGTTCTCCTCGACATCCCCTTTGAACACTGCGGAACCTGCCACCACAATGTTCACACCTGCCTTAACCGCCAGCGGAGCGCTTTCTGTGTTCATTCCACCATCTATCTGTATAAGGGTGTCCAGTCCTTCTTCGTCTATCGCACGGCGGAGAGCTTCAACCTTCGGCAGTACTTCAGGCATGAACTTCTGCCCACCGAAGCCGGGATGCACGCTCATGACAAGGAACATATCCACCTTCCCCACATATGGCATGACCTTTTCAACGGCTGTTTCAGGGTTCAGGGATATTCCAGCCCTTATTCCCTCCTTCTTTGAGAGCGCTATGCACTCATCCGCTTCCTTCACTTCCACATGGCAGGTTATTCCATCGGAACCAGCCTTCAGAAAGTCCTCGAAATAGCGGGCAGGCCTCTCTATCATCAGGTGGGAATCGAAGAACGCCCTGCTCTCCTTCCTGAGTGACCTTATGACCGGCGCTCCGATGGTGATGTTCGGTACGAAGTGCCCGTCCATGACATCTATGTGTATCTCATCTATGCCCAGGGCCTCGACCCTTCTCACCTCTTCGCCAAGCCTTGCGAAGTCCGCAGAGAGTATGGATGGAGAGAGCTTCGTGGACATGCACCTGCATATCCGGGAGTATTAAAAAGGTGAGGGACAGCATTAAATAGAGAATGGAGATGGCGAGGCATGAAGCTCAAACTCAACGGATGGGACCTTAGCATAACCTTTGCGGCAGCCCACTTCATACCTGGGCACCATAAGTGCGCTCGCCTCCACGGCCATGTCTATGCGCTCCACTGCGAGATAGAGGGAGATGAGGGAGATGACCACATGGTGATGGACTTCACGGAGATAAAGCGCTTCCTCAGAGATATCGCTGATACTCTCGATCACCATGTCCTCGTACCTGGAGGGGATGGAATCGCAAAGGTGGAAGTGAAGGACGAAGAGGTCCATGTGGATGTCGCCGGAAAGAGATACATGTTCCCTGCCGAGGACTGCGCCATAATAGATGTACCTACGACATCTGCCGAAGAACTGTCAAAGTTCATCCTTGACTGGCTCATCAAAGAAGTGAAGTTCCCGGAAACCGTGCGCTCCGTATCCATAGGTGTGGACGAAGGAAAGGGACAGGGTGCATGGTGCACCCGCGACCTTTAACCCTTTTTTATCTCAGATTTAACGAAGTCTATCAGCCCGCCTGCCTCTATTATCTTTATCACATTCTCAGGGAACGGAGGGAACCTGTACTCCTCGCCCTTGGTGTGGTTTATCACCACTCCTTTCTCAAGGTCAACCTCTATCTCGTCGCCGTCGTTTATCCTGTCGGTGTCTATTGTTATTGCCGGCAGTCCGAAGTTTATGGCGTTCCTGTAGTATATGCGTGCAAATGACTTTGCGATTATCGCCTTTATACCTGCATATTTCAGGCATGCAGCGGCCTGCTCCCTGCTGGAGCCCATTCCGAAGTTCTTTCCCGCGACTATGTAGTCTCCGGGCTTCACCTTCTTAACGAACTCAGAGTCAAGGTCCTCCATGGCATGCTGCGCCATCTCCTCGGGCCCGAACTGCTTGTATGTGTACCTTCCCGGATATATCACATCCGTGTTCACATCATTCCCGTATTTGTGGGCGATTCCCATTACAGCACCTCCCTCGGGTCGCTTATCTTTCCTTTTATCGCTGTCGCCGCCGCAGTTGCAGGTGAGCCGAGGTATATCTCAGCCTCCTTTGAGCCCATTCTTCCCTTGAAGTTGCGGTTCGCTGTGCTCAGGCACCTTTCACCCGGCGCCAGCACTCCTTCATGCGCTCCCAGACAGGGCCCGCAACCTGGGTTCATCACCATCGCACCTGCCCTTATGAATGTCTCCAGCAATCCCTCTTTGAGGGCGTCCATATAAACTTCCCATGATGCAGGGAAGACGAGCATGCGCACCTTCGGGTTCACCTTCTTTCCCTTCAATATGGATGCCGCGACCCTCAGATCCTCAAGCCTTCCGTTGGTGCATGTTCCCAGAAATACCTGGTCCACATCTATCTCCTCTGCCTTCTCTATGTCATGGACATTGTCCACGGTGTGCGGGAAGGCTATCTTCGGCACAAGGTCGGATGCGTCGTACTCCTTCCTTTTCTGGTATTCGGCGCCTTCGTCAGGCTTAACAGGTGTGTATGGCTTCAACGCCCTTCCTTTCAGGAACTGCTCTGTCTTCTCGTCGTAATCCATTATACCGGCCTTCGCTCCCATCTCGGCCGCAAGGTTCGTGAGCACCATCCTTGATGCCATCGTCATCTCGCTTATAGTCTCTCCCCTGAACTCCACGCTCATGTAATTGGCACCATCCGCACGAATATCTCCAATTATATGCAGGGCAAGGTCCTTAGCATACACGCCCTTCGGCATCTTTCCATTCACCATTATCTCAAAGCTCTCGGGAACCCTGAGCCAGAGGTGTCCTGTTGCCCATATTGATGCCACCTCGCTCCTCCCTATTCCTGCTGCGAAGGCATTGTATGCGCCCGCCGTCGGAGTGTGAGAGTCCGAGCCGAGTATCAGGCTTCCCGGAAGGTCGTGCCCGCGCTCCGCCATCACCTGGTGGCATATCCCCGCGTTCATACCATGGAAATACTTTATTCCCTGCTCCTCAACGAATCTCTTTATGTCAAGGTGGTTCTGTGCATATTCAGGCGTTGAGGCGGGAACCACATGGTCGAGTATTATGACTATCTTCTCAGGGTCCCATACCTTCTCCACACCTATCTTCTTGAATGTCTTTGATATTGCGGCTGCGTTGTCGTGGCTCATCACCCAGTCGGGTTCAGGAGTTACGATCTGCCCGACCTCCACCTCCTTCAGCCCCGATGCACGGGCCAGTATCTTCTGCGCTATCGTTTGTGACATGGGCCTTAGATGTCCATCTCATATTTATAGTGTTTTTCTTTGCCTTGAATACACATAAATGCCTATTATCGTAACAAATTCGGAGAAAAGGCTATATATTGTGTGTAAATAGGAATAATTGAGGCGATAAGATGCCTGAAAAAACGGGATATGGATACTGGATAGTAGAGCTGGCGAACATAAGGACCTTCGATACCACGGAGGCCGTGGAGTTCTGGGAGTTCGTGGCTCTGGCTCTGCTGGCAGTTCTTGTGCCCTTCCTCCTGCGCGGATTGCAACTCCTCGTGGGTTCAACGGTTAATTTCATGCTGGTTCTTTTCGCTGTGAATGTGAGGGGATGGAAGAAGATAACACCTCTGATAGTGCTTCCGATTCTGTCAGCTCTGGCCGGAGGATATCTTTTCGGGCCGTTCACGATATTTAAAAATATAAAAAATTAAAGGGTTATTTTTTGTATTCTATCACACCTTCGGCTAGCAACCCTACAATGGCTCCAGTAATTGCACCTATAGGGCCTCCAATCATTGCTCCCGCTACCATCCCGGTAGCTGCTGCAACGCCTTTTTTAGTTCCTTCTGCTAAATATTTCTTGGTGTCCGACATTTCAATCACCAATATCAATTCCATATACTTACATATTAACTTTCTCCCCAAATACCCCTTACTTATATGCTCAAATATCTGGATATAATAAGCAGAAATAGAATAAATAACAGACAACCATAACCGATTACTTATGTATGAAGGACGGAGTACTTATGTATTAAGCTGTCTATATGCGAAAAATATAGTTTACACCTTGCCTACAAGGTCGGCTCCAATGTCTGCCGCTTTTGTATATATTCCTCCCCCTACCCTTGCAAAGAGAGCCATGCCGAAATCCACAAAAAATGGAAGAGACATGTGATAAGTTGTCGTGGCTCAGCACCCAGTCAGGTTCAGGTGTCACTATCTGCCCGACCTCCACCTCCTTCGATCCCGATGCACGGGCCAGTATCTTCTGCGCTATCGTCTGAGGCATGGGGGCAAAATAAGGGAAAGGGTATTAGAGATTTTAGGTTGAAAAAGAGGCAAAAATTTTTAATAATGTGAAAAGAGAGGAGAATATATGGACGAAAGAAAGCTCAAAGGAAGTGTGCCGAAGGGCTATCTCAACTATATAAAGAGGAAGTGGGGGATAACAGGGGAGCAGGATGCGATGAAATATGCCGGCATACAGGAGATACCTAAGGATGCGGACTGGTTTCCTGTGGAGAAGAGCGATAGGTTGCTTGAGTGGATAGCGAAGAACAAAGGTGGAGAGAAAGTGGTGGAGGCCGGAAAATATGTTGCCAAGGACCTTGGCGTTTTCAAGTACCTTTTTGCATCGCTGATAGGTATGGAGAGCGTGCTCAAGCGATATTCCACCAATTATCGTGCCATATTCAATTTCGGAGAGATGATGATGGAGAAAAGGGATGGGGGATACTGGGTACTTCTCAAGGGAGCAAGGGTGACCGAATACTCATGTCCAGCATGGAATGGCGCTCTTGAGGGTTTCATGGAGATAACAAAGACAAAAGGAGTGCTCGAATCATTGGAATCTGGGCCCGAGGACTGTGAGTTCATCATAAGCACATGATCATTCTTCCTCTTCGGCGACCACTTCCATATCCGCCCCGCAGACCGGGCATTTCAGCTTCAGGTCCGGTTTGTAGTGCGTTTCGCTCCATATGCAGTATGTGCATTCATAGACATAGAGGGTCACCACACCCATACATATCGTTCTTCCTAATCTTATTTTGCATCTCCATAAACTTCTTATACTGTTGAAGACATCAAATATAAAAGAGGTGCGCCTTGAAACCCGAAGAAAAGGTCACCTGTCCCTTCTGCGGGGCAGAGATAGACCCCGATGCAACGACATGTCCCAATTGCGGGAATGAATGGAGCGATGCAGAGGAGAGAGAGGTCATAAGAGCGATAATGAAGATACCGGGAATGGGGGAGAAAAGGACGAAAAAGCTCTTTGAAGAGGGTTTTGAGAGGATAAAGGAAGCCGATGAGGACGACCTTCAGGCCATACTGAAAAAGGCAGGAATCCCGCTGAAGATAGCGGACAGGGTGAAGGACAGGCTGGAAACGAGGACTAGCCTGCATCTCTGCCCGGAATGTGGAGCCTTCGTACCTGCTGATGCAGATGTCTGTCCGATCTGTGGCGCTGACCTGAGCGCAGGTGAGGAAGAGATAGAGAGCGAGGCGGAGAGCGTAACTCAGCTTAAAGACGACCTTTTTCTGGATGAGGAGCCAAAACTCTACGTTTGTAAGGTCTGTGGTGCTTTCATAAAGGAAGAATACGAGGCATGCCCCATATGTGGGGCACCCATGCCGGAGAACAGGGCCGACATGTCAGTCTCGGCTGAGGACAAACTCGAGGATGAGGAGAGGAACATAAAGGCAATACAAGGATTCTTCGGGGTTCAGGACCTGAATAGACTTGAGAACGTGGACACAGACATACTGGAATCCGTGTCAGAACTGGATATATGTTCAAATTGCGGTGCCTTCGTCCGTCCGGAGGCTCTTGAATGTCCGATATGCGGTGCCCCTCTGGTCCCCGAGATAGATGAGAAAGAGGAGGAGAAGGTAACTGATGAAGCGCTCATGGAACTGGAAGCCCTTAAAGATGAGCTCATAGGCGCTAATATCGAGGATACTGAGAACGAGGAGCATATATGTCCACTGTGCGGCTCGCCGGTTCCTGCTGGAGTATCACGCTGTCCGGTATGCGGTGTGTCATTTGCAGAGGATAAAGAGGAGAAGAGCACAGACGTGCACGAGGGGGAGCATCACCAGGAGCTCATTCTTTCTCTGGACGATGTTTTGAAGGAGGAGACGGTAGAGCAGGATAATTCTGAGATATTCGATGAGATGGAAGCTCAGACACCCCATCAGGAAAATGCAGAGGAAGCAGAAGAGGAGGCGGAAGCAGAGGAAGAAGAGAAGATAAATGAGGAGATAAAGGAAGAGGTGAACTTCATACTTTCCCCCATACCTCTTTATCAGAGAAATACGAGCGATGAAAAGAGCGATGAATTTGCAGAAAAAGAGGAACTGGCCCGGGCTCTGGAAGGTGGCCTGGAAGACGATGAGATATCACATCCGGCATCGTCAAAAGAGGTTTCTGCCTCGGCTCTTTCATATTCAGAACCGGTTTCAGAGATATCAAAAAGGACATGGTCCAGATATGAGGACATTACTATGGCGGCATCGGCCATAGGTGCGGCTCTCATGGCTTCCGAGTACCTTCTCACCAATGGAATGGTCCCGAATCCTATTATCGCCTACGGTGTGGCGTCCATATCCATACTGCTGCCTCTTTTCATCGTAGGTTCCATACTGCTTTTTCTGGACCGAAACGCAATATTTGGCAATCTCTGGATGGCATCGCTTATCCCCTCAATAATAATCTTTCCTCTGATACTTGTAGGAAAATGGTTCCTTCCATTCAACATTGAGCAGTCGGTATTTATCGATATTTTCTATCTTCTCCTTTATTTCATCGTACTGGTGGCCCTATGGCGTATGGTTGGAGAGCGTATGGATTACTTCTACGTCTGGTTTCTCGGAATGTTTCAGATATTGCTTCATTCGGTTATATTCGTGTGGGCCCCACACCCATGGATTTCTCAGTCGAACCCCGTGCCATCCTATGCCCTCGCCATAACTGGTGGGGCAATGCTCTCTTTGGGCATATATCTTAGAATAGATGAGGTGGTAAGGTATCTGTTATCCACAAGGGATGTGATAATGGGGCACAGGTCGTATCTTTCAGGAGACTATGAGGATGCTATGAGATATTACTCTCGTGCCCTTGATAGAAAAAGGCCCTCCGACCCCGGGTATGACCTTGCATACTATGGAAAAGGTACCGCCCTCCTCACTACTGGAAATCCTCTTGAAGCCCTTAAATACCTCAACCGTGCCGTTAAATCGAACCCGAACAACGAAATGGCATGGAACAACAGGGGTATAGCTCTCTCAAAGCTCGGACTTGAGGATGGCGCTCTGAAATCCTATGAAAAGGCTCTCTCACTAAATCCGGCATATGAAGTTGCATGGAACAACAAAGGCAACGCTCTGGCAAGAATGGGGAGATACAGGGATGCTCTGGAATGCTATAACCGGGCGATAGAGCTCAACCCAGGATACAGGGATGCATGGATAAACAAGGGGTATGTTCTGATAAAGCTGGACCGTTATTCGGAAGCGAAGGAGTGTGCCGAGCATGTTCTCACGCCAAAAAGGAAGACTAAGATCCCACCGGGAATTGTGGAGGCGGATCTCCAGTAATCGGAAGAAGATATGAAGATTAGAAATGATTGTGTAGTGCATAAAAACCGCACATAAGAAAGATTTTTAATGCTCGGCATATCCTCAAGCATGGATATCATAGATGCCCTCATACTTGGAATAGTTCAGGGAATAACGGAGTGGCTGCCTGTGAGCAGTTCTGCACACCTTGTGATATTTCAGCACATTCTGGGAATAAACGACAATCCTGTTATTTTTGATGCAATACTGCATCTGGGAACTCTGCTGGCAGTCCTCCTTGCGACATGGAAATATGTTTTGCAGGTTTTTCTCTCATCCCTGCGCGCTCTTCGAGGGAACATAGTTGAGAACATCAAAAAGGATGAGGATGCAAGGGCCGGTTGGGGTGCGGCCATAGCTACGATTCCCATAGTTGTTGCGGGCCTTCTGTTTCAGAACATTATAGAGGAGTCTTTCACGTCTCTCTGGGTTGTAGCACTCATGCTTCCGTTAACCGGCCTGATAATCTTCTCGGTTAGAGGCAGATACGGAACAGAGAAGCAGGTATCTCTAAAACAGGCAGCTATAATAGGTACTGCCCAGATATTCGCTCTTCTCCCGGGTATTTCACGCTCCGGTACCACCATAAGCGCAGGAATAAGTTCAGGTCTCGAAAGAGAGCCAGCAACCCGTTTCTCGTTTCTTATGGCCATTCTCGCCATAGGTGGTGCGGGCACTCTGGAGCTTTACAAGGCCTTCAAAAATCCAGGGGATCCATAGATACGATGCCGGCCATTGTCGGCTTTCTCTCCTCTTTCATTGTCGGTTTCATTTCAGTAAAGGCACTTTTAAGAATCGTTATGACAGATAAGTTTCACTATTTCGCCTATTACTGCTGGATTCTTTCGGCGGCTCTTTTTGCATATCTCCTTCTCCAATGATAAGCTTTATAAAGAGGCCGCATTTATGCCGATTATCCCTTGTAGGAGAGGCAGAGCCTCGAAGCACTACAGGAGGTATTGACTTGGCAGACAGAAAGACCATAGAAACGGTGAAAAAGGCGATAGAGGACGCACCCCCGAGGAAATTCAGGGAGAGTGTGGAACTTGCCATAAACCTCAAGGACGTGGATTTAAAGAATCCGAAGAACCGTATAGATGAGGAAATTCAGTTACCTCATGGAAGAGGGAAAGACATAAAGGTGGCTATTTTCGCCAACAAGGAACTTGCATTCAAGGCAAAGGACGTTGCGGACTATGTGTTCTCACCTGAGGACATAGATGACCTTGCTGACAACAAAAGAAAGGCTAAGAAACTTGCCAACGAAATAGACTTTTTCGTTTCAGAAGCACGTCTCATGCCTGTTGTGGGTAAGAAACTGGGAGTTATCCTGGGTCCGAGAGGAAAGATGCCGAAACCTGTGCCTCCGAGCATAGACCCGAAGGGCATAGTTGAATCCCTAAGAAGGACGGTTAAGGTGAGGAGCAAGGACAAGAGGACCTTCCATGCTCACATAGGAACCGCAGATATGCCACCCGAGCAGCTTGCGGATAATCTGGAGACAGTACTCAAAAGGGTGGAATCCAAGCTGGAAAGAGGAAAGATGAACATAGGCTCGGTCTATGTGAAGACCACCATGGGCCCGGCCAAGAGGTTGTGGTGATAACATGGCACATGTGGCACAGTGGAAGAAGGAAACGGTTGCAGAACTTCAGGATGTAATAAAGAACAGTCAGACCGTGGCTCTTGTGGCCATAAATGGTATCCCGGCACCTCAGATGCAGAAAATGAGGTCAGACCTCAGGTCAAAGGCAAGGCTCAGGGTTGCCAAGAACAGGCTTATAAAGATCGCACTGGACTCTTCCAAGGATGAGAAAGAATCGGTCGATGGTCTTGTGGACTACATCGGGCAGCAGCAGCTCGCCATAGTCGGAACCGACATGAACGCATTCTCATTCTTCAAGGAGATGGAGCGCTCCAAGACAAAGGCCCCTGCAAGGGGTGGAGAAACCGCTCCTGAGGATATAGTTGTTAAGGCCGGCCCTACATCATTCAAGCCCGGCCCCATAGTCGGAGAGTTCGGAAAGGTCGGGATACCTGCCGCCATAGAGGGTGGAAAAATAGTCATAAAGAAGGACAAAACCGTTGTTAAGGCCGGAGAGAAGATACCTCGTGATCTGGCCCAGATGCTTGCCAAACTCGAGATTTTCCCCATAACAGTTGGTCTGGATGTAATCGCGGCCTATGAGGACGGCACAGTATTCGATAAGAGCGTCCTGGCAGTGGATGAAGAGGCCTATCTGAGCAATGTGAAGGCAGCATCGGGTTCCGCATTTAACCTCGCCATGTTCATAGGATATGTCAGCGATCTTACCATAGAGCCGCTCATAGCCAAGGCGGCAAGCGAGGCCCTGAATCTTGCGGTCAACGCAGCGGTACCGACATCAGAGTCCATAGAGGCACTTATAGCTAAGGCGCAGAGGGAGATGATGGCTCTGGCCTCCCTCGCACCGGAAGCTCTGGACGACGAACTGAAGGAGGCACTATCCTCCACACCTCAGAACCCGCCTGACGCAGGTGCAGGTGGAGATGGGGGTGCAGAAGAGAAGAAAGAGGAGCCAGAAGAGGAAGAAGAGGTATCTGAAGAGGATGCCGCAGCAGGATTAGGAGCATTATTCGGATAAAAAACAGGAGGTAGAAAGAATGGAGTATATATACAGCGCTCTGGTACTTCACTCCGCAGGCAAGGAGATAACGGAAGAAGGCGTGGTCAGCATACTGAAGGCCGCAGGTGTCGAGCCAGACACAGCAAGGGTCAAGGCTCTGATAGCGGCACTCGATGGTGTCGACATAGATGAGGCCATGAAGACCGCAGCCTTTGCCGCTCCGGTTGCAGCAGCACCTGCAGCAGCCGCACCCGCAGAGGGCGGAGAGAAGAAAGAGGAGAAGAAGAAAGAGGAAGAGGAAGAAGAGGTCTCAGAGGAAGAGGCAGCAGCCGGACTCGGAGCACTTTTCGGATAAACCCTCTTACAAACCATTTACCCGTTTATTTTTCGATCTTTTTCTGATAGCTCTGTTCATCTACCGAAAGTATTAAATATGGCTGACATATAAGGGTATATTGTCTGACAGATGTCGGACTAAAAAAACAGAAGTGGTATGAAATGGGCAGACGAAAAGTTGACAAAGAGCTCGATGAAATCAGCAGGTATCTCTTGCAGAAAGGTGCCTATTCACTTAAGGCCAGCAGTAATGCCGCAGACAAGATGATACTGAAAGCCATTAAGAAGAACGAGGCAAAGATATACCGCTTCTGGCTCGGTGTTTTCTATGCATTCATACTGATGATCTCACTCAGCTGGCTTCCTCTTTTCGGGCCCATGATAGCGGGATATGTGGGTGGAAAGAGGACGGGGAGCCCTGCGAAGGGCACACTCATGGCAGTTATTGTAATAGCTGTTTTCTACCTTCTCAGTTCTCCTCAGGCAGTGGCGAATATGCCCATGAACATAACTTCTGCCCGGGACAGTCTTGTGGCCAGCACCGTGGCTCAGTTCCCATGGATGCAGCCGTTGGCATCGTTCCTTGTTTCATACACGACACCCACGGTCACGCTTCTATCAGGAAAGATAAGTTACACACCACAGTCATACAGCATACTCCTGGTCTTTGCATATATCGGAGGTACACTTGCCATGCAGAGGCGCGAGGAGATAAGGTTGCTTGCTCTCAGCAGGATAACCTCCTCCCTTGTCGTCCAGCCCATAACTCAACCCATGCCGCACCATTCTGCAGTTCCCCTGTATAGGAGCTCTGGTCCGTCTTTCAGCGATTACGGCTCCCGTGACCCCGAGTTCAGGGAGATATACAGGGAGGAATTCCATGAAAGTCCACGAAAAAAGCCCTCAAAGAGGGTAAAATCATCAAAAGAGCGCTCTTCATCGGCACCGGCACACAGGTCAATGAAGAAGGAAGAGCTCATAAAACACGCATCTCATCGCAAGACAAGCAGTCACAGGTATGGTTTTCTCTAAACCGTAAATTTAAAAAGGGTGTGACTTTTCCTGTCCTGAAGCATATGAGCTGAAGGTCAGGGTCTTTAATCTTATATGAGAGGCTCACTCGCAAAGGTTAAAACCCATTAACGATTCGCAATCACATGGGCCCGTAGCTTAGCATGGTTGGCACAGCCCTTCGAAGAAGGTCGTGCCTCGAAAAGCTCCGCTTTCCTTCGGAGCGCCCGGCTGGCTGCGGATGACCGAATCCCCTTAATTGTTCGCAATGGGCCCGTAGCTTAGGCATCGGGCCCTTTCTTTACTGCTCGTTCCGCTGGCTCACCCTCCAAAGAAAGCCACCGGGGGTAAAGAAAATCGGGTTCGCCTGCTCACTCGCAAAGGTTAAAACCCATTAACAATTCGCAATCACATGGGCCCGTAGCTTAGCATGGTTGGAGCGCCCGGCTGATATCCGCAGCAACGCGAGGATTGGGCCTCGCATAGCGGGGCAGAAACCGGGAGGTCGAGAGTTCAAATCTCTCCGGGCCCACTCCTTTATCTTCGATCTTTGAATGCTGGTCAAATGTTATATAGAACATACTGCCTTTGAACCCGTTAAATAATCGCAACAGCCCCGTGGTGTCATGAACTCCTTACGGAGTTCTGCTCGCACGGGCGTAACCGTGCTCCCACGCCCTTCCTGTCGGAAGGTCTGGTCGCAAGCAAGTGTGCTTGCTCCCACAACCTCGCTTTGCGAGGTCTGCTCGCAAAGACAATACTTTGCTCGAGCGGTCAATCATATCGCCCTAAACCGATTAACAGAAAAGCCCAATAGCCCCGTAGTGTAGCGGTCAATCATGCCGGACTTTGGATCCGGTGACGGGAGTTCGAGTCTCCCCGGGGCTACTCATCAATATTTTCTTTCCATTTCTCGTAAATCGGGCTTCACTCCATCTTTGTTTCTATGTTTTCTTTTTTTCTCCCCCTTTCTTTTTCCAGTACCATACCGCTGCTATCGTTGCAACAAGTAACACTGTTATCGCGCCCATTATTGCAAATACACTGCTGCCATCTTCACTGAGCTCTCCTTCCACTTCGAGTACATAGAAGGTGGATTCTCCGTAATTTTCAGAGGATACGGTAAAGAGAAAATCATCCATAGAAGCCGATCTTTCTGCAACAAATTCACCCGTATGGATAGTCAGTTTTTTCTCGATTTTAGCATCCTCGACAACGAAAAAATCTATATTTTTGATATTTTGCACAAAAATATAGTTTCCAGAGCTAGCTATCGAGATTGGAAGATAACCCAACACTATGCGGTTGGAATGCCCAAGATTTCTAGGAAGAACATTGAGATAATATGTTTCAGATATAGAGGAAAGAAAACTTATATACTCTCCTGAAAATGAGATGCTGCAGATGGGAGATGCTGGCGTCCCTTCCACATGGTATTTAGATAACTCCGCGGGTTTTGCAGGATTTTTGATATCATATCTGACTATTTCCGTGCCTGTGTCGCCTATGTAGGATATGTAAAGGTCATTTCCAGAGAAGGGCATATTACCGCCCGCAAAGTTCCCATCATAGGTGGTGGGTATCTCCGAAGCATTTTCTGGATTTTCAGGGTCCGTGAAATCTACGAGTTGTATCCTGAATTCCTCCGGTGTTGAACCGGACATCGCACAGACAAGATTTCCATTGGTAGATATTCCTTTGAATGAGCCGTTTATCCGGCCTGCCAAGGATATTCTTCCATCGGATATCTGAAACGCATGTATGGAACCCATGGATACATACATTCTGTCTCCAGAAACGGCCATGGAAAACGGATAGTAATATCCCTTCAATTCAGGCAGATAATCCGAAACATTGCCGTAAAATTTTGGCGATTCAGGATTTGAAATGTCGATTATGTAGATATCCATACTGCCTTTTAGGAATGCGAAATCGTTTCCCACATGAACTTCGCTTATCCCTGTGCAGAAGGAAGGCAGTTCTAAGTTCGCAGTCTCAGTATAGCTTCCTTTCGCCATTGTGGGTGTCGCAGATAAGATGAGCATGACGCCCAGAGCAGCGACGATTATAAGGTTCGACTTCATATGCTCCCTCCGCAACCGTATGAATATTGCCGACCATAACAGAAATATCCCCTCAAGGTCACATCATTGCCATGATTATCTCCGTTATCTATCTCGAATAGGTAGAATGTCGTCTCGTTCTCAAACGCACTCATGTTTCCGTCACCACCAACTACTATGCATATCTTATATTTATATTTTTTGATATCGGAGTGAGAGTCTCCCTGGGGCTACTTCCCTTTCTCCTCCAGCGCTCTCCGGTATTCCTCGCTGTTCACCACCCTCATGTTGAGCGCGTGGTCGTCTAGAGTCTTTATTTCCTCGATTATGCTGTCGAGGAGCGCCTTCGTTTCATCATCTATGTCCGGAGCATCTGTGTGAAAAACGAAGTATCCCTTTTCCATCCCGCTCTCGTCCCTTTCCATGACCTTCTCAATGCCTTCCATGTTCAACAGCAGGTCCGGGAACTCCTCCACATAGAAGGCAGGCGGGAAAAGGCCGTAATGAAGCCCTGTCCTTCTCGAACCGTGTTCCTTCTCCCACTGAAGGTCCAGCAAAATGAGGGTTCTGCTGAGCCTGAAGGTGCTTGCCCTGCCGAGTTTGGAGAGCGCGTATGCGATGATGTCCTCTGTTTCGCCCATGATACTGCATTGAAAAAAAGGGAAATAAAGTTTGTGGAATTTGTCTCAGTTCAGGCCCTTCGCCACAGCCACAAGAATCTCCACGAAATTGTCTATATCATCGGAATGAACAACTTCAACCGGTGAATGTGTGTATCTCATGGGCACACCTATGGGTATCACTGAAGCTCCCGTCTCCTGTATGGCAGATGCGTCCGTGGTGCCGCCTGTAAGCCCCTTCTGATAGGGTATTCCCGCGGCTGCTGCTATCATCTCCACCTTTTTTCTTATGTTCTCAGCGGCTATGAAGCGCCCGTCCAGTATCCTGAAGACAGGGCCTTTCCCAAGGACTATGGGCACGAGATGGGTGGGCATGTCGGGCGCATCCGTCGTGGTGTATGTATCCACGGCTATCGCCCAGTCCGGCTTCATTGTGTTCGAAACGACTATCGCACCTCTGAGCCCTATCTCCTCCTGGACGGTCCACACGAATGTTATCTTCTTGTCCAGTTTCTCCTTTGAGAGGATCTTGAGCGCCTGTATAAGGCCGTAAACTCCAACACGGTTGTCGAGCGCTCTGCTGATGATGTACTTTCCGTTCATCACATCGAAGTCTTTCTTCACGGTTATAGGGTCAAGTATCCTTATTCCTAGGGCCTCTGTCTCCTCTTTGCTGCGCGTTCCCACATCCACCTTCATCGTCTCGTACTTCTGCACCTTCTTGGCTTCCTCCGGGTTCAGCGTCAGGTGCGGCGCCTTTATCCCTATCACTCCGGGAACCGGGCCGTTCTCGGTGTATATCACCACTTCGCGGGCCAGTATCGTCCTTGCATCCACGCCTCCGACGGTCCTTATTCTCAGGGTACCGTCCTTCTCTATGTTGGACACCACCATTCCGATCTCGTCCATGTGGGCGGCCATTACAAGGTGTTTATCCCCTTCTCCTATCTCCACGATGAGGTTTCCGATGTTGTCCACCCTTATGCTGCCCTCCGGTACATAGTCCTCTATGATGGACCTTATCTCCGTGGCGATCGTGGACTCAAAGCCGCTCACTCCCGGCGTCAGGGCGAGCCTTCTCAGCATATCAAGGTCTTCCGGTTTCATGCTCATGCAATCGTTACCCGGTAAATAAGCTTTGGGAGGGTGAACCCAAAACTTAATAAAGAGATATTTTATCTCCAAACTCGTGAAAGAACGGGATGAACCATGGAGACCGACCTTCTTTTCTCATTGATAGTGCTGATTCTTGTCAGCAGGCTCTTCGGATTTCTTTTCACCAGATATGAATATCAATCGATGATAGGCGAGGTCATCGGTGGTTTCATACTCGGTCCGATGGTGCTCAGACTGATATATCCAACTCAGTCTCTCACACTTTTTGCTGATTTCGGTATACTTCTCATAATGTTGGTTGCAGGAATGGATACAAATTTCAATGCATTCAAGCAGAACATGAGGGGCAGCATAATTGTCGCCTCTCTGGGAGTGATAGCAACCTTTCTTATCGTATACTTCCCACTTGTCGCTCTCGGATTCAGGTGGGACACCGCCCTCTTTCTATCGGCCATAATGAGCAATAGCGCCATAGAGGTCTGCGCCAGCATATTTTCGAAGAGTTCTCATCCGACCCTTAAATCCGTTGTCCTCGGAGCAAGTTTTGTGGACGATATCCTTGCGGTATTCCTTCTGGGAATAGTTTCATCTTCCGTTCTGGGAGGTGCTCCCATGACGCCCGAGAACATAGCGATCATAAGCCTGAAGATACTCGTCTTCATGCTGGTTTCATTTTTTATCGTGGCGAAGCTTATAGACTGGCTCTTCGATAGAATTCGCTCGGAAGAGGGATCTGAAAAACTATTGCTGACCACGGCTATACTTACGGCATTCGCATTTGGAATAGCATCCAGGCTCGTGGGGCTCAATGCTGTTATCGGCGCATATATAGGCGGTCTTGTCATAGGAAAATGGGGAATGAAGGTCGGACCAATGCTGAAAAGGAGGATTGCATGGAACAATATGATGGCGGACCTGAATGCCATGCTCAAGGCAATATTCGCACCTCTTTTCTTCGGTTATGTGGGCCTTGTCCTTTCATACAATACTGTTGGCTCTGAGAACTACCTTATAATAATCGCTATGGTGGGCCTTTTCGTAGGTCTCGGTTTTGCAGGGAAATATATCGGTTGCGGGCTCGGCGCCAGATTATCCGGCTTTTCAGGAAAAGCCTCATTCATGGTTGCAACCGCCATGCTCGGAAGGGGAGCGCTCGAGATGATACTGGCCAGATACGCTCTGGAAAGCGGTGTGATATCTCAGGATATCTTCACGGCTCTGATTCTCTTTGTACTGGTTACAATAATAGTTGCGCCTCTTCTTTATGGATATACGGAAAAGCAGTGGGGAGATGAGGCCCTTGAGTGAAATGGAGAAGGGTATAGACTGGCTCTATTCCCTGGGGAAGTTCGGTATAAAGCTCGGCCTGAACAACACGAGGGAACTGCTGAAAATGGCCGGAAACCCGCATGAAGGAGCGAAGGGAGTGCATATCGCAGGGACCAATGGCAAAGGTTCCGTGGCAGCGATGCTGACCTCGATGCTCGTTAAGGCAGGCTATCGGGTTGGGACATACACATCCCCGCACCTCGTTGATTTCAGGGAAAGGATTGCCATAAATGGAAAGCCCATATCCGAAAAGGAACTCACAGTGCTTATTCACTATTTCAGAGATAAGGTCCAGGAGCTCAACGCAAGGGGTGTTTATCCGACATTCTTTGAAGTAACGACATCCATGGCATTCAGGCATTTCTCTGATTCGGAGGCGGATGTCTGGGTGGTGGAAACGGGAATGGGGGGCCGCCTGGACTCGACGAACATAACTGAGTTCCGCACAGGCGTGATAACCTCCATCGGAATGGACCACATGAAGCATCTCGGAAGCAGTCTGGAGG